>CBFGVX010000027.1:0-34276 GCA_965652425.1 uncultured bacterium | reverse complement strand
TCTGTCAGATTCTCAACGAAAAGCACGATCTCTCGATGGTCTGGGACTCTGAAACGATAGGTCGCATCATTGCTGCCGAACTTGTCACACCGGTCATCGGCACCGATCCTCAAACATACCCGATACGCTTCAGCGACAGCGTGTTTTATTCTGCACCCGGTTTCGTGCAGCACATACTCTTTGATCGATGCAGATTCGTAACACCGAGACCGAGGGGCGGAGTTTCGAGCTATACAGGTAGGATCAACACTTGGTTCCCCGCCCCGTCCAGCAACACTTCGCTCTATATACGCTCATCTGAACTCCTGCTTCAGCAGTTGGATGCTTCCCCTGACTACGGTTTATTCAGACTCATCAGTGCGTCAAACACACTGTGTCTTGACCTGTGTACAATTGTTGAGATCACGAACACATCGCAGTTCCGCAGAGACGCAACGATCCGCTCTGCCGACGGAGCTACCGTTCGCATACGGGGATGTCTGTTCAAGACAACCCATCCGAGCGGCACGAACCAGCACTTCCTGTACCGGCCAAACGGTGCGAATGTACAGTTCGACTACGATCCGATTGCATGGTCGGGGATTGAGATCCAATCCTGCTGGTTCCAGAATTTCGATCCGGTCCGATTCAACGAGCGCTTCGGAACTACCTCAATCGCCGGGCTTACCTTCAGCGATTTCCTGAACGCGAATGCGGCTGGAGGCGCGGGACAGAACCATGTCACCGGCGATTTCGTTTGGGGCGTCGATCCGCAACTGATTTCGCCGGAAGCAGGCACCCTCTCGCCATCCGAGGGATCCGTGGTATTCAAACTGGATCACCCGAGCATCCCCGATCTGATCGGGGTGCTCGATTTCAACAAGCAACCTTATCGCGGCAGATATGGCGCATGGCAAACACCCTTGAATGTCTGTCCTGGCGACGCGGACGGCAGCGGCACGGTCGACCTTGACGATCTCAACATGGTTCTCACCAACTTCGGACAACAAACCACCGTTGGCGATGTGAACGGAGACGGCTTCGTCGATCTCAACGACCTCAATATCGTCCTCTCGACTTTCGGATCCTCCTGCGGGGAGTGATTTGAAGACTGAAGCTCATGCAATAACCCGCGGTTCATCGCCGCGGGTTTTTCATTGCATCAGGCAGAATGGCTTGGGGAGGTTGTCAGGCAGAGCGACGACGCTGTGTGCCCAGCAGCAGCATGCCCGCCAACGCCAGCCCCGCTCCGGAGGGGAGCGGGATGAGCGTCGAGAATTCGTAGGTGAACATCGGCCAGTGCACTTCACCCTGCTGCACGAACTGGCCTACCGCGATCGATCCATTCAAGTTCGTCTGGTTGTGCAGGCGCGCATCCATCGCGATCATCGCTCCGAAAAGTTCACGCTGGACCAGAATGTCCTGCGCCCCCTCGAAGTTCCAGACCAGGCGATTCGCGAAATCGCTGAATGTCTGCGCCAGGAAGTTGCCGCCGGTGAAATTCGCAGCACCACCCGTTGTCGAAGTGTCGACATTGATCACGATCGCTGCCGCGTTCTCCGCGTTCTGAAGCGAAAAATTCGCGAAGGACTGGCTCGAAAGTACCGCGGCGTTGATGCTGAACACCACGACCCCCGACCGGCCAGCGGCATCGAAGTAGCCCGCGTTGCCGTTCTGGGTCAGCGAAGCATTGGCGGTCATCGAGGAAAGCGAAGACCCCAGCGCACGCACTTCGCTCACCAGTCCGCCGACCAACGAAGAGGTACCCGGCACATGCTGCGACGCCGACCCGCCGCCGTTCGCATTCAGACCACCGGTGAACGCTCCTCCAAAGCGTGCGTTACCGGCCTGAAGGTTGAACCCGTTGGAAGCATTTCCACCAACAATCAGACTGTCGGAACCCGCCACGGCGTTGCGATCAAGCCGCGTACCGACATCGGTCCAGTTGCCGCTGGCGTTGCCGCCAACCGCGACCCTGCCCCATGTGTTCGAACCCGTCGTCCAGTTTCCGGCCACGATCAGGTTGAACTCGCTCAGCGGAGTCGCCGCAGCGGCACCGGCCATGAAGGCAATCGCCCCGGCCGCGCAGACTATGAAACCCAACTTCATCACTCTTCTCTCTTCCAAATGGTGCTGCGGTTGACACTCGTCAGCAGCAACATCATACCCCGGATCAGGGGTCTCGCTCCTGCGCAGGGGCTTCCCAGCAAGTTCTTTGCGAGGAACGATCCGTTTCTGTGGTGTATCGCTTCCGAACGAAAAGCAATTCGAGTTATCAGACTCGCGATTCAGGAATACCGAGCACGGATCGGCGGTAGCAGGTCCTCATCAAAGGCCCGCTGGAAATCCTTGCTCGGGCGATAGCCCCAGTCCCGAGTCGCGGCGGACCAGTCCACCTCTTCCGGCCACGAATCCACGATCGCCTGACGCTGCACATCCGGTTCGAAACTGATCTGGGCAGACGGGAACGCCTTGCGAACCGCATCCGCGAACTCACCGGCCGTCGGACTGAACGCACCGATGTTGTACACGCATCGCGAGAGCCGCCCCTCGTCAGCGGCACCGAGCGCGAGCGTCGCCTCGATCGCATCGCCCATCGTCATGAACGGGATCCGCGCCGATTCGCGCACGAAGCACTTGTACGGCTTCCCCGCCGCCGCGGCGTGGATCATCTCCGGCCCGAAGTCCGAAGTCCCCCCCGACGGAACGGTGTGTGGGCTGATCAGACCCGGATACCGAACGCAGCGAAAATCCAGAACATCCGGGATGCGATCCTGCGCGAGCTGACGGTAATGCTTCGAGTAATAGCGCCCAAGGTGCTCACCGTACAGTTTGTTGCATCCGTACATCGTGGTCGGATTGAGAAACTGGTCCTCGGTGACGGCTCCCGCGCGGGCCTTGGTTTCGAGGTCCGGCATCCCATAAACCGCGATCGAACTCGGATAAATGAACTTGACTTTCTGCCCGTGCGACCGTGCCTGCTCCGACGCGAGCCGCAGCAGATTCAGCGTGCCACCGACATTCACTTCATGCGCGGACTCAGGAGCGTACTCGGACCGTGTCGAAAGCAGCGCGGCGAGGTGGTAGATCTCGGTGATCTCGTACATCGCCAGCAGCCGTCCCAGCAGCAGCGGGTCGCAGATGTCGCCGACGAAGGTTTCGGAGCACTTGGCACGCAGACCGGCATCGAGTTCGCGGATGTCGATCGCGACGATCGCATCGCGCCCTTGCTCGTGCAGCGCCTCGATCAGTCCGTGCCCCACTTCTCCTCCCGCCCCTGTGATGAGCACAGCGGAAGAGCGGCGGGATCCGGTGGGAGTTGCAGCGTGCGAAGTCGAAGAATCGTTCATGGCGGGTCGTTGAAACCTCGGTGTGGAAAAATGTATGTGTGGAAAGGCGTGGTAAGCGTGTCCGGCTGGTTCTCGCTCAGGCCCAGCTGAGGCCCTCTGGCAGAGAGTTCAGATTCATGCAGCCGTCTTCGGTGACGATGACCATGTCCTCGATCCGGACGCCGCCGATCGCCGCGCAGTACAGGCCCGGCTCAATGGTCAGCGCATCGCCAACAACGAGCTCGGGACCCTTGAAATCCAGCAGCGGCGGTTCGTGCACATCCAGACCGATGCCGTGTCCTGTCCCGTGCACCATCGAGCAGAAACCCGGATCCGAACCCTTCTTCCCGTGCTTCTCTGGCAATCCGATGTGGTAGCCCGCGCCGGTGATGACCTCAACCGCGGCACGGTGCACCGACTCCCCAGCCACGCCGGCCCTCGTCGCCGCGATGGCGGCTTCTTTCGCCCGCACCACGGTCTCGTGCATGCGAGCAAGCTCATCAGGTACTTCGCCATGCACCACGACGCGCGTGCAGTCGCCGTTGTACAGCGTGCGCTTGTTCTGGGGGAAGATGTCGATGATCACCGGCTCGCCCGTGTGGATCGGGCCGTGGCCTCGTTCGTGGCAGTCGGCCCCGATCGGCCCCGGCGCGACAATGGAGCCCGGGTTCGAGTACCCGCGCTCGAGCAGCCAGATGTCGATCGCCGACATAACGCGTTCGGCCGTGAGGACATCTCCGCCGTGCCTCAGCACGCCATCGGAGCCCGCCTCCGCACGCGCGACCAGTTCACAGGCCATGCGCATCGCGCCCTCGGTCACCGACTGCGCCTCACGCAGGAACGCGATCTCCTGCTCGTCTTTCGCACGCCGATCGAGCACACCGAGATCAAGGTCGCACTCCAGCGCAAGCCCCGCCCGCTTGATCATTTCGGCGTACACCAGCGGCAGAGATCGATCGCTGATAACTCGATCCACCCCGGAGCCGCGGAGAAACTCGGCGGTCGCCTGCGCGGTGGCGATTTCCCGGTCCCCCGACAGCCCGCCCTCGGGAGAAAAATCCGCAGGGCAGTACACCCGATCAGCCCTCGCGTGCTGCCGCGCTCGATCCATCTCGATGTCACGGATGAGGAGCGACCGCCCGGGCCAATTGGAGTGTTCGGACGGCAATTCGATCACCGCCGCCGGATCTCCCGCGGCGAAGCGGATTCGGTGATAAAGCGAGCGGTTGGCCGCGGGAACACCCGCGATCAGCGTGGCAACGGACATGTCGGTCGACTCCGGAACTGGGAGGGAGAGTGTACGCGAAGCCGCAACGCAGCGGCAGACCCCGCACGGGCATCACCCCAGTTGCACCACTCAATTACCCACGGACGATCCGGCGATCCGCCGCTCAAGCGCCGCTTGGAGGAGCCGGGCGTTCTTGGCATTCGCCTTGTAAATCGCGTCAGGGATCAGCCCGATCAGCGGCACGAGGCCGACCAGCCAGTCGATTGCGAGGTTCAACAGCATCCGGGCCACCAGACCCGCCCCGAGCCGCAGCCGCAACGCCTCCATCACCGGATACAGCCCAAGGATCAGAGCCAGCGTGTCCCCCGCTACCGGAACAAGGCTGATGAGCGGGTCGATGCCGAAACGAAAGTTCGTTCCCGGTAAGCGAAAGCGGGTATCCAGAAGGTCCGCAAGGCGAGCCGAACGGCGGACAGCCCGCTCTATCCTCGGATCGGCTGCCGCATCACTCACTTCTGCGTCACGACCCAGATGGCATGCACCAGCCCGGGGAAGTATGCCAGGAGAGTCAGGAGCAGATTGAGCCAGAAATGCACTCCGATCCCGACTTTGAGAAACACACCAAGCGGCGGGATGATCACCAGCAGGATGATCCGAATGAGTTCCATGTCTGCTCCTTGTGGACGGAATTCTGGGGGATGCTTCACCGTCAGGAAACCATACCGAGGGACAGGGCTTCCGAAGCATCCTACACTCAGAGTCCACCATGAGACGATGAATTCGGATTCATAAAGGAACCCCCCTTGCCCCCTTCGCTGCCCCTGATTGAAAAGAAAGCCCAGACACTCCTGCCGACCGAGTTCGGACCGGCGCAACTGATCGTCTTCCATGCCGCGGGCAGCACCGACGAGCACCTCGCCCTGGTCGTTGGTGAAGTTGAGGATAAACACGGGATCTTGGTGCGCCTGCACTCCGAATGCATTACCGGGGACCTGCTCGGATCCCTTCGATGCGACTGCGGCGAGCAGTTCAGGGAGTCCCGGCGGCTCATCCAGGAAGCCGGAGACGGCGTGCTGCTCTATCTCCGTCAGGAGGGACGCGGGATCGGTCTGGTCGACAAACTGCGGGCGTACGAGCTGCAGGACTCGGGCATGGATACCGTCGAGGCCAACCTGGCCATCGGCCACCAGGCCGATGCGCGGGACTACGGCATCGGCGCTGCGATACTCGATCACCTCGGCGTGCGTTCTGTACGCCTGCTCACCAACAACCCCGACAAGATCGATCAGCTCGAACGCTACGGCACGCGAGTTCATGAGCGGATCCCGCTCCAGCCCACGCCGCGCGAGGAAAACCTGCGGTACCTCGCGACGAAAGTCGAATCGATGCGCCACGACATCGACCTGCCCGCCACCCAGCAAAGCAAGCGATCCGATTGACCGGGGTTTCAGTTCGCGATCGCGCGTCGCAGGTCGATCGCGAGCTGCGCAACCTCATCTCGGTTGTCACCCCGATACCGCCCCACGACCTTCCCATCGGGATTGATCACGAGGAAGGTGTTGGGGTGCAGGATGTTCCCCATGGTGGACCCGTCCGGCAGCGTGATCCGATTGGCCTCGTTCCCGTCTTCACGAGGCGGCACGAAGCCGAGTTCCATCATGAAGCTCTGCAGCAGCACCGGATCCGGGCGGAGCAGCTTCCAGCGGTCGTAATCGACGCCCATGTTGCCGGCGTATTCGTTGAGGCGATCGACCGTGTCGTTCACCGGATCAACCGACACACTCGCGAACTGAACGGGCAAACCGCGCAGCGTGCTCGAATCAGCAAGCCGGTACATGTTGCCCTGCAATTGCGGACACGCAAGCACGCAGTGCGTGAACATGAAACTCATCACCGTCCAGCGACCTTCGAGCATGTCCTGAGTGGCGGTGTTGCCGTTCTGGTCGACCATCGAAAACGGGATGATCCGCATCGTTTCGTAGACAGAGGGATCGGTCAGTGGCAGCCCGGATCCATCCGCGACCGACTTCGGGGGAACGCGTGTGGTCAGCCATGCCGCGCAGAACGCCACGACGAGCGCGATGACGGTGGAAGCAATCCAGAAGAACGGAGACTTAGACATGCGTGCGATTCTCGAATGACCTTCGTGCTGCACCAATCCTAGGCGCTCACCCCTCACCGGAACCGCGAACACCGGCCGACCGACGAACGGTCGAAAGGAGGAGTATGCAGGCCGCAACGGGGAACATCGTGGTGATCAGCCATGGCAGCGGACTCGTCGCGGGCACCGTGCCGAGAGCGTTGCCCATGGACAGATTGATCCAGTACAGAGGGTTGAACAGCATGAGCGTGCCCAACCAGTTCGCGGCGGTTTCCTGAGGAAAAATCGCCCCACTCAGCAACCAGCCGGGAAGCAGGACCAGATTCATCACGCCGTGAAACCCCGCGATCGAATCGATCCGCCACGCGAGCGCCAGCCCGATGGCCAGAACCCCGACCGCTCCCGCAAACAAAGCAAAGACCGCGAGCACGAACCCGCCGAAAGTAGGAACGCTGTTGATCAGAAACGCCCCGCTCAGCACCACCGCTCCCTGAACGGTGGCGAGAACCGCCGCGGGAAACAGCTTCGACGCTGCAACCATCCATAGCGGCACCGGGCTTACGAGCACCGACTGCAGAAACCCGCTGTGCCGATCCTGAATCAGTGTGATCGCCCCGAAGATCGTGCCGAACATCACGACGATCAGCGCTACGCCCGGCAGAAGGTACGCGCTGTACGACCCGCCGGCACCGTCGGGAAGACGAAACGCTCCGCCGAAACCGCTGGCGGCAAGCACCCAGAACAGCATCGCCGTGCCGAGCGTTGCGACAATCCGGGTCGGCTGCCGCAGCACCCGCACGAATTCACGATGAACAAGCGATCGCAGAGCGCTGTGGGTCATGCCGCCTCCTCGACCCCGCCCGCGGCTTCGTGCAGCATGACCCGATACGCCGTCGCGAAGTCCGGCGCCCGGAGTTCCACGGGGATGCCTCTCCGAGAAAGAGCCATCGCGTGGGCCTCTGCGCTCGTGCGATCTCCACCAAAAATCGTGGTGCTTCCAACACACCAGCATCGCAGTTCAGACGGGCGATCCTTCCCATCATCCCCAGAGGCGAGTACCAGAAGCTCGCTGGAATCGAACACCCGTTCTGCGAGCGCGCTCGGCTCACCGCCCGCAATGATCCTGCCCCGATCCAGAACCAGCACGCGATCGGCAAGGCGGATCTCGTCCGTCGCGTGTGTCGCGATGACGAGCGTGAAAGCAGGATCGCGTTCGATCAGCGTCGATAAAGTCTGCATGAATCGATCACGGCTCTGCGCGTCCAGCCCCACGAAGGGCTCGTCGAGCATCAGGATCTGGGGCTGGCTGACCAGCGCACGGGCAAGGTCCGTCCGGCGCGCCAACCCGCCCGAGAGCGTGCCGACACGATCACCAAGTCGATCGGTCACGCCCGCGAGTTCAGCACAGGCCCGCGTGCGAAGACCGCTATCTTTCACCCCGTGCAGCGCTCCCTGGAGCCGCAGGTTCTCTTCGACCGTCAGAAGTCGGTCAAGGCCGGGCGTCTGGAAGACCACGCCGGTTCTCGCTGCCGCGCTTGCCCGGTCCATTCGCTCGCCAGATCGATCGAAGTGCTCGATCGATCCTTTTCCGGGCACCTCGATGCCCGCGAGCAGACGCAGAAGCGTGGACTTGCCCGACCCGTTCGCTCCGACAAGCGCAACCCGGTCACCCGCCTTGATGTCAAGACTCACCGAATCGACCGCGGTGCGAACCGACCGGTCCCGCCTCGCAGGCGAGCGATACCGGTGCACGAGTCCGGCCGCACTGATCAGCGTGGGATTCACCACAGGCGGTGCACGAGGAAGGCATCGAGGAGCATCGCCACAAGAACCGCCGGAAGGTAGAGGATCGAGACGATGAACACGACCAGCGCCCGGCGGTTGGTCCGCTCGCGCAGAAACTCGAGCGTCGACCAGAGCATCACCAACCCGCAAACAGTGGCCACCACGACATACGACATCCCGAGCACCGTCGACTTGTCGCTGCCGGAGCCCAGAGTGATCGCAACCGAAGGGAAAATGGAAACCGGGATCAGCGTCACCGCCCACAGCACCGAGGCCCGTGCCGTCTTCAGCCCCGTTGGATCGACCGACGGAAGCACCCGATAGCCCCCGGCGGCGTAGTCGTCGCGGTACTTCCAGCTGATCGCCATCACATGCGGGATCTGCCAGACGAACATCAACGCGAACAGCGACCACCCACCGGGGTCGAGCAGGCGCGACCATGAACTGCTGCCTTCACCGACCACCGGACCAGAAGCCGCCGCCCATCCCACCAGCGGAGGCAACGCGCCGGGGATGGCCCCCACCAGTGTTGAAAGCGGGGTCACCGCTTTGAGCGGGGTATAGAAAAGCACATACGAAAGAATCGTCGCCAGAGAAACGACGGCGGCGGCCGGGGCGGCACCGAACCAGAGGATCAGCACCCCCAGCAGCGACATCAGTACACCGACCCGGTACCCGGCACTGCGGCTCAATCGGCCGCCTGGAATCGGGCGGTCGGCCGTTCGGCTCATGCACGAGTCCCGCTCGACCTCGCAGGCCTGATTCAGCGCGTTCGCGCCAGCAGCAGACAGCGCGGTTCCGATCAGGCACGCCGCGGCGACCAGCAGATTCGGAACCGCACCGATCGAGCCGATGAGATAGCCCACACCGGTGGCGATGACCACCATGCGGACAATCCCGGGCTTGCTCAGTTCGATGATGGCACCCGCCGATTCGCGCAGAGAAAGCCGCCCCCGGGCATCAGCCACAGCGGTGGTCGCGAGTGCGGATTGGTTGAACTGGGCCACGACCCTGTTCCTCCCTACGCCTTGTGTTGCAAGGCGGGAATAATCACTGTCAGGCCGTAATTTTACACGCTGACGGAGCACGAGTATAGCCGGTTTGGCTCGGGTTCTCCCGGATTCAGATCACTGCGACTCATCAGGGAAACGGAGGTCGATCCAGACGGGAAAATGGTCGCTGGCGGTGTAGTTGATCGAATCGATAACCGCTTCATCCACGCCGACCGCATACGGCAGGTCCGCCTCACCTCGAACCACCCCGCCTCGAACCACGAGAACCCCCTTGGAGGGCACGACATAATCCACACGCAGCCCGAACTGTGCCGTTGCATCCTTGCGTAGGGCGCGTCCCCGAGACTCAAAGCGAATCGTGCTCTCTGGAACGAAAAACCCGTTCAGCACCGGATGCCGCAGAATCCAGGTCGTGACAGGGGCATCCAAACTATCTCCTGCAATAGGATCGGCATTGAGATCGCCCAGAAGCACAACCGGATCCTGGGAGGCCCCACCCGCTCGCCCGGCGTCGTCGACGATCCACTCCGCACCCGACAGATACTCAGCCCAGAAGCGGATCTCGTCGTGGTTCCGACGCCCGTTCCGATCTTCTGGGCCATCAAAGACGGGCGGCGTAGGGTGCGATGCCAGAACACGGATCACCGTCTCCTTATCCACACGCACCGGCACATCCCAATGGGACTTGGAACTGAGTGGGAATTCCTCAAGAGCCGCGTCCGAGTACCAGGCCTCACCCTCCGCCAGCGATTCCCCCGTCCCAACCGGGAGTAGGGCCTGTGGAATGTCAGCCCAGCGGAGATCGCGGAAGGTACGGGCATTCTCGCTTTCGATGCCCAGCGGGCTGGCGACAAAAAGAGCCATCGCGTAATGGCCGGGGAACTCGCCGTACCCCCACGAATCCTGGGCGTATTCGGCGGAGCCCGGCACGGGGTCGACGACCCCGTCACGATTGAGATCGTGCCCGCTGTGCACGCCGGTATTGGATGGTCTTTGGAACACCTGGTATTCCCGATCAGCGATTCCCAGGTGAGCCCGCTGCTGGCGGATCAATTCAACAAACGCTTCGCCGCTGTGCGGCTCAGCGCTGATGAAGTCGTACTCCAACTCATTGACCAGAAGGATGTCCGGATCGATCGCGGCGATCAGACGAGCGAGATCCCGCGCTCGGTTCGCACCCTCGTTGTCTGTATTCCGAGTAGCGGCGAGGATATCGTCGTACCGGAGATCCTGAACATTGAAGGTGCAGACGCGGGTAAAGATGTACTGCGCCTCATCGCCCGATTCGTACGGATCTTCTGATGCCAATGTGGATTCCGGGTTCTGGGCGATTGGTTCGCGGGTGTCGTTCGAATCGGCAGTGTCTGCGGCAGGTTCGCTGGCCCGCTCACACCCCGCAGCCAGAACAAGCCCGGCCAGAGCAAGAACACGGAACGGCAGCAAACCGAGGACGGGGAGAGTCGTTCTGGCAATACTCATGGTGCCCCTTTAGTTGGCGTGTGGGCGTCAGCGAACTTCAATAGTATGGTGTGGACCAATCGGGAAGGATGGCGAGTTCGCGATTCTCCCATTGAGGCCCCGGTAGCTCAGCTGGATAGAGCAGCGGACTTCTAATCCGCAGGTCGAAGGTTCGAATCCTTCCCGGGGTGCTTTCCCCGCCTCGGGCGGAGCGGAACTCGACACCCCTGATCCGTCATTATGCCATGGATTCCGCGTCATCCAAGCGGCGGAGCCCTGTTGACGCCACCGAAGCGTATGCTACAATGTAGCACATGCTACAAATCCAACAGGAGGCCACCACTTTCCGCCGCTTCTCCCGGCTTTCCGTGCTTCTTGTGCTCATGCCTTGGATGATCGCCACGGGGTGCTCAGACAGGACCGCCTCTGAAAGTTCCGCATCGAGCCGAGCCGATGCCCCGTTGATCGTCGCGACCACCGCCATGATCGGTGATGTGGCGCGGCGGATCGCCGGAGACGCCGCGCGAGTCGAGGTGCTCATCGGCAGCGGCGTGGACCCCCACCAGTTCCGAGCCACCCGATCCCACACTGCCCTGATCGCGCGCGCCGATCTGGTCATCGCCAACGGTCTGCGACTCGAGGCGAAGCTTCTGGACACCCTGCAACGCGGCACGGGTGACCAGAGCGTTCTCATGCTCGGAGAGGAAATCGACCCCGGATTGCTCCTTCGAGACGAGCAATCGAACGAGCCCGATCCGCACCTCTGGATGGACCCGGTGCGCTGGTCTGAGATCGTGCCCCTGATCGAGAGCCGCCTGCTCGAAATCATGCCCGAGCACGGGGACACCATCCGCCAGAACGCGGCGGACTACCGGAGCGAACTCGAAGAGCTTCATCGCTACGCCGCGCAGGTGCTCGACTCGATCCCCCCCTCCCAGCGTCTGCTCGTCACGGCACACGATGCGTTCGGATACCTGGCGGATCGGTACGACATCGAGGTTGAGGGCATTCAGGGTTTGTCCACGGATTCCGAGGCCGGCCTTCAGCGAGTGCAGGAACTGGTTGATCGGCTGGTTTCACAGGGTGTGAGCGCGGTATTCGTGGAAAGCTCCGTTTCAGACCGGAATGTGCGGAGTCTGATCCAGGGCGCTGAAGCACAGAACCATCGCGTCACCATCGGCGGGGAGCTGTTCTCCGATGCGATGGGCGAAGCAGGGACCTACGAGGGCTCGTACATCGGGATGATCGACCATAATGTGACGGTCATCGCCCGTTCGCTGGGTGGAGCGGCGCCGGCGGCGGGCATGCGGGGCACACTCAGCATCGCCGCGACGAACGGTTCCTCTCCGTGAGCAGCATCTTCGGCAGCCATCGCAGCAAGCCACAGGATCTCCGGGCGTTCCCGGAGCACAGCGCCGACAGTCCACTTTCGATCCACGACATGACCGTCGCCTACGACCGGCGCCCGGTGCTCTGGGATGTGGATTACGAGGCATCGGAGGGGAAGCTGATCGCGATCGTGGGACCGAACGGGGCTGGGAAGTCCACTCTGATCAAAGCGTGTCTCGGGCTGGTGCCTCGGGCGACCGGCACGGTCGAGTTCTTCGGGCGGCCCTATCGCGCGATGAGAAAGCACATCGGGTATGTGCCTCAGCGTGAGTCGGTGGATTGGGAGTTCCCGGTTTCGGCACTGGATGTCGCTTGCATGGGGTTGTACGCACGATTGGGCTGGTTCCGCCCCGTGGGCAGGAAGCAGAAACAAGCCGGGCTCGAAGCCCTCGACCGGGTTGGCATGGGAGACCTCGGCGGGCGGCAGATCGCACAGCTGTCGGGTGGTCAGCAGCAGCGGGTGTTTCTCGCTCGCGCTCTCGCGCAGGACGCGATGATCTACTTCATGGACGAGCCGTTCGCCGGCGTCGATGCCGCGACCGAGCGCGCGATACTGGAGGTTTTGCGAGGCATACAGTCGGAAGGGAAAACGGTCATCGTGGTCCACCACGATCTGCAGACCGTTCGGGACTACTTCGACGAGGTCGTGCTGCTGAACATGCGGGTCATCGCGGCCGGGCCGGTCTCCGGAGAACACAGCGTCTTTACCCCAGAGAATCTCTCGAAAACCTACGGCGGGAAACTCACGCTGCTCGATCGCGCATCGCAGGCGATCGCCGATCCCTCACTCGGCAGAAGGCGATGACACAGGACCAGTCGAGCACCGGTATCGGGCTGATGATCGATGCGATGCTGCTCGACGCGGGCTACAACAGCGCGGTGGCCATGCTGGGGAGCGCTGCGCTGGGAATCGCGGCGGGCGTTGTCGGCGTGTTCGCGGTGCTGCGCCGGCGGGCGCTGCTCGGGGACACCCTCGCTCATTCGATGTTCCCCGGAATCTGCCTCGCCTTCATGATCGGCAGCGCTGCGGGCTGGAACGCCCGCTCGCTCCCGCTGCTCATGACCGGGGCGGCGCTGACCGGGGGTTTGGGAGCGCTGAGCGTCCGGGCGCTGCGCCGGGTGAGGCGGTTTACCGATGACCTTGCGATGGCCATCGTGCTCGCGGCGTATTTCGGCTTGGGCGCGATTCTTCTGAGCGTCATCGTCTCCGGCCCGACCGGCAACCGGGCCGGTCTCGACGGGCTGCTGCTCGGGCAGGCGGCCTCCATGCTCCGACAGGACGCGATCACGATCGGTGTCGTATCGGGGATCTGCATGATCGTCTGCATCGGCCTGTTCAAAGAGCTGCGCCTGCTGTGTTTCGACGATCGCTTCGCTCAGAGTGCTGGGCTTCCGGCACGGGCCATCGACCTGGTGCTGCTCGCGATGATTCTGCTGATCACGGTGGTCGGCCTGCAATCGGTCGGTCTGGTGCTGGTGGTCGCGATGCTGATCATCCCAGCATCCAGCGCCCGACTCTGGAGCGATCGGCTTTGGGCCATGAGCGTGATCGCGGCCGCTCTCGGCGGAGCGAGCGCGTACATCGGAGCAGGGCTTTCTCGCGTGCTCAGCGATGTGCCGACCGGGGCGGCGATCGTGCTGGTGGCGGGGCTGCTGTTCCTTCTCTCCGTTCTGCTCGCACCGCGACGCGGGGTGCTCGGCAGCGCGCTTCAGCGAATCCGGCTGCGGCTTCGGATCGCCAGCGATCATGTGCTGCGCCACGCGCTCGAGCGTTCCGGGAGCGATGCGCAAACGGTGATCGTGTCCGATCGGACGGGATGGTTTCTGCGAAGACTCATGCTCATCCGCGGGCTGATCGAACGGCGAGATGGCGATTTGGTCCTCACGGGTTCGGGCCTGAACGAAGCCAAGCGGCTCACCGAGGCCCACGAACTCTGGGAGCGATACCTCGAACTGTACGCCGGTTTCGGTGCCGACCGCGTCCACCAGCCGGCGGACATGGTCGAGCATGTGCTATCGGATGAATTCACCGAGGCGCTCCGCGCACGCCTGATGCCACACGATGGCGCGGGGGCGGCCCGATGAGCGAGTTCCTTCTGCTGGATGCCATGCCTCTGACCGCCACGGTTCTCGCGGCGGTCGTGTGCGGTTTGATCGGGAACTTCCTGGTGCTCCGGCGAGAGGCGATGCTCGGCGATGCCATATCCCACGCCGTGCTCCCGGGGCTGATCGCGGCGTTCATCCTCCTGGAATCAAAGGGACCGCTGGTCATGCTGCTGGGCGCGGCGGGGAGCGGCCTGCTGTGCGTCGGCCTGATCGGGCTTGTGAAGCGTTGGGCCAGACTGGAATCCGGCGCCTCCATCGGCGTGGTGTTCACGGTCCTCTTCGCCGCCGGTGTGCTCATGGTGGAACTCTTCGCCCGCAACAGCCACATCGATGTGGAGTGCGTGCTGTTCGGTGATGTGCAGCTTCTCGCACCGTGGGACAGCGCGAGCGGACTGCCCAGGCAGGTGTGGATGCTGATCGTGGCCCTCGGGGTGGCGGCCCTGCTGATCGGCGCGCTGTTCAAGGAACTCCGGCTGGTGTGCTTCGATCCGGTGTTCGGCAACTCGATCGGATTCGGCTCCGGGTTGCTGAACCTGCTGCTGATGGTGTCGGTGGCGTTTGCGGTGGTGGCATCGTTCGAGGCCGTCGGCTCCATCCTGGTGCTGGCCATGCTGGTATGCCCCGCGGCGTGCGCGCGGCTGCTCACGGATCGGTTGGCGACGCAACTGGCAGTGTCCGTCTCGATCGCGCTGGGCTGCGCGCTGTTCTCGTATCTTCTGGCTGCACGCGGGCTGGCGTGGATCAGCGGCGATCCCGCACTGTCTGTGCCGGTTTCGGGAACTCTTGCCGTGGCATCCGGTCTCGCGGTTGGAGCCAGTGCTCTGTTCGCTCCGCGTCACGGCCTTTTGGCGAGCACTCGCTCGAACACACGGTTGCGGCACCGGATCATGGAGGAGGATGTGCTGGGTGTTCTGTACCGGCTTGAGGAAGGGCTGGGAGCGGGAGGCGGGTTGACACAGCCGTCTTTGAGCGACGCGGAACTGCGCAGGGCGCTCTGCCGCGACCGAGCGGACAAGCGGGTTCTCAAGCGATCGCTGCAACGGCTCGCGCAGGTGGGGCAGGTCTCCAGAAGTGCTGAGGGTCCGGGTTACGCCTTGACCGAATCGGGGCGATCAAGAGCGAGTGGACTCATCCGCACGCATCGGTTGTGGGAGTCGTATCTGGTGCAGATTCTCGGACTGCGCCCCGACCATGTGCATCGCACCGCGGAAGACCTGGAGCATCTGACCGATTCCGACCTCGCCGCGGCTCTGGAGAACCGGATACGCAGCGCCGGCGGATCGACCAGTGTTGACCCCCACCATCGTCCCATCCCGGGCGGAGAAGGTTCATGAACTGCGTGTCGGACCGACGGTATACACTTGCACCGGTACAGACGGCTCGGCACGATTGATCGGAAGGATCCCGTTCATGCACGGCACCGCATTTCTCCGCTTCACGCTCGCGTTCCTGCTGCTGCTTCCGGGCATCGCCACTGCGCAGTCCGACACCGGCAGGCGCATCACAACCGCGCCGGTCCGGCTGGTGAACGATGTCGTCGACTTCGGCGATGTGAAGCCCGGCACCACGGTCACGCGTACGGCGACCATCCTGAACGAATCCGATGAGCCGATCCGCATCCGAGGGGTGCGGGTGTCCTGCGGCTGTACGATCGCCGATTGGCCCGAAGATTGGATCGAGCCGGGGCAATCCGTCGAGGTCGAACTGACCTTCGACAGCGGCGAGCTCTGGGGGCCGGTGCAGCGGTACGCCCTGCTTCAGTTCGAGGGCTTTAATCGCCCGCTGCGCATCACGACGACCGCGCATGTGAACACGGGTATCCGGGCGAGCCGCATGTATCTCCCTCCGGGACAGATGATGCAGGGCAAACTCACGCTTCGTTCAACCGACGGGGCGGCGTTCCGGGTGCTGGGCATGAGTTTCGCCACGGCGACCGATGACCGCGAGGGCACACAGGGTGCGCTCAGCCGGGACGACTTGGACCCTTCGCTCTCAGAACCGGCTTTGGAGCACACCGTCGAGTTCGATTTCTCCCGAGTGGATCCCGAGCACCTTCGCCGGTGGGTGGCCATCGCGACCGATCACCCCACCGCGCCGGTGATCGCGATGCACATCGACAACCCGTACGCCGGGATCGATCGGCGCCGGACCTTGTGGGTGTTCGCGAAGGATCACGAGCTGCTCGGCTCCGCCTCGCGCGGCGAAACAATCACTCGGACGGTGACGCTGCGCGGGCTCCGCGCTGAGGTTCCGATCCAGAGCTTCGCTTTCGAATCGGATCTGCTTCGCGGCGAGGTTGTGAGCACTTCGTTCGACCCGGTGGAGGGGCTCCGGATCGAATACCGCCTCACCGTGGATGAGGAAGCCCAAGGGCTGATCCACACCCGGCTGACAGCTCGAGCGATCGATTTCGAGGATTCGGTCGAGGTGATGCTGATGGTCAGAGACCAGCAGAGTGGCACGCCCGAGCCGGAGGCGGATGCCGGGTCGGACGGTGCGGAACCGAGGCCGTAAGCCCCGCACCCGGCGCCGGGATCCCCAAACTTGGTCCGCCTGCATCGCGGGAGGGATTTCATCGGTATGGTGCAGGACGATGCAGGCCCACAGAGGCCGGAAAGGATCCTGCGCATGCACCACCGCCGATGCGGCATCGGAGCCGGACTGCTCATCATGGCAGCCGGCGGACTGACCCCCACACCCCCCGTTTCCATGGCCTATGGATCGACTGTTCAGGACACGGGGGCGGCCAGCATCCAGACCCGGATCATCGGCAACTCCGCGGAAGGCCGTTCGCTGCGACTGGTCACCGTCAGCGCCGATCCAGAGCACGCCGATGCCCTCCCCGCCCTGCTGATCGTCGCGGGAATCGATGCCACGCACCGAACCGGGATCGAGGTCGCCTCGTCGCTCGCCGATCGCATCGCTTCAAGCCACGCGGCCCTCCTGGAGGATCGGACGGTGTACATCGTGCCGCTTCTGAATCTCGACGCCGATGCGCGGCGCGGGCGCGGTCCGGTCGGGATGTACGACCTGAGCCACGCGCCGAAGGCCATCGATAATGACCGGGACCGTCGCACCGAGGAAGACGGGCCGAACGACCTGAACGGCGACGGGGTCATCACGCAGATGCGCGTGAAAAACCCAGGACCGGGCTCGGGGCTGGTGGCCACGCATATCCCGCACGAGGATGACCCGCGCCTGCTGCGTCCGGCGGATCGCTCGAAGGGCGAGATCCCGGTCTATGCACTCCTGACCGAGGGCGTCGACGATGACGGAGACGGGCGCATCGCCGAGGATCCGGTCGGCGGCATCGACCTGACGAAACACTTCCCGTACCTCTGGGACGAGTTCGACCCGGTGACGGGCGACTACCCGCTGGAAGTGCCCTCCGCCCGCGCCTTGGCCGACTGGATGCTGGAAAGGCCGAACATCATCGCGGTCTTGACCTACGGCCCGCACGACACGCTCAGCACGATCCCCGCCGACGGGAAATTCGATGTGACACGCCGCGTTCCCCTGGGGATCGAGTCGGACGATAAGTCGGCTTACGATAAAGTTCGGTCTGCATTCCTGGAGGCAACCGGCCTGAAGAATGCCGAGGGCCGATCCAACGAGGGCAGTTTCCACGGCTGGGCGTACGCGCACCTTGGTCTGTACTCGTTCAGCACGACGCTGTGGTCCCTGCCCGAAGAACTCGGCGAAGAGCCAGCCGACAGCGGTGATTCCCAACCCAAGACAGACGGCGCCACCGAGCCCGACTCTGCCGAACTCTCGCTCGCGGAAATCCAATCGATGATCCGCATCTACGAATCCGGCAGCGAGCAGGAGCAGGCCGAACTGATGAAGCGGTTCAACGAACTCCCCGCGGACACGCAGGCCCGGATCATGGCCATCGCCAGCGGCGAGCCGGACCCCGCACCCAACGCGACCGCACCCGCGGCCGAAGCCGGGCCGTCTGATCGGCGCAGCACACCCAAGGGACAGGTCGGATGGCTCGCGTACGCCGACGAGCGCGGCGAGGGCTTCGTCGACTGGCAACCCTTTGACCACCCGCAACTCGGCCAGGTCGAGATCGGAGGGTTTGTTCCGGGGTTCACGCTGAATGCTCCGGAGCGGGAGATCGAGCGGATCGCGGATGCGCAGGCGGCGTTCATCGGCGAACTGCTCGGGCTGTTCCCGAATCTCGAAGTCGGCACGCCGACCGTGACCTCGCTGGGGTCGGGGGTGTATCGCGTGGGCTTGCGGATCACCAACACCGGCGAACTGGCATCCAGACCCGCGATCGCCGAGAAGACGCGCCGGCTCCCTCCCATCCTCGTGCGCCCGCAGATCGATCGCAAAGCCGTCCTCATCGGCGATCCGATCGGCAGGATCGAGCGGCTGAACCCGGGAGCGTCCGAAGACTTCGTCTGGACGCTTCGCACGAGTGAGGCGACGCTCGACATCACCATCACCGTGCCGGAATCCGGCGAGCAGACCGTCACCGTCGAACTCCGGGAGGGCAACTGATCATGATCACCCGAATCCGAAACGCTGCGATGGTTCTTTGTGCAGCGATCGCGGGCAGCGCGATGCCTGCCATCGCTCAGGTCCACATCGAATCGAAGGTGGATATCTCCTTCAACCGCTATTACCCCCACGAGCAGATCGTGGAGTTCATCTACGACTTCGAGCGGGAGTACCCCGATCTGGTCACCGTCAAAGTCATCGGCAAGTCGCACGAGGGGCGCGACATGCTGCTGGTGATCATCAACAACGATGAGACCGGGGCCGACACCGATAAGCCGGCGATGTGGATCGACGGCAGCATCCACGCGAACGAGATCCAAGCCACAGAGATCTGCATGTACACCATCTGGTACCTGACCAAGGGGTACGGCCAGAACAAGATGATCACGGACCTGGTGGACCGCACGGCGTTCTACATCGTGCCCGTCGTCAACCCCGACAGCCGCACCTACTGGTTCAACGAGCCGAGCACGCCGAACTCCTCGCGCGCCAACACGCGACCCGTGGACAGCGACCGCGATGGCCTGTTCGATGAGGACCCGCCCAACGACCTCGACGGCGACGGCTCGATCACCGGCATGTGGAAAGAGGATCCCGACGGCCGCTGGCGTCGCAACGAGAAGGACCCGCGCATCTTCGAGCGCGTCGCCGACGACGAGGTCGGCGGCTGGACCTACCTCGGCTCGGAAGGCACTGACCTCGACGGCGACGGACGCATCAACGAGGACGGACCCGGCGGCGACGACATGAACCGCAACTGGCCCGCCGGCTGGCAGCCGAACTATGTCCAGCGCGGGGCCGGCGACTACCCGCTCCAGAGCCCGGAGACTAGGGCGATCGCGGACTTCATCCTGACCCGTCCCAACATCGCCGCGGCTCAGGCCTACCACAACACCGGAGGCATGATCCTGCGAGGACCGGGCACTCCCGAGCGAGCCAACATGTATCCGCCGGGCGATCTGCGCACATACAACGAATTGGCCCGAATCGGTGAGGAGATGATCCCCTACTACCGCTACCTGATCATCCACGAAGACCTGTACACGGTGCACGGCGGATTTGTGAACTGGGTCGCCGAAACGCTCGGCATCATCAGCTTCACCAACGAACTGTGGACCACGGAAAAATACTTCCAGCGCGATGTCCGCCGCCCGAACGACGAGCAGCAGTGGATCTGGCGGGACAAGCTCGCCTTCGGCGAACTGTTTACCGATTTCACCGAGTACGACCATCCCGAGCACGGCAAGGTGCTCATTGGCGGTCCCAACAAATGGTCAGCACGGGTCACTCCACCGTTCATGCTCGAGGAGGAGTGCCATCGCAACTTCGCCTTCACCATGTTCCATGCGGGCGAAATGGCCCAACTCCGTTTCGGACGCACCGATGTGGAGCGGCTCGACGACGGCCTGTGGCAGGTCACCTTCGAGATCCACAACGACCGGATCATCCCGACCCGGACGCAGCAGGCCGCAAACCGGGGCATCGGGCACCCGGACCTCCTGGAAATCGATGCCGGCACCGGGAGTGTCATCGCTTCCGGCACCATCCGGACGCGCCGGGATGACCAGATGACACCCCTCACCGGCCCGGATCAGCCGCAGGATCGGCTGCTGATCAATTCCGGGATCTCAGGGAAGGGGTCGACGATCTTCCGAATGATCGTTTCCGGAGATCCGGGTTCCGACCTCACGGTTCGATACCAAGCCGACAAGGCCAAAGACATCGAAACCGTGATCCGGCTCGAAGCCGACTGAACCCCATCCCGAAGCCGTCCACATATGCAAAGACCCGCCTTTCGGCGGGTCTTTTGCTTTCCCTTGCTTTGAGTGGGCGTAACTGGACTCGAACCAGTGACCTCTGCGGTGTGAACACAGCGCTCTAGCCAGCTGAGCTATACGCCCCTGCCGCATTCGGCGGGACCGCCATCATAGAGATGATTCCGATCGCTCGCCAGCAGAGGAGAACCGGGCATTTGAACCTACGCACCATCTGTGAGAACGGATTATCAGACTCATTTGAAGGGATTTCAGCAGATTCACGCTTCCAGAGTGGCGGATTCAGGTCACGATAATCGCGGATATCAGGACTGCTGGGAATATTCTGCGGCGAGGAGCATGCAGATCCAGCCATCTGTGCAGTGAGGAGGATTTCACATGAATCGCATTCGAAACCGTATTTCCAACCCCTTCATCTTGCTGACCGCCAGCGCGGTGCTCTCGCTCGGAGCGGGTCAGGCCATCGCTCAGGAGCGAGGCAGGGCGATGCTGACCTCGCAGACCGCATCTGCGTTTGAAGTCAGCACCATCGAGATATTCTCTCTCGACCGGCTCTTTGACCTCGATCCCCAGATCCGACAGGAGATCCCCTACAACGGGGAGTCCTTGGAACTGGTTCTGCGCCCGTTTTCGAACCGAACCGACGATTTTCAGGTGCTTGTTCAGGGCGATGACGGCGTTCTGAAACCGGTCGGGCCGGGCCCCGTCACCACCTATCGAGGCCAGATCGCCGGACAGCCCGGCTCCATAGTCGCCGCCTCCGTTCTCGAAGGTCGCCTGGAGGGGATGATCAAGCTGGAGGACGGACGCTCCCTGTGGTTCGGTTCCGCCGCAGAACGGGTTATGGGTGCCCCTGCTGATCTGTATGCCATATACGACGCAAACGATGTGCTGGATCACGGGAATCAGTGCGGCGGAGCAATCCCGCACCCCGATGGCCCGATCGTCGTTGAGCCAGCAAGAGAGGACGGTGAAGAACGGGGAGGGTTCATTTACACCTCTCGGCTGGGTCTTGATGCCGACTTCGAGTATTACTCCGAGTTCGGCAGCTCCTCGCTGACCCAAGCGCGCATGGAAGCGGTCATCAACACCGTCAATGTGCAGTACGAGTCCGAGGTTGACATTCATCACCGAATCGCTCAGGTGATCATCCGCACCTCCAACGCCACCGACCCGTATACGGAAACGGATTCCGCCGCGCTGCTGCTTCAGTTCCGCAACCACTGGAACGACAACATTACTTCGCTGAGAAGTCATGCGCACCTCTTCACCGGCAAGAATCTCGATGGTTCGGTCATCGGCCGCGCCTATCTCGGTGCGGTCTGCGATGACGATCGCGCCTACGGAATCTCGGAGGCGAACTTCAGCACGAACTTCGCGAGCATCACCGACCTTGTGGCTCACGAGTTGGGTCACAACTGGAACGCGGATCACTGCACATGCAGCAATCCGCCGTACACCATGAACCCCTCGATCACCAGCGCCAACCGATTCCAGCCCACGATCACCCGTCCGGTGATCACGGCGTTTCGCGACGGACCCGCCTGGGGCTGCGGCTTCTTTTCCTCGCGCATCGAGAACGACCACTGCGCCGACGCCATATCGATCACCGACGGGCTCAACCCGTTTACAACCGTGGGCGCCACAACCGACGGATTCGCGCACAGCGGCTGCAACCCCAACCAGATCATCGGCAACGATATCTGGTTCACCTACACCGCCCCGAGAACCGGCGAACTGCTGATCACGACCTGCGAAGACCTGGGGGCATCGGCGGATTACGACACCGACCTCGCGGTGTACACACGCAGCGGAGCGCCATGCCCCCCGACCGACGCGTTCCTCATCGAATGCAACGATGACGATCCCGGCAATTCCTGCGGCGGCGGGGCCGGTGGATGGAAGAGCACCATCCGAACCAATGTGACGGCTGGCCAGCAGCTGCTGATCCGCGTCGGTGGATACGGGCTCACCAACGAGGGTTCAGGGCAGTTGCTCGTACGGACCGCTCCCGCCAATGACGACTGCGAGAACGCGGTTGCGATCACTTCTCAACTGACCACGTTCTCCACCGTCGGGGCCACCACGGACGGACTGGTTCACAACACCTGCCAGTATGGCGGTGTGACCGGCAACGATGTGTGGTTCACCTACACCGCTCCGCACGCCGGCGAGTTGATCGTCAGCACCTGCGAACAGGAAGGCGGTTCGGCGAACTACGACACCGACCTCGTGCTCTACTCTTCGTTCGCCGCTCCCTGCCCACCCACCGGTTTTTACCTGCTGGGCTGCAATGACGACGATTCGCAGAACCCGTGCGGAAACCTGGCTGGGGGCTACCGGAGCACCATCCGCTACAACGCGGATGCGGGAGATCAGTTCCTGATCCGTGTCGGTGGCTTCAACGAGGGAGTCACCGGTTCCGGCCAGCTCTTGGTCAAGGTCGCCCCTGTGAACGACAACTGCGAAGACGCCATCCAGATCACGGAGGGGTCGACCCCATTTAGCACACTCGGTGCGAATACCGATGGCTTGCCACACTCCACCTGCCAGTTGACCGGCCAGACCGGCAACGACATCTGGTTCACCTATTTCCCCTCCTGCACCGGCCAGGTCACCATCACCACCTGTGAGCAACTCGGCGGCTCGGCGAACTACGACACCGACCTCGTGCTCTACTCCGCTGGCGGAGGCATGCCCTGCCCGCCCACCGATCCGTACCTGATCGCCTGCAACGACGATGACACAAACAACCCCTGCGGCACATCAGCCGGTGGCTACAAGAGCACCATCATCGCCAATGTCCAGGCCGGGCAGCCGTACCTGATCCGCGTGGGCGGCTATGTCCCTGGTGTACAAGGGAGCGGCATTCTTCGCATCAACTGCGGATCGCCGTGCCAAGGTGATATTGATGGCAACGGATCGGTCAACCTCGACGACCTCAACCTTGTCCTCACCAACTTCGGAGGAGGCAGCAACGGCGATGCGGACGGCGACGGCGACACCGACCTCGACGATCTGAACATCGTGCTGACGAATTTCGGAGCGAATTGCTGAACTGATCTCACATCGTTGTCACCTGATCGCCCCGGCAGTCCCGGGGCGTTTTTTTGCGCAGAATGCTTGGGTTTCCCGATGAGATCGAAATTATTGGGGCTTTACAGGTGCGTCTGGGCCAATCGCGCGTATTCTGTAAGACTCAACCAGCTCGAAAGTGACCCCGATGGCATCCGACCGCCTCGTCCTCCCTCTGATCCCGATATTCGTGTCGATCCTGCTCACCATCGTGGTGTTCGCGTCGCCGTGCCAAGGTCAGGAAACACAAACCGCGCCTGCGGGCGGGATTCGCGTGGAAGCCCGTATCGACTCCGGATTCATTCTCGAACACCGCCTGAACGGGGTGGTTTTTCAGAGCCATGTCCACGAGCCGGGGGCTTCGTGGATCCGGCTTCGTTTCGACGAGGTGCTTCTCGCCGGCGACCCCGATGATGAAACGCGGAGCGTACTCCGCCTTACATCACTCCTTGATGGGGCAGTTCAGGAACTTGATGCCCTCGACCTCGTGCGTTGGAGCAACTCGTCGGCCTACTTCAACGGCGACACCGTGCTCATCGAGGTCGTCTCGCGCGGCGCCAACGGCATCCATTCGATCCGGATGAGCGAATTCACCGCTGGCCCCGATGCGGGTGTGACGGCGGAAGTCCAGCGCACACTGTGTGGCGTCACCGATGACCGGGAGCTCTCGTACGACCCGCGCATTGCCAGAGTGGCTCCGATCGGTTGCACGGCCTGGATGATCGACGATTGCAATAATTGCTTCCTCTCCGCGGGGCACTGCATCGGCACCGGCTCTCAAATCGTCCAGTTCAATGTGCCGTTGTCGAACCCCAACGGCAGTTGGAACCATCCGCACCCGGACGATCAGTACCCGATCGACCAGGACTCGATGCAGTTTGAAGCCAACGGTACGGGCAGCGATTGGGCGTACTTCGGGGCATTCCCGAACAGCAGCACCGGCCTGAGGCCGGCGGATGCCCAAGGCGAAGTCTTCGAGTACATCGCCCCACCCACCGTCGCCGGACAAACGATACGCATCACGGGGTACGGAACCGTGCTGTGGCCGATGCCCGGTACCTGGAACGCTGTTCAGAAGACACATACCGGACCGTTCACGCAGCGTTCGGGCTCGCGCGTCTGGTACGCCGCGGACACCACCGGAGGCAATTCCGGCGGACCGGTCATCCTTGAGTCGAGCGGAAAAGCAATTGGAATCCACACGCATGGAGGATGCACCACGCTTGGCGGTGCAAACACCGGCACTTCCATCATCCAATCCGCGCTGCAGAACGCTCTGGCGAACCCGCTGGGGGTCTGCTGTGAGAACAGCCCCGAAGCCCCGGGCGGTTTCGCTTTGATCACCCCCGCGAACGGTGCGGAAGCGATCGAACTGGACCCGCTGCTCCGCTGGCAGGCCGCGGAAAACAGCTCGTATTACCGTATATGGCTCGCGGACAACCCCGACTTCGACTCTCCGGTGATCAGCGGCGTGACGACCGCGAACACGCAACTCGCGTTGCCTCAGGGACTCCTGGAAAAGCAAACCACTTATTACTGGTATGTCGCGGCGTACAGCTCGACCCACCTCGAGCGACTGAGCACTCCGGAAGTCGCCCAGTTCACAACCGAAGGAGTCCCCGTAGACTGCCCCGGCGATGTGGACGGGAACCTGCTCGTCGATCTGAGCGATCTGAACACGATCCTCACGAACTTCGGCCAACCCACAGAAGAAGGGGCCACCTTGGGGGACCTCGATCAGAACGGGATCGTGGATCTGCACGACCTGAATCTGGTGCTGACGAACTTCGGCAACCAGTGCCTGTAATGAGACGGATCATCTGAGCGCTCCTACTATGGCATCCCCAAAGGAGGCCGTCGCGTATGCTCAGATTCACCGCGTTGAACTGGCGGATCATCCACCTGGTCATCACATTCATCGGCATGTGGGCCACGCTGAACGCGTCGGCTCACGCGAGCGCTCCCGAGCCCGTGAGCGTCGTGGACTCGATCGATCGAAGCGCGTACGAAAATCGCAGTGTGCTGATCGTGCACTACCACCGTCCGGACGGTGACTACGCCGATTGGAACCTCTGGGCCTGGGCCGATGGCGAGGCCGGACAGCGGTACGACTTCTTCGGCGAGACCGAATTCTCACGCTACGCGGTGCTGGCGTTCCCGATTGAAGTACCGCTCGTCGGCATGATCGTGCGTGAGGGCGAGTGGGTCTCCAAGGATGTGGACCGCGACCGGTTCGCCCGGCTCAGCCGCGGCGGGATCGCCGAGATCTGGCTGGTCGCTGGTGACGAGCGCGTGTTCCGCTCGCCCGCGTCGATCGACCTCACGGTGCGCATGGTCGGCGCGTTCCTCGACGATTCGGACCTGATCCACTTCACGACGTCGGCACCGCTCGATGAGGCATCGCTCCGGCGCGTTCAGGTGCGCTATCGCGGCGCAGACGAACCGGCGATCGAGGTCGCGTCCGTCGAGCGGTCGGACCATCGCGGCATCCGGGGTACGGTCTACGAGGCCCGCCTGGCCTCGCCCGTTTCCGATGACGACATCGCGCGACTGGAACTGATCGTCCCCGGCGTGACGAGCGGCACGGTCTACGCGCGGGATGTGCTCACGCAGGACCGGTTCACCTCGCTCGATGCCCAACTTGGCCCCATCTGGGGGCCGGAGTCCACGACCTTCCGAACCTGGAGCCCGGTCGCCGACTCGGTCAGTCTGTTGCTCTTCGAAGAGCCAGACTCCAAACTGCCGCAGCGAGCGATCTCACTTCGTGAGACCGGGAACGGGGTCTGGGAAACCACCGTGCCGGGCGACTTCCACAGCGTGACCTACCAATACTGGTTCAAGTCGTACGGTCAGGACCGCGTCACGGCAGACATCCACTCGCTCGCGGCGACCCAGGACAGTTTCCGCTCGGTGGTCATCGACCCGAGCCGCCTCAGTCCCGAGGGCTGGGGCAGCGTGCCCACGCCAACGCTCGCCCAGCCGACGGACGAAGTGATCTACGAGATCCATGTTCGCGACTTCTCGATCGCCGACGATTCGCTCGACTCGGCACTGCGCGGCACCTACGCAGGCCTGACGCACCGGGGCAGCATCGAAGCGAACGGGCGCACCGTTCAGACCGGGCTGAACCACCTCGAAGAACTCGGCGTCACCGCGGTGCACCTGCTGCCCGTGCAGGACTTCACCGCACCGCTCGATCAGTACAACTGGGGCTACTGGACCGCGCTGTTCAACGCTGCGGAGTCGAACTATTCCACGAACCCCGTTGACCCCACGCAGGCGATGCGCGACCTCAAGCAGGCCATTCACGGGCTGCACGAGGCGAACATCCGCGTGATCCTCGATGTCGTCTACAACCACACCTCGACCAGCTACGAGTTCTCGCCGTTCGATCAGTCGGTTCCCTACTACTACTTCCGCACGACAATCGACGGCACGCTCCGCAACGATGCCGGCGTCGGCAACTCCATCGCCGACGAGCGCCCGATGGTCCGCAAGTACATCGGCGACTCGCTCGAGTACTGGACGCGCGAGTACCGCGTCGACGGGTTCCGCTTCGACCTGCTCGGTACGCACCATCCCGAATCGGTGCGGGAGTGGGTCGAGCGAGTGCGGGCCATCCGCCCGGATGCGACGATCTACGGCGAGCCGTGGACCGGCGGCGGGCCGATCTATTTCCCGAAAGGCGCTCAGCGCGGCATGGGTATCGCCGTGTTCAACGACCACCTGCGCAACGCCATCCGGGGCGACCTCGACGGCACCGCGCAGGGATTCGCCACCGGACCCGGCGGCGACACCGGAGCCATCCGACGCGGCGTGATGGGCGCGATCGACGACTTCACCGATCACCCCACCGAGACCATCAACTACGCCTCGGCCCACGACAACCTGACGCTTTGGGACAAGATCGCGATCACCCAGCCGGGCGCATCCGACGAGCAGCGCCGGGCCATGCAGAAGTTCGCCCACGCGATCGTTCTGACCAGCCAGGGCATCCCGTTCATCCACGGCGGCGCCGACTTCGCCCGCACCAAGGGTGGCAACCACAACTCGTACAACGCCGGTGATGAGGTCAACAAGTTCGACTGGTCCCGCAAGGCCGAGTACGCGGATGTGTTCGAATACACCGCCGGGCTGATCCAGCTGCGCCGGGCCTACCCGGAACTGCGACTGGCCGACCGAGATGAAGTTCGGGAGACGGTCCGCTGGCGCGGCTTCTCGCCGCGGATGCCTCGCGAGGTCATGGCGACGCTGCTCGATTCCGTTGAGGGCCGCACGCTCCAGGTGGTCTACAACGGCACCGATTCAGAGCAGACCGTGCCGCTGTCGACAGGACGCTGGCAGGTGCTGGCCGACCACGAACGGGCGGGGGTAGAGCCCCTGCGCAGCGCGAACCGCGAGGTCACACTCCCGGCGTACTCCGCGATGGTGCTGGTGCAGGACTCGCGTTGATGCTCACGCTCGTGAGCGGGTAGGATGATCCGACCATTCAGCACGAAAGGCCGCCATGCCACTCGATCGCAATCAACTCGCCATGCGTGCCGCCCGTGAACTCGAGGACGGCTTCATCGTCAACCTCGGCATCGGCATCCCCACGCTCGTCGCCAACCACATCCCCGAAGGCATCGATGTCTGGCTGCAATCCGAGAACGGCCTGCTCGGCATCGGTCCCTTCCCCACCGAAGACCAGCTCGACCCCGACCTGATCAACGCCGGCAAGCAGACCATCACCGCCCGCAAGGGAGCCGCGTTCTTCTCCTCGGCCGACTCCTTCGCCATGATCCGGGGCGGGCACATCGACATCGCCATCCTCGGCGCGATGGAGATCTCCCAGACCGGCGACATCGCCAACTGGATGATCCCCGGCAAGATGATCAAGGGCATGGGCGGCGCGATGGACCTCGTCGCTGGCGTCAAGAAAGTCGTTGTCGTCATGGAGCACACCAACAAGCACGGCGACTCCAAGATCAAGACCGAGTGCTCGCTGCCGCTCACCGGCCTCAAGTGCGTGGACATGGTCATCACCGACCTCTGCGTGCTCGAACTCGACCGCTCGGCGGCGAACGGCGAGGGCCGCTTCCGCCTCATCGAACTCGCGCCCGGTGTCACCAAGGGCGAGGTGCTCGCCAAGACCGAGGCAGAGATCCTCGTCGCCGACGAGCTGGCCGAGGTCTCCGTGTGAGTCTTCCGCCCGGCCCGACACCCTGGGACGCGGACCCGCTCCGGGGCGATCTCGGGGCCGAGACCATGCTCAGCCATTCCGAGGTGAACTACCTCCACTGGCTCGGCAAGTCGGTCTACAGCGGCGCCGGACGCGTCGTCGAGCTCGGCTCCTTCCTCGGCGGCAGCACGCTCGCGCTGTGCAAGGGGCTCGCCCAGAACCCGGCGTGGACCGCCCCGCTGCTCGCCTACGACCGCTTCATCATGTTCAACGATCAGGAGAACCGCTACGCCCACATCGCGGCACCCGGCGAGTCGTTCCTGCCCGTTTTCCAGAATAACCTGCGCGCGTACGCCGGACGCGTCACCGCACGCCCGATGAGTCTGCCCAATCCGGCACCCGGTATCGACCACACCGAGGCCGTCTACCCCGAGCGCGAGCCCGTCGAGATCCTCTTCATCGACGCCGCCAAGAGCTGGCCCGTCCACCTGACGATCCTGCAGGTCTTCGGCCCGCACCTGATCCCCGGCAAGTCCATCGTGGTCCAGCAGGACTTCAAGTGGGCCACCGTGTTCTACCTGCCGCTGCATATGCACGAGCTCCGCGACTGCTTCGAGCCCGTGCACGATGTCGCCGGCGCGGGCACCACCGGCTTCCTTTACACCGGCGGCATCGAGGACCGGCTCGCCGACCTCTCCACGCCCGACCGGTTCGATCCTCGGTCGGCAAATCTCGTCTGGGACGAGATCGATTCCTACTGGCTCGAGCACCTCCGCGGCGACCTCACCCACATGCTCCTCCTGCTCCGCGCCCAGCACCTCGCCTCGCTCGGCGCGGTCGACGAAGCCGCAGCGGTCATCGAGTCCGCCATCGCCCCGGCCATCCGCGACGGCTGCGATCTGCTGCTCTACGGCGTGGTCTACGCCTCCACCCCGCTGCTCAGGCGGATGGACGCCGACTCCGACGCCGCGGCACGCATTCGCGCCTGCCGCGACCTCGCCGAGCAGGCCCGGCCCGCGCTGCAGCAGCGTCTCGTGCGCAGCAACCTCGACTCCGCGATCGACTCGATGCCCGCCTCGCCGACCGGCGTCCGACCAACCGCGATCCTCTTCGGCGCGGGTCAGTTCACGCGCCGGCTCCTGACCCGCGGCACGCGCGAACTGCCCTTCCGCCCGCTCGCCATCGTCGACGACCACACGCCGCTCGACACCATCTCCGGTGTCCCGGTCGTCCGGCCTTCCGACCTTGCCCCGCACGCGACCGCCGACTTCATCCTCATCTCGTCCGACGCGCACGCCGACGCCCTCGAAGCCCGCGCCCGCGCGGTCCTCGGCGATGACATCCCGGTTGTGCGAGTCGACCGCCCCACTCCCGCACCACAGGCCACGCCATGATCCCCATTTTTGATGCCCACCTCGACCTCGCCTACCTCGATGTGAACCGGCGCGACCTCACGCTCCCGCTGGACAAGCTCGGCCCGGAGACCACCGGCCCGCACCCGCCCGCCGCCATCACGCTGCCTGAACTCCGCGCCGCCAATGTCCGCTGGGCACTCGGCACGGTCTTCACCGAAGCCGGCGGCGAAGGCCCCGAGGGCTACGAACCCATGGATGTCGAAGCCGCCGTCCTCGCCGGAGAGGCCCAGATCGCCGTCTACCGGCGCTGGGCCAGCAGCGGCCATATCACCATCGCCAACCACGGCCGCTTCGACCCCGAACCCGCCGAGTCCGACCCCATCCAGATCGGCATCCTCGTCGAGAACGCCGACCCCATCCGCACGCCCGATGAGCTCGACTGGTGGGTCAGCGAGGGCGTGGTCGCGATCGGGTTGTGCTGGGGCAAACAATCGAGGTACGCCGCGGGCAACGCCTGCGAACCCGGGCTCGGCCTGACGCCCATGGGCGTCGAGATGCTCGAAGCGATGCACGCCGTCAGCGTCGTCTGCGACCTCTCGCACATGTCCCAGCGCGCCACTGAGGAAGCCCTCGAACGCACGAGAGGCCCGGTCATCGCCTCCCACTCCAACTGCCGCGCCCTGCTCGGCGGCGACGGCGCGAAGAACTGGCAGCGCCACCTCTCCGACGAGGCCATCAGGGAAATCGCCCGCCGCCGCGGCGTCATCGGCCTCAACCTCGCCCAATGGTTCCTCAAACCCGGAGTGACCGACAACGGCCCCCGCCCCACCATCGACGACGCCCTCGCCCACATCGAGCACATCTGCGAACTCACCGGCTCCAAACAGCACACCGCCCTCGGCACCGACATGGACGGCGGCTTCCACGCCAAACAGCTCTGCGAAGGCATCGAAAAGCCGACCGACCTGCACAGACTCTTCGACGCCCTGCGCGAGCGCGGCTGGACGACAGAAGAACTGCACGGACTCGCGAGCGGAAACTGGCTCGGGTTCTGGGAGCGGTGGAATGCGGATCGGTTGGCGTGATGGTTCTCGAATAACGGGTGCCGTGGTCAAACCCGACGAAGTCGGGTGCAGGCCGGACGGGTTCACCTGGATGTCCGTGCGACAAATCAGGCCGGTACATCAACCCAGCACCGTGCGATGCTTGAAGGACGGCAGAAACGGTTTCGGGCGACTGTTCGACAGGTTGATGAAGCATTCCCCCAAGGTAATCGATCGCTTGTGATGTATGACATCTCCATACCGGTCCGTCCGGTGACCTTTCCAGGCCATTTTGGAACTTGGCTGATCAAGTTTGATACGAGAGGGCTCGGTCCGTCTGACTGGATCCAAGTCTCTGATGATGACTCGGGCTGGGAAGATGGCATCACCCAGACACTACCGGCGAATGCATCGGAAACGAGCCTTGGTGATCCGGGAAAAGACCCTCAAGAGCTATTTACCCTCACCACATTGCAGGCCACCGAGGCGATTCGCGATGGATCTTTCACAGTGACGGTCAACCTGTCGAACGAGCGGCTTGGCGGACACGCCGTGAGCGAGAGTATCTGGGTTACGCTTCGGTGAAGAAAAAATGTGGGAGGAATGATCCTGGGCGCGATCTCCAACCCGAGCCGCTCCCGCCCATGTAGCTATATTCCCTTGAAACCACCGAGGGGGCCGTGTGGTCAGGCGAATCGTAGGCTGCATCGAGTTGTCTGAAAAGAGAAAACAGAAACGGTATGTTCAACCGCAGCTAATCACCAATCCTCCTCCGATTGATCTACACCCTATTCCCTCGGCCTGGAAACCCGCAACCAAGCAAGAGCCCCTCGCTAAAGCCATGCCGCCTGCTTGCTCACTTTCGGGCACCACTCGTAATCACGAGATAAATATCATATTGTTCCAAGTTTAACAGGTCCCCGGCACCTTCGAGCGATACAAGGAATTTGTATTCGCTTTGCGGATTAAACCAGATCTCCAAGCCTTTGTTTATCGTATGGCTCCTGTTCGTTGCTCGCCAAACATCAGTGCCGCCGGATTGCTTGGTGTCTTCAGAACGTTGTCTATCAAGATCGACTACGCTACCAATATCTGAAGCAGGCAAGTTATCGGGGGGCATAATAACTAAATAGTCCCAGTGGCCCGTACCGTCCGAGTAGCTGGGTCTGAGCAAGATCGGCTTATAGGGCTTTTCTAGCACGACTTCTTCTTTGCCCGACTCATAAACAGCAACCACACTCAGTGTGAAACGCGTGGAACTCCCCTCAGGCAAAGCGTCGGCAAGCTCATGAGGATATTGGACGTGAATGAAACTGCGTCCGTCAGGCAATCCCGAGGCCTGTATTGCATTGACAGCCTCTCCATTAGTATCAAAAATGAGTGCGGAAGACACCATCGTATACCTAGGGTTCCACCTTAATATCATACTCGCATCGTTGCTCTCAAACTGCATCCGAGGGAAATAGCAGCCCGTGCACAATGATACGCAGCACAGGCCGAAGATTTTGCACAGCAATAAATGCTTACTCATAATCGCTTGACTCCGTGCTTCGCGTGTAACCACCGCAGCAGAAATTAAGATGTGAGCCACGACTGCCACTTGGGCAACTCAGCGGACACGGCTGTCGACCTCCTCCGCCACAATCACTTTTCCTGCAGCAGTCCCAAGGCATTCCGAATGGTGCCGTGGGCGGAGCCCCTCCCTTCTTGCCGGTGCAGCATGACCACAACGAATTTGCGGCCCAGTTAGAGTTGCAACTATATGGTTTGTATTTGTATGAACAACCATCACTCCGATCTGGATTTCTAGCGCTGTCAATCAGTCCCGACAAGCAATCACAGATGCCGGCGCCTGTAACAGTGCTGAACTTGCCACCGCGCGGATCACCGGAATCACTGTCTCTATCTCTACTATTATCTTCATTGAAGCACGCGAGAAGTCCGAGGGGCTTGGCGGGATTGTTCGTTGTGTTCAGGCCGTAAGTTTTGCAGGACTGAACTCCACCAATAGTTTTACAGCAACGTACAAAGCAGTGATGGGGGATTGGAATAAAGCGATGGATTCCATGGCATCGCAATTCTGCCACATCGTCCTGAGGAGCGCTCCCTTGGTTGCCAAGCAGTTGCAGTTCAGTACTTGCCAAGCTACCCACAGCAGACACGGCATTCATCGCCGGACGTACATTCTTGCCGTATGGGTCAGTGAATCGATTTGGGTTTGTTCTCAGGGCCTCGTACACATTCTGCCCGTCTACATAGCCAAGCGGATCCCTCGACAACCACCTCCCATTCTCCGTCGAGAACCACCGGTGCCGCACCACATACATCCCCGTCGCCGGCTCGAAGATGTACCCCGCGTAGCCCACGATGTTGCCCGAGCCCGACAGGCGGCCGCGGCCGATCCTGTCGCCGTAGTTGGTATTCACCGTGTTCAGGTCGTCCAGATCGATCACGCCATTGGAGTCGAAGTCGGCTTCAACACGGTACCCCGGTGTGCCGGTGTCACCGATCTCTTTTCCGAAGTTCGTGAGCACCGTGTTGAAGTCATCGATGTTGATCCAGCCGTTGCCGTCGGTGTCGCCGTACGGTGAGGCTTGCGCTTGGCCGTAGGCGTCGTAGCGGACTCGCTCGCCGCCTCCACCGTCCTCCTGGGACAGACCGAGCACGCTGAAGTTGCGGTCGGTCATGGCGTAGAACAGGTCCTCGAACTCGTCGTCCACATCGCCGTCGGTGATGCTCGCGACCAATTCATCGATGTAGCGCTGGCCCCAGACCCACTGGTTGGTTGAGTCGTGGGTGAAGCTCGTGCCGTTCCAGGTTTCGTCGGTGCGCCGTTCGAGCAGTCGCCACGAGGCATCGTAGTAGAACAGCTCCATGCGGTCGAGAACGTTCGATGGCACAGCGTTGAGGTCGGGGTAGCCCGCCGCGCCGGCGTCGAGCCGGGACCAGGCCCGCTGGTTGAGGCCGTAG
>CBFGVX010000026.1:0-35096 GCA_965652425.1 uncultured bacterium | reverse complement strand
GGCGCGGGATCGGGGGGCCGAACTCGGGCGTGCATCTGAAGGCGGCGGGTGAGCGAATTCCCGGTGCTGAGATGGTGATTTGGTGAAACTCCGCGGCGTATCGTGGGTAGTCTCATGCGGCGGGCTGGCTGGATTGTTCCGGCGGGTTGCCGCATCACCATGAATCCCGATGATCCTTTGAGGATCGGTTGACATTTTTCCTGAGGACCGCTGAACCATGCAATTGAGAAGACTCTGGATCGGGATGGTGCTGGCCTGCGGGCTGGTGCTGGGGTTGGGCGTTGAGGCGCACGGGCAGTTCTTCCGGGGAGGTGGGAACTCGATCAACAACCCGCCGGTGAACCAGCGCGAGTTCGACATGATGGTTCGGATGCTGGAGTTCGACGAGGTTCAGAAGGAGATCGCGACGGAGTTGTTCTCGGTGGTGCAGTCGGAGTTCGGCGAGATGTCGGCGGTGGCGAGCGAGATGTCCTCGGGCGCTCGGGACGAGTTCCAGCGGACGCGCGACCCCGCGGTGTGGCAGGAACTGGGGCGGCGGCTGGCGGACTTCGAGGAGAAGTCCGAGGAGCTCGGCGAGCGGTTCTATGAGGATGTGAAGATCCTGCTGACGGAAGAGCAGCTGCCCAAGTGGGAGAAGTTCGAGCGTCGTCGGTTCCGCGGGCGGGCGATCACCCGTCAGGAGCAGATGATCAGCGGGGCGGGCGTGGACCTGGTGGTGCTGACGGAGGAGATGCAGCTCGACGATGAACAGCGGGAACTGATCACGGATGTGGTCGAGCAGTACGAGGTGGAACTGGACCGGAAGCTGCGGGCGTACCGGCGCGTCGCCGACGAGCAGCAGGAAGCGGCGGAGGCGCTGGGTCAGGATGGCAACTGGATGCAGAACATGGAGAAGTTCAACGAGATCTTCGCGACGGTGCGGGACGAGTTGATCCAGGTTCGCGCTATTCATGAGCGGTACCTGACGCTCCTGAGCTCGCGGCTCGGTGAGGAGGCGAGCGCGGAGCTGACGAGCCGGTACAACCGTGCGGCGTATCCGGAGATTTACCGGGATTCGTATGTGGACACAGGCCTTGAGCGTGCGCTCGCGCTGGACAGTCTGACGGGCGAGCAGCGGGAGTTCATCGATACGGTGAAGGCGAACTGGGAGGCGGAGTCTTCGCGGCTTCGCGATGTGCTGGCTCGTGCGCAGCGCGAGCGTGAGGCGAGCATGCGCCTGCAGGACATGTGGGGCGGTCAGCGGAGCGACGAAGCACGCGAGGCGCAGAATCGCATGCGGGAGCTGCAGCTTCGCTTTTACGATCAATTGTTGGGCGTGCTGACTGAGGAGCAGAAGGCCGGGCTGCCGGAGCGTCCGGCGACGGACTGGCGTCAGCGGTCGTTCGATTTCTGAATGATGCTTGGCTGAGGAGGGCCTGCGATGCGGACAGGGCGTCGGATTGTTTCGTTCTGGCTTGCGCTGGCGGCGATGGCGATGCTGTGGCCGGCGGCGGCGCAGGGTCAGGTCTTTCGGCCGGGCGGCGACTTTCTGGAGCCGGGCTTCACGACGAAGGATCTGGAGCACGCGGCGCAGCTGTTCGGGTTTGACGAGATCCAGCGCGAGATCGCGGGCGAGATGGTCAACGAGTACCTGACGCGGATGGCGGTCGGCGTTGATCAGATGACGACGGTGCTGCGGGCGGCGGAGGACGAGTTCCAGGAGACGCGGGACATCGCGGTCTGGGACGCGTTCCGGAAGCGGACGCGCGAGTTCGAGCAGCGCAAGGACATGATCACGAAGCAGCTGATGCAGGACCTGCGTCTGCTGCTGACGGCGGAGCAGGAGGCGATGTGGCCCCGGTTCGAGCGCGATCTGCGCCGGATGGCGACGATCGACGAGGGCGGGCTGGTCAGCGGTGAGGCGGTGGACTTGGTCAAGCTGCTGGACGAGATGGGGGTGGATGGCGAAGCCCGTGCGGCGATCTCGTCGGTCGAGAACCAGTATGTGACGGAACTGGACCGGGCGCTCGTGACACGCAACGAGGTGTACGAGGAATCGACGGACAAGGCGTTCGAGCGGTTCACCACGGAGGGGTTCGACGACTTTGAGAAGGTGATGGAGTATTTCCGCGAGCTGCTCGAGGACGCGATGGAGCAGGCGGTGCGGGTGCGTGACATCAACCTGCGGTACGCGGCGACGATCGGGCGTGCGCTGCCGCCGGATCTGGGTGCGGAGTTCACGGCGAAGTTCAACGAGCTGTGCTACCCGCGGGTGTACCGGGTGTCGACGACGGACCGTGCGTTCGAGACGATTCTGTCGTTCGAGGATCTGACCGAGGAGCAGCGGGGGCGGGTGCTGGAGGCGCAGACGCGGTATCGGCAGACACGCGAGCGGTTGGACGCGAACTGGGCGCGGGCGATCGCCGAGCAGGAGGAGGAGCGCGATGTGATGCGCGTGATGGGCATCGAGCCGAGCACGGAGGCGACGCGCGAGTCGCGGACGGCGCGACGCGAGCTGGACCGCACGGCGTATGAGCAGGTTCTGCAGGTGTTGACGGAAGAGCAGGCACGGCGTCTGCCGCCGCCGGTCCGGAGGGACCGCGGCGAGGAGGATTGAGTTTGGTTGGTTGCCTTGCCTTGAGGCAGGACGAGTGAGATCCGTCAGATTCCTGAAGTTCGAAATTGTGGCGTTCGGTTGACGGGATGGCGGCTTCGGCGCGTCATACTGGGTGTTGACCGTTTGGACCTGCTCGAAAGGGGACGATGATGGCTCGGAATCGGCTTGTTGCGTGCGGGGCTGCTCTGGTGGCCTGGCTGGGTTTTCTGCCCGTTTCGGGGGTGTTGGGGCAGGCGAGCATCAAGATTTCGGGCGAGCCGATTTCGATTGAAACGAGCGACTTTTCGTTTGTGGGTGGATTCGAGGGTCTGGCTCGGCGCGAGCAGAACCGGATGGACCCGCTGAAGGGGGAGGAGCTTGACCGGTACCACGCACTGCTGGGTCTGGACACGGGACAGATCGTGTTCGCGAACGAGCTGTTCGCGGCGTATCGCGAGCGGCTCGCGGTGGTGAACGCGGAGGAGCAGGCGATGCACATGGAGTTCGCCGCGCAGCTTCGCAAGGGGCGCGAGGATGGCAACGAGCCGTCGCCCGACGAGATGATGCGGTCGATGGCGGAGATGGAACGGCTCCGGGCCGAGCTGGCTGCGAAGCGAGAAGAGATGACGAAGGAGTTCTTCGCGGACTACACGCTGGTGCTCACGGCGGAGCAGCTCGAGAAATGGCCTGCGGTGGAGCGGATGCGTCGGCGGGACCGGGAACTTGCGCCGGGGACATTTCCGGGCGAGGACATCGATCTGATCGCGGTCTGCCGCGAGATGGAGCTTGGGTTCGATCCCGAGCGTGGTTCGGATGGACCGGCGGCGCTGGAGGATGTGCTCGGGCGGTACGAGCTCGAGATCGATCGGCTGCTGCAGGCGCGGACGGCGGTGCAGCGGGACGATTCGGCGATGGGCCAGGTGCGCGGGGGCGGCGGCTTCGTGGTGGACATCGATGAAGAGAAGCTCGCACGCTGGCAGAAGGATCTGCGCGATGCAGCGATGCGGCTGCGGAACGGTCAGCAGAAGTATGTGAGGCAGGTCGCGGAGCTGCTGTCGGTGGAATCGCGGGCTGAGTTCGAGCGGCGGATCGAGCGGCTGAGTTACCCGAGGGTGTACGCCGAATCGATCGTGGAGTCACAGCTTGAGGCGATCGGCTCGCTCGACGATCTGGACGAGGAGCAGCGGGCCTCGATGGAGCGGATGCGGGCGGAGTACACACGGGCGCGGGAACGCTTGGATCGGGCGTGGATCAACGCGATCCAGCAGGATCTCGAGAACGGGGGCGGCGCGACGGCGATGCCGGGCAATGTGCAGGTATTCATAGTCGCGGATATGGAATCGGAAGTGGTGAAGGCCCGGCAGGCCCGGTCGACTCTGGATCGCGAGTGGGCGGGGCGTGTCCGGGGCGTGCTGAGGCCGGAGCAAGCGGAGCGGATCCCGGAGCCGCGACCGACCCGGCGGGGGATGATCATGACATCGGTGCTGGAGATCGACCCCGAGACGGGGGAGGAAATGGAATCGATCACGATCGAGGTGGTGAATCCTGAGTCGGGTGAAGGAAATTAGGCAAGCGGTGAAACGCGCGGGGCAGCTCTGGCGAATAATGGGCGGGCCTGATGGCCCGTTCGGCTGGTTCCGGGTTGATTCACGGGCAACTTTGGGCTCCGGCTGCAATATCAGACTGGACGGCTCGTACGGCGGAGGCCTCGGGTCGAGCGCCGGGGATTGTGCCATTGCCGACAGGACCGGCGGCATCTGTAAGGATGGACGAAAGGATCTCGCTGGTGACTACGATCGACTCCCGAGCTGATGTACTCTCTGGGCCTGGTACTGAGCCGGAGGAGCAGTTGGGGTCCGAGTCGATCTACGAAATCATTGAAGAGTTGCCGGAATTCACCCCTGAAGCCACGGCTCTGGTGACGGCCGATCAGGCGATGCGTCTGCGTGCGGTGCCGCTGCGTCTGCAGGGTGCGCGGCTTGTGGTGGCGATGCTGGATCCGGACGACGACGCTGCGGCTGACGAGTTATCGGTCACGGCGGGTCGGCCGATCACCCGCAAGCGGGTGGACGAGAATCTGTTGCGGGAGTTGCTGCGTTCGGCGTACGGCACGACGGCGGCGGACATGGCGGCCCGGCTGGGGGGCGAAGAGTCCGCGGACATGGACTCGACGCTGGCGAACCTCGAGGCGATCGACGCCGACGAGCTGCACCGGATGGCCGAGCAGCCGACGCTGATCAACCTCGTGAACCTGATCATTCTTGAAGCGATCCGGTCGCGGACGAGCGATATCCATGTGGAGCCGTTCGAGCAGACGCTGAGCGTGAAGTACCGGATCGACGGCACTCTGTACGAGCAGAACCCTCCTCCGAAGCGGCTGCAGCCGGCGATCACGAGCCGCATCAAGATCATGGCGGGTATGAACATCGCTGAGCGGTATGTGCCTCAGGACGGTCACATCACGCTGCGGTTCGAGGGTCGCAAGGTCGACATCCGCGTGAGCACGGTTCCGACGATCTACGGCGAGTCGGTGGTGATGCGTATCCTCGACAAGGACGCGATCAAGCTGGATCTCGAAGCGCTCGGGATGAGCCATGACCACCGCAAGACGATGGACCGGCTGATCAACCTGCCGCACGGCATGGTGCTGGTGACGGGTCCGACGGGGTCGGGCAAGACGACGACGCTGTACGCGAGTCTGATGCGTCTGTTCTCACCGAGCAAGAAGATCATCACGATCGAGGACCCGGTGGAGTACGAGCTGAGCGGGATCAACCAGATCCCGGTGAACCCGAAGCGGGGTCTGACCTTCGCGACGGGGCTGCGCTCGATCCTGCGTCAGGACCCGGATGTGATCATGGTCGGCGAAATCCGCGACGGCGAGACGGCGGAGATCGGCGTGCGTTCTGCGCTGACGGGCCACCTGCTGTTCAGCACCTTGCACACGAACGATGCGGTGTCGGCGGTCGGTCGCATGATCGACATGGGTATCGAGCCGTACCTGCTGGCGAGCGTGTTGGAAGGGATTCTGGCGCAGCGGCTGGGTCGGCGGATCCGGCCCGATGCGCGCCACGAGGTCGAGCTGGATGAAGCGACGCAGCACCGGCTGCTGCCCGACGAGCTCAAGCTGTTCGCGCGCGAGGACGGGCGGTACTGCGGCTACGAGGGTCGCGGTTCGGGCAAGGACGGGGACACGGGCTACGAGGGCCGGATCGGGTACTTCGAGCTGCTGGAACTCAACGGACCGCTCCGCGCGGCGATCAGCGATCGCAAGAACGCGGGCGAGCTGCTGCGTCTGGCTCCGAAATCGCACCGGACGATGCGCACCGACGGCCTGCTCAAAGCGGCGAAGGGGCTGACCACGGTGGATAATGTGCTCCGCGCGACGCAGGACGCGGACATGGGCGAGGCCTGAGCGAGTACGATCGCGCGAGTCACACGATGCCGACCTACCAGTACCAGAGCATGAAGCCCAGCGAGGCGGGAGCCGCGACGATCGAAGCGCCGGATCGCGCTTCGGCGGTGCGTGCGCTCGTGTCGCGCGGCATCACCCCGACGAAGGTGGAGCTGGTCGGACGGGGCGGGGCGAAGACGAAGGCGGTCGGCGCGGCCGGGGGTTCGGGATTCTCGCTGCGGCTCGGCAACTCGCCGATGAACCGGAGCGAGATGGCCTCGTTCATCGGCGAGCTGGCGACGGCGGTGCAGGCGGGGCTGCCGATCGTGCCCGCGCTGAAGACGATCGCCGGGCAGGGACGCAACGAAGCGCAGAAGCAGATGCTCGACACGATCATCCACGATGTGGAGCGGGGGCGATCGCTGGCGGACTCGATGCGGGCGTTCGGACGACCGTTCACGGACCTGGTGACGAACCTGGTGCAGGCGGGCGAGGTGTCGGGGCGGCTGGGCGAGGTGCTGGGGCAGGCGGCGGTGCTGCTGGACCGGGATCTGAAGCTGCGCCGGTCGCTGGTGTCGGCGCTGATGTACCCGGCGATCCTGACGACCTTCATCGTGATCGCGATCATCGTGCTGGTGACCTTCATCGTGCCGAACATCATGGATTCGGTGAACCTGCCGCCGGATCAGCTGCCGATGCCGACGATCGTCGTCATGGGGGTGGCGGGGTTCATGGCGTCGTTCTGGTGGCTGATCGGGCTTGCGATCGGCTTCGGGCTGTACTTCGCTTCGCGCGCGATGCGGACCCCTTCGACGCGCCTCAAGATCGATACGGTGCTGGTGGAGACGCCGGTTCTGGGGCGGCTGCTGCGTGACATCGCGGTGGCTCGGTTCACCCGTACCTTCGGGACGCTGGCCGGAGCGGGTCTGCCGGTGATCGCATCGCTGAAGATCACCAAGGGCACGCTCGGGAACAAGGCGCTCGAGGGCGTGATGGACCGCGTGTGCGACGAGGTGAGCCACGGGCGGACGATCTCCGAGCCGCTGGAGAAGAGCGGGTATTTCCCGGCGCTCTTGATCCAGCTGATGAACCTCGGCGAGAAGACCGGCACGCTCGATGAGATGCTGCTTCGGGCTGCGGACGCGTTCGAGGAGCGGACGCAGGCGAGCGTGAAGCTGTTCACGCAGGTGTTGCCGCCGCTCTTGATCGTCGTGCTCGCCGGTGTGGTGGGATTCGTTATTCTCGCGGTGATGCTGCCGCTGATCGAGATGCAGAACGCGATCAGCGGGGTGTGATCCGTACAGTGTTGAACCATAGTTGACGCCGGCCAGTCGCGGCGAACCCAGTTGCTCAGGAGTTGACCGTTGAAGAAGACCAAGAACACCAAGCGCGTCCGTCGTGCTCGCCGGGGTTTCACGCTGATCGAGGCGATCGTGATCGTGGTGATCCTCGGCATTCTGGCGGCGGTGATCGCCCCGCGCCTGCTGAGCCGCGTGGGTGACACCCGAGCGGCGACCGCGCAGTCGAACGCGAAGACCCTGAGCACCTCGATGAACCTGTTCCTGCTGGACCACGGGTCGAAGATCGGTCGGGAGACCCTGACGATCCGCGTGCTGATCGAGCGTCCGAACTTCATCGACGCCGCGGACTATGAGCCGTACCTGCAGAGTGCCGATGCGATCATCGATCCATGGGGCAACGAGTTCATCCTTGAGTACCCAGGGCGCGAGGGGAAGGACTACTCGATCGTGAGCTACGGCTCGGACGGGCGCCCGGGCGGTGAGGGCGAGGCGGCGGACATCATCGTTCCCTGAGCGGCTCTCGCGAGCAGAGAGGACCGGAGCGTTCGTGCTGCGCAAATCACTTTCCATCCCGGTCGGTCGGCGTGGCTTCACGCTGATCGAGATCATCGCCACGCTGCTCGTGGTGGGGGTGGTGCTCGGGCTGATCGTGCCTCGCGTACGCACGACCGAACGCCGGCAGGCGGAGAATTCCGTGCGTGCGGCGGCGCAGATGGTCGCGATCGCGGCCCAGCGGGCGTCGACCTCGTCCGAGGTATCTGCGCTGGTGTACGACCACGAGACGGGGACGCTGCACATCGAGGTGCTGCGGCAGGAGCGGGGGAATTACGACCGGACCGACCGGGAATGGCGCCGGGACGCGTTCGCACCCGAGATCACGCTCGCGGGATGCCGCATCGCGGAACTGGTCACGGACGGGCTGGTGGTGCGTGAGGATTCGTTCCGCGTCGTGTTCGAGCAGAGCGTTTCGCGCCCGCAGATCGCCATGACCATCGCGCAGGCGAGCGGTGACCCGGTCTCGATCCTGCCGGAGGGGCGGACCTGGCGGATCGATCTGCCGGCGTATGCGCTGCGCCCGGTGGTGACGGGGCTGATCTCTTCGTCGGCATCGGATGTGCCTCAGCCGATCGATCTTGACGCGATGGGGCGGGTGGAACAGTCATGGTGACGAGCGGTGTCCGATCGAATCGAAGAAGCGGCTTTGTGCTGCTGGACGCGATCGTGGCGACGCTGATTCTGGCGATCGCGCTGGTGACGATCGTTGGTCTGAACTCATCGGCATTGAGTGCGCAGCGGGACGGCGAGCGGTTGCATGATGCCGCGATGCTGGCCGACGAACTGCTGGAACAGGTCGTGGCGGTCGGGCCGGATCGATTCCGTCGTGTGTTCGGTCTGCGTGGTGCGTGCGAGCCGCCGTTTGAATCGTATTCGTACGAGATGGAGATCCGGTCGGTCGGCGCGGGCGATCCCTATTCGGTCGCGGTGACCGTGCGCTGGGACGATTTGGGGCGGGAGCGATCGTTGCGGTTCGAGACGCTGGTGGCCCAGCGCCTTGGCGACGACCCGGATCCGGAACGCGAACCCGAACAATCGATGGAGCGTCCGTGATGCGCATGGATTCGGGAAGAACTCGTCGCGCGGGAATGACGCTGCTCGAACTGATCGTCGGCGTGATGATCGTCGCGCTCGTCGCGGCGTCGACGGCGTACACGGTCAGCCAGTCGGTCCGTGCTTCTGGGGCCGCCGAGAGCCGCGAGCGCGTTCGCGCTGCGGCTCATCTGGTGGCCGATCAGGTGGCCAGGGATATCTCGGGGATTCTCCGCGATGGGGACCTGTATTACGCCCGGGTGCTGCTCGTCGACGGCGAGGCCGATGTGCTGGATGCCGAGGGTCGGCGCGAGCGGGTCAGCGCTGACGAGCTGCTGCTGTTCAGCAACAGCCCGATCTCCGCGCGCAGCAGCAATCGTGGCGAATTGGGCGAGCAGTCCGAGGGCGGTGAGTTTGAGGTCCAGTATCGCCTGGCGACACGGCTCACCGGAGAAGGCGGTCGGCAGTTTTCCAGCCGCGGCCGGGTGTTCGCGACGGAGGGTGGCGCCGACAACGCCCCGATCCTGTGGCGACGCGTCGATCCGCAGCCGGATGAAACGCCCGACGGCGGGGGGCTGGTGTTCCCCGTGATGGAGGGCGTGACCGAGTTCTCCGTGGAAGCGCTGGATGTGGACCGCTGGGTGACCGAGTGGGACTCGGACCGGCAGGGGTATCCGCATGCGCTGCGGGTCACGGTTCGGGTGACGGAGGCGGGCACGATCAACACTCCGCGTCGCGAGGCGTTCGCGCGGCGCACCATCGCGATCGACCGGGTTCCGCTGCCGTATGTGTTCGTCGCTCCAGAGGATCGTGGGGAGGACGAAGAGTGATCAGCACGGCGTCGAATCACAGGCACGCGCGGATGAATCGGCGCGGTTTCGCGGTCGTGGTGGTCCTGCTGGCCGTCGGCATCGCGGCGGTGGTGCTGGTTTCGTTGCAGGTCAGCGCGCTGCGCCAGGCCATGTCCGGACGAGAAGAGGTCGCGCGGACCAGGGCCAAGTGGGCGGCTCGGGCCGGGCTCGAAGCGGTGATCGCCCGGCTGGGCAACGCCACGCAGTCGCCGAACGACGCGTCGGGGTACGCCGTGTACGACAAGCTCGTGGAGGTCTCGATCGGCGAGCTGGAGGGCGTCACCTGGAGCATCGAGCACTGGGAAGGCGCGACCAAGTACACCGGCCCTGAAGATCCGCATACGAAGGTCAACATCAACTTGATGGAATTCGATGACCTGATGGAGCTCCAGGGCATGACCGAGGATGTCGCCGAGGCGATCGTGCGATGGCGCGGCGGCAACCCGGAGGCGGGTGAACTCGGCGGGTACGAGTCGCTGAACATCACGCCCCGGTACGGCAACTTCCGAACGCTGGCGGAGGTGGAACTGATCCGAAATGTCGATCCGCAGCTTTTGCGCGGCGAGGACTGGAACCTGAACGGGCGCCTCGATCCCAACGAGGACGACGGCGATCTGACCTGGCCCCCGGACAACGCCAACGGCGTGCTCGATGCCGGCTGGTCCGAGTTCATCACGGCGGCGTCCATCGACGAGGGGCTGGCGTTTTCGGGGCAGCCCCGGTTGTTCCTGCCGGAGGCGGCGGAAACCGATCTGCAGGCCCGCGTTCCGGGCATCACCACGCTGCAGGCGCAGGCGGTGCTCTCGCACGCCCGCTCCACGGCCCAGTTTCTCGATGAGTACCTGTCGACGAATTTGAGGCAACTCGCCACGCAATCCGGGGAGTTCAACCAGGCGGAACTCAACGCGATCCAGAACCTGACGACCGAGCAGATCCGCGATCTTCTGGCCGAGTGCACGCTCCGCGATCCCGAAGACGGGCCGGCTCCCGGAAAGATCAACCTCAATCTGGTTCGTCGGGAGACGCTCGACTACATTCAGCCCTTCCGAGATAATCCCGGACTTGCCGACCAAATGATCTTTATCCGCAATCAGCAGCCCCAGGGCTTCGTACACCTGACTGACTTGCTTCAGTTCTTTCCAAGTCGGGCCCAACTCGCGGCTCTGAGCCGGTATATGGGTGTGCAGAGCAACGCATTCGTGATCACCTCGCGCGGGGTGGATGTTGCTTCGGGTCTGGAAGTGGAAATCAGGGCCACGGTCGCGCGGACGGGATTGCCTATCGTGATCACGGAGATGAATATCCGGTGAGTTCAACCGACAAGAAGAAACAACCCAAGAACGGACCCCGCTCCGCCGCGCCTAAGGGCAATGCTCGCCCGAAGAGGGTGTTGGTGGGGCATCGACGCGATGGCGTCTGGAACCTGCTCGTCGCCGAAGCCGCCACCCCGGACGGGCGCAAAGCGCGGGTGCTCGAGGTCGGCTCCGGCGGACCTGATGTGTCGCAATCGATCGAGCAGCTCGTTGAGAAGCACAAGCCAGAGGCGATGGTCGGCGTGCTCGCTTCCGGCGAGGCCGTTTGCCGCGTCGTCGAGGTTCCTGAGGGACACGAGGAAGAGCTCGGCAGCGCGGCGGAACTTCTGGCTGAAGCGGAGTTGCCACCTTCTATCCCGTCCTATCGCAAGGTCGGTGGCGTGGTCCCCCTTCCGGCGACGGCGGGCTTTCGGTCTGCGCTGCTGGTCGGTTGGCCGAGTCGCGATGGGCAGAATTCATCAGTTGAGCCGTGGGACGGTTGGACGAGCGAGATCGTCGGTCTGACCGAGCTCCTGCTGCTGGCGCGTGTCGGGGGGATGAGCGGGCCTCGGGCGGTGGCGAGCGTGGATCGCCGGTTCGGGTGCATCGGCGTGGTCGGTGTGGGAACGGACACGCACGCGGTCCGCACCGCGCTCGAGGATCCCTCCGAGCCAGAATCCTTCGAAGCCGCGGCCGAGCGGTGCATCGCCTCGGCGTGCGCCAAGGCCGGCGTGGATGCCGTTCCGGCCTCGCGGTCCGGGACGCTCTGGGCGGATCCGGGCCTGCGCAGCGCGGTGGTCGGTTCGGTCGCGGGAACGCGCGACGACGCGGCGTGGTTCGATGCCTACGGGGTCGCCCTCGGCGTGGCGTGCGCGATGCTGCGCTCGACCGTGTCTTCGCAACAGCTCTTTGAATTGCGTTCGGTGCCGCCCCGGGTTCGTCGCAGCCCGCTCGAACGCGGCGTGGTTGCGATGCAGAACCCCAGGGTTGCGGTGATTCTGCTGGCGGCGAGTCTGGCGATCGCTCTGCTTTTGCCGCTGGGCATCGCTTCGGCGCGGTTGTCGGTGCTGGAATCACGACTGGCGGATGCGAAGGAGTTGCTCGGACAGACCACCGGCGAGGAAGACGGCGAGCCATCGCTGAGTCTGCAGCAGCAGATCGCGATCTATTCCGAACTGGATCGGAGCCGGTGGCCGATGGCCAAGCTGCTGGCCGACGCCGCGGCGGCGATGCCGGCCGAATCGAACGATCAGCTCACGCTCGTGCGCGAAATCAGTCTGTCCTTCGGGGAGACTCTGCGGATCGTCGGAACCGCCGACTCGCTGGCGCTGATGTCCCGTGCCAGGCAGGCCCTCGAAGAGTCTGCGGTGTTTTCCTCGGCGAGGGTGGTTCGGACCACCGAGCCCGAGGGCGGGAGCGGTCTGATCGAGTTTGAGATCAGCGCCGAGGTGAACCGCCCGTACTTCCAGGCGAGAACGCTCGTTGACTATGCCGAGCAGAACCTCGCCGAGCGGATGTACAACGAGGAGGGCGCGGAGATCTGGAGGCCCGGTGCTTCGGTGATCACCGCGATCAATCGCACCGGGACGCCCGGCAGCCGCACCGCTCGACCCAGCGGCACGGCCTCGCGCTTCTCCGGCGGAACGCGCACCGGTTCGGATTCGTCGGGATCAACTGGAGGCGGTTCGTCGTCCACACCGGTCGCCTCGGGCACCGATACAGGTTCCGATGCCCGCACCGAGCGTCGCGAGATGGTCCAGGGCGGCAGCCGCTCTGCGGGCAACGAAGAGCAGAAGCCGATCCCCGACCCGCTGACCGATGAACAGATCGCAGAGTTCGACCAGCTTCAGGCGATGCGAGAGAGCGTCGCCCGGCGCAGCGCCGCCCGTCAGGACGGCATCAGCGACGAGGTGAAGCGGCGTCTGGAAGAGGAGTCCACCAAACTGCGCGCTCGAGCGCAGGAAGCGCAGCGGGGGGGTGGCTAATGATGCAGGCATTTCTGAATCTGCCACGCGCGGCACGGTGGGGCCTTTACGCCGCAGCATTTATGCTTCTCTATTTCGCAGCGATTGAGCCGACCCTCGCGGCTGTGGAGCGGATCAACGGTCGCGCCGAGACGGTGAGCGCGCAGCTGGAAGCGCTGCAGCAGCAGATCCGCGAGCGCGAATCCAACATGGCCGCACTCAGTCGGGGTATTCAGGAGCACGGCCCGGTGACCGCACCGGTCCGGGCCGATGAGACAACCGATCAGGTGTACGAACTGCTGATCGATATGACCAGCGAGCTGGGGATTCTCTCCGGATGGCGTTTCGAGCCGGGCGAACTCGGCCTGCAAAGCACGACACTGGAGCGGGAATTCCTCAAACCCGGCGAGGAACTGGTGCGACTGACCTTCAATTTCAGTTTCGAGGCATCCCCTGAAGATGTCATGGAGGTGATCGCCCGGTTCGAGGAATCGCCGGCTGTGCAGTCGATCAGCTCCATCCGTTTGCGACTCGGGCCTGAGAGCAGCCGGATGCTATCCGTGCAACTCATGCTCGAATCGTGGGCGATCCGAGCCCAGGGAGGGAGGTCATGAACCAGCGAACCGTCGATGCGCGTGCGCTGTTGTCTGGCATCGGAGCCGTGGGTTGGTTCGCGATCCTCGCGGCGATCCTCGCGCTCGTGATCGCGTTCCGGGTGATCGTCTCGTTTTCTATGACACTGCTCGCCACCGACGGTGTGGACAGTTCGGATCCGCAGGCGTTGCAACTCGCCAGATACGCCGAGCGACACCAGGAGGCGATCGAGCGGGATGCGCAGCGGTTCGTCGGGCGGTCGGCGTTTTTCGTCCCCCCCGCGCCGGTCCCACCGCCTCCGCCGCCGCCCCCACCCCGGGACCCGGTCGAGACACCTCCGCCGCGTGACCCCGGCCCGCCCCCGCCCCCGTCGAGCTATGGCGGTCCGAAGATCGCGTATGTCTGGGATGACCGCGTGACCTTCGAGAACGACATGACGCTCATCGTCGGTGGCGAGGGCCAGAGCGGTGTCGAGGTGCTGGAGACAAACCTTCCCTGGTCGGTGAAGGTGCGTTGGCGTGAGGTTGAGTTCGATGTGCAGCTCTTCGAGCGCACGACCCCGAGTTTTTTGGTTGATCCGAGCGAGAACAATGACCAGGCCGGCGAGCGGTCGGGAGATCTTTGAATGACGGCAACGCGATTCCCTCACAAACTGGCCCGCCTGACGGCGACCTCTCTCCTTGCAATGGGCGCGGGGCTTGCCAGTCCGGTGGTTCACGCTCAGGACGCGGGTGCCGGGTCGGGCACCGAACAAGCGGATCAGCCCGAGCAGCAGCCGCGGACCGGTCCGAACGGGCGTCGGCTGACCGACGGAAAGACCACGACCCTCGCGTTCGACAATGTTCCGGTGAGCCGGCTGATCCCGTTCATCGTCGAATCGACCGGCAAGGTCGTGCTCCCGCGTCCCGAGATCCTGACCCGCCGGGTCACGGTCATCTCGGATCGTCCGCTCCCCCAGAATGTCGCGCTCGATTATGTGTTCCTCGCGCTGCAGCAGGACGGCGTGGGCATCGTCGAGACCGAGGATCTGATCATCCTGCGGCTGATCGAGGAGATCAACCGCCAGGATGTACCGGTCATCGGCCCGGACGAGTCCGTGCTGGGTCGCACCGATCTCGGCACGATCGCGGAAAAGGTGTATCAGCTTCAGCACTCGACCGCCGAGAATCTCGAGGATGTGCTGACCGACGGCCAGGCGCTGCCCGACTACGCCCGGATTGCGTTCGACCCGGATTCGAATTCGGTCGTGGTGCGAGGGAACATGGCGCTGCTGCAGCGGATGGAGCGGCTTATCGAGGCGCTCGACCGCCCCGCCACGGCCAACCTGGTTTCGGCGACCTTCCGCCTTCGCTTCGCCGACGCCGAGCAGATCGCCACGAACATCAACGAGCTGTTCAAGGCCGATGAGCGAAGCGAGGAAGAGATCGCACGGCAGTTCTTCAACCGCAACCGGGGGCGGGGCGGGAATGAGGATCAGTCGCAAAGCGCTGCCACATCTTCCGCCCTCCGCGTGACCGTGAATGTCCAGCAGAATTCCGTCGCCGTGCTCGGCGAGGAGTCGGTGATCGATCAGATCCGTCAGCAGATCGAGACGGAATGGGACCTGCCGATCCGGCCCGACGATGTGATCCCCAAGACCTACGACCTGCAGCACTCCGACCCCGTCAAGGTCGCCGACCTGCTCACCGAACTCTTCGGCGGGAGCACCGGTGGCACGGCCTCAACCGGCGGCGGGCGGGGCGGCAACAACGCCCCAGCGTCCGGGCAGGGCGTCGGCCGCCTTGCCGGTCAGTTCAGCTTCGTGGCGATCCCCGAGGGCGGACGGATCATGGTGATCGCCAAGAGCCCCGACAACCTCGCGGCCATCGACGAGATCATCGCCAGCATCGACCAGCCCGTCGATGCCGGGCTGCCCGAGATCATCGAGCTCAAGCACGCGAACGCCGAAGAACTCGCCGAACAACTCAACACGCTCCTCGCGCAGGAGAACACGATCGCGCAGCTGCCTCGTACGGAAAGCGGCCTCACCACGACCGGCGCGTCCAGCAGCCCGTTCGCGGCAGATACCGCAAGCACGGGCAACAACGAAACACAGGCACAGACCAATCTGGTGACCTTCTGGTGGCAGCGAGCCCAGCCGCCGACGGATGTTCGCAACTCTTCGAACCTGATCGGGCGAATCCGCATCGTGCCGGTGTGGCGTCAGAACGCCGTCATGGTGCTCTCGCCGCCGGAGTACCGCGCCTCGATCGGTGAACTCATCGGGGCGCTGGACCGGCCGGGTCGACAGGTGCTCATTTCTGCGGTCATCGCCGAGGTTTCGGTCAGCGATGAGCTGTCCCTCGGCCTCCGCTGGGGATCCGGGAACATCAACCCCTCCAACGGCGACAACGCGCTCTCCATCGGCACCAACACGAGCGCGACCGAGAACGACTTCCTCGGCAACCTGTTCGACACCTCGGTGCTGAACCTTGATGCGGACCTCAACGCCGTGTTCCAGGCGCTGCAGCAGGACGGCGATGTCAAGATCCTCTCCGAGCCGCGGATCTTCACCTCCGACAACCAGGAAGCCGTGTTCTTCGACGGGCAGGATGTGCCGATCGTCACCGACACGAACACGACGCAGGAAGGCAACATCATCGCCAGCCGCGAGTACCGCGCGGTCGGCATCAGTCTGCGGGCCCGCCCGCGGATCACCACCCAGGGCACCGTCGATCTGCGGGTCAACCTCGAGCTCAGCTCCATCCAGCCCACGCAGACGCAGGACGGCTTCTTCATCTTCGACCGGCGACAGACGACGACGCAGCTCGTCGTGCAGAACGGGCAGACCGTCGTGATCTCGGGCATCCTGCGCAGCGAAGAATCCGATATCGTTCGGAAGGTTCCTCTGCTCGGCGATATCCCACTGATCGGCGCGATTTTCAGTTCGACCGAACGCCGCACCGAGAACGCGGAGCTGCTCGCGTTCATCACGCCCATCGTGGTGCAGAATGATGCGGATGCGGACGATCTGAACGCTCCGTATCGCGAGCGGCTGGAAGACCTTCGCCAGCAGCTCAATCAGATCCGCAAGGATTCAGACCAGCTCACGCCGATCGGCGAGCCGGATCCCAGAAACGGATCATGGTACGACAACTGATGCGAGATCGGCCTCTCCTGCGTGCGGCGATCGCCGGGCTGGTCCTGATGTCAGCGGCCTGTCACATGCATGGGTGCTCGGTGACCGAAGTCCGTCCCGTCGAGCCCTCGCCTCGCGCACCTTCCGTACAGCCAGAGAGCCGCGGCTCGGTCGAGATCCCGATCGACCGCTCGGCGGTCGCGGCGGTGGTAAACTCCCGCGTCGTGCTCGCGACCCGCGCGATCGGAGCGGTTCCCTTCGATGGCCAGGTGCTGCCGGTCATCTCGCCCGACGGCCGATACCTCGCGACCCAGACCGGTGAGGCCCCGGATTGGCCGTCGCTGCTCGGATCGCGCGGCCAATCGGTTTCCATGCGTACCAGAGTGGAGGCATACGACCTTTCGGCCAACCCGCCTCGCCGGATCAGTTGGACCCAGGACCTACCCTCCGGCTGCCTGCTCGGCAGGTCCGCAGATGATTCGGGATTCCTGATCGAACGGATCCTTCCCGATGCGACGCGACGGATCGGCAAGGTCAGTTGGGCGACCGGCGCGGTGAGTTGGCTCAGCGCCGAGGGGGATCTCGCGGCGGCCGGCACGCTGCTTCCACCCGGATCGGGCGCATCATCGGTGCTCACCTTGCGCGAACCCAGCGAAGAACAGCGACGCCTGATGATCCGAAACCGCTCCGGTGTGGATATCCGCGCGGAGCCGGGTGTGTCCTATCAGATGCCGACGGCGACCACGGATCCTTCGGTGTTCCTCGCGATCACGCAGACCTCGTCGGGATCGGATCTGGTCGCGATCCGGATCGGCGGTTCGGACCAGAGTGCTCCCCGTTCCACGGTCCTCGCGCGTTTCCCGATTTCGAGCGACACCGACCCGATGATCGCGTACCAGTCGATGTCGCCGCTGCAGAGCCCGCCTCCGCTGCCGGCGGATGCCGCCGGTTCCCAGCCGCCCGGACTGCTGTTCTTCCATACCGGAGCAGGGCGGATGGCCGTCTTCGATTACGCGACGGGCGGGGTGACCGTGCTGGCCTCGCAGTCGATCGCGGGCGCGTGGCACCTGCGTCGCACCGACACGGGCGAACCGGTCTGGTCGGTATTCCTGACGACGCCGGAAGGTTTGAAGCACCAGACGCTGATCCGGCGCGATCGGGTCCTGGAAGCCACGCCCGCCGCGGAAGTGTCTGAAGAGGTGTGGGTTCCCAGAGCGACGAGCGATCCGGTGCGGCCGTACATCCTGATCGGGCCGAGCGAGCGCGATGCGCGCAGTCTGCGGCTGGTGGAGATGCGTCCGGTCGATCCGCCTCGCTGATCAGCACGAGGCGCTGCGCAGCTCGATCACCTCACCGTCTGCGATGATGGCGATCCGGTCGCCGGGTTGTGGTCTCACGATCGCCAGTCCGGTCATGCCGCCGAACGCGGGAAGAATCGCCTCGTGCGTTCCGAACACGAAAGCCGGAAAGCGGACGGCGGTCTTTCGCCCAAGGCCGCGATGTCCGCCCAGTTGGATGCCGGGATGGATATGGCCAGCGAGCGCGTAGGCATCGTCGACAACCTCTCCCGGCTCGTGACGCAGCTCGAAGGGACCGGCTCGCTCACCGGGGTTCACGCAGCAAAACCGGAGTTGATCGGGCGGATCGCCCGCCGAGCGATCATGGTTACCCCGTACCAGCACAACATCAAGTTGCGAGTGCCGTTCACGCCACGCGCGAAGTGCATGAACCACACTCTGGCGAACACCCGACCGGGCGTGGAGCAAATCCCCGAGCACGATGAGTCGATCGACGGAGCAGGATGTGATGAGGCCGCTCAGGATCGCCAGATCCGCTTCGTGAGAGCGCTCGGGCGCGGCGATGCCCGCGCTGCGGAATGTCTGCGCCTTGCCGAAGTGCGGATCGGCGATCAGCAGCGTCCGCTCGCGCTCCCACAGCACCGCCCGCTGCGGAAGAATCGTTAGCTTCTCTCCCGCGATCTCGATGGTGCTTGAGCCGGCTGGCAGGGCGCCCGGAGTGGTCATGTTCGGAGTGTACCCTCGGTGCGATGGGCCGCGTCTTCGAGGCGCAGCACCATCCGCTCGATGCGGTCACGCCAGCTCTCGCTGCTGGCCGTCTGGGTGCGAAGACGCTCGGCGTACAGAGGAAAACTCAGCGGCGTGAGACGATCGGTGGGGATGATTCGCAGTTCTGCCCTGGCCAGTCGCTCCAGGCAGGTGCGCAGTCGCGTGACTTCCAGTTGATCGCTGAGCACCTCGCGTTTGGCCTGGTCGAGCAGCAGGTTCGCCGGGTCGAACTCGTTGAAGACATCGAAGAACAGTTCGCTGGATGCCTGGAGATGACGCGCGGGCTTGGAATGGCGGCCGGGGAAACCGGGATGGATCAGGCCGGCGATGCGCGCGATGTCACGGAAACGCCGACGCGCAAGCTGGCCTGAGTTCAGGCACGCCAGCAGGTCGGGCAGCAGATCGCTCGGATTGAGTACGCAGCGCCATTCGCGCTCTTCAAGATCGAGCGGCGTCTCGCACAGGATCTCGACCCCGTAATCGTTCACGGTCACGGCGAGCGAGCGGGGGGCCTGCGCGGTCAGCCGGTACGCGAGCAGCGCACCGAGACCCTCGTGCACATGCCGACCGTCGAAGGGGAAGACGAAGGTGTGATGCCCATCCCGGGAGATCGTGGTCTCGATCAGCAACTGGTCCGGACTGGGGATGATCGACCATGAGCGTTGGATGTCGAGCAGAGGCGCGACGGCGGCGAGTTCCGGCTCCGCGGCATCACCGGTTCGAACCAGTTCGAGCATGGTTCTGACGGAGGCGGAGAGTTCGGTGGAGAGCGGGGTCCGCCCGCCGCCCCAGCGGGGGACCGTGCCGCGCGAAGATTTGGCATTGCGGACATACGCGGTCATCTCGCGCACGCGGACCAGTTCCAGCACACGACCGGAAAACACGAACCGGTCGCCGTTGCGCAGCTTGGAGATGAACGATTCCTCGATGGTGCCGAGGGCCTTCCCGCCGCCGCTGGCCCAACGCACGCTCATCGCGCTGTCGGCGGTGATGGTCCCGATGCCGAGGCGATGAGCCGTGCTGACCGAGCGATCGCGTACGACGAACCGCTGCTCATCGCCGCTCGTGTCGATCTCGACGCGCCGAAACTCCGGGTACGCGCCGAGCGCAGCGCCGCCCTTGGTGAGAAAGTCGAGCGCCCAGCCCAGTTCAGTGTTGCTCAATTCGGCGTACGACGATGCGCCTCGGACCTCGCTCAGCATCTCGTCGCGCGCGAACCCGCCCCCGACCGCGCAGGTCACGAGATGCTGAACCAGCACATCCAGCGGTTTGTCGAGCGGGGTGCGATCCTCGATGCGGTTCTGCATCGCTGCGCTGCGTGCCGCGGCGAACTCGACCAGCTCGAACGCGTGCGTCGGCACGCACAGCACGGTGCTGACCGCGCCGGGCTGGTGGCCCGAGCGACCGGCACGCTGCAGCAGCCGAGCCACGCCCTTGGGCGAGCCGATCTGCAGAACAAGGTCCACCGGCGAGAAGTCCACGCCGAGGTCCAGCGAACTGGTGCACACGACGCACTTGGCGCGCCCCTCGCGGAGACCTGCCTCGACCTTGTCCCGCAACTGCTTGTCGAGCGATCCGTGGTGGAGCGACACGCGGCCGAGCCAGTCCGGTCGCGCATCCATGATGGCGCTGTACCAGATCTCGACCTGCGATCGAGTATTGCAGAAGACGAGCGTGGAGTTCGCGCCCTCGATCGCGCGGATCACCTCGGGAAGCGTCTTCAGACCGATGTGCCCGGCCCACGGGAACCGGACGGTGTCTTCGGGGATGATGCTGCGGATCTCGATCTGCTTGGTGCTGCTGCCGCGAACGAGGCGCGGTGGCGACGGCGGCTGACTCCCGACGAGCGTCGCTGCGGCCTGCTCGACATTGCCGAGGGTGGCGGACAGCCCCCAGGTGCGCATCCGGGGGTTCCAGCGGCGCAGGCGGGCGAGGCACAGTTCGGTCTGCGTGCCGCGTTTGGAGGAGAGCATCTCGTGCCACTCATCGACAATGACCGCGCGGATGCCGCTCATGCGCCGTTGCGCATCGGGATAGGTCAGCAGGAGACTGAGCGATTCGGGCGTGATGACCAGCGCGGTGGGGAATCGGGTGCGCTGCTTTGCCTTGACGGATTGAGCGGTATCGCCCGTGCGTTTCTCGACGGTCCAGGGCAGCCCGAGATCCTGAATCGGCTGCTGCAGCGCATCGAGCGTGTCGCTCGCGAGCGCTCGGAGCGGCGTGATCCACAGCACACGCAGCGGTTCGGCCTGCGAGCGCTCGATGCCCTCGGTGGGGGGTTGGAAATCTGGATGCTCGTGGAGCCACTGCGACACCGGACCGAGCCACACGCTGAGCGTTTTGCCCATGCCGGTTGGGGCGTGGACAAGCCCGTCGTGGGCCGAGGCGTACGCGCTCCACGCTTCGCGCTGAAAATCGAATGGCTGCCACCGCTTGGTTTCGAACCAGTGTTCCAGCGTCGGGTGCAGGAGGTGATGCGGATCGCTCATGGCCCTGCCCCCGGATGCTGATGGGCATCAAGGAGTTGCCTTGCGACTTCGATGGTGTCGGCGTCGCGAGGTCGTTTGTCAGAACGGATGCGCGCGATGCGAGGGAATCGCAATGCGATCCCGGACTTGTGGCGGGGCGAGTTCTGGATGCCCTCGAAGGCCAGCTCGAAGACCATTTCCGGTTCCACGCTGCGCGTGGGGCCGTGCCGGGCCACGGTGTGATCGCGCACAAATTTGTCCACGCGCTTGATTTCCGCGTTGGTGAGACCGCTGTAGGCCTTGGCGATCGGAACCAGTTCGGCGTCGGGCGCATCGGGCGAGCCCGACCAGACGGCGAAGGTGTAATCAGTGAACAGAGATGCCCGGCGTCCGTGGCCGAGCTGCGCACCGACGAGCACGGTATCGAGCGTGTACGGCTCGATCTTCCATTTCCACCATGTGCCGCGAACCCGACCGACTTCGTATACCGAATCCAGTCGTTTGAGCATCAGCCCCTCGACACCGCGATCCCGCGATTCATCACGCCACTGTGCGAGTTCTTCCCACGATTCACCGACGATCCACTCCGAGGTGAGGATCAGCTCGTTCGGGGTTTCACCGAGCACGCGTTCGAGAGTCGCGCGGCGCTGCGACAGCGGAAGCGCCCGCAGATCCCGCCCTTCGACTTCAAGGATGTCATACGCCATGAACACGACCGGCACATCCTGGAACAGCAGCGCATCGCGCTGCTTGCGTTGGAGCCGGCGCTGCAGTTCCTGAAACGGGAGCGGGCGGCCTGCTTCGTAGGCCACGAGTTCGCCGTCGAGCACGGTGCCGCTCGGCAGGTCACAGGCCGCGCTCAGGATCTCCGGGAACGACTCGGCGATCTCCTCCTCGCCGCGTGACCAGAGCATGGCCGAGTGCGGCGAAGCCGAACCGAGTCGATCGCGCCTTATGAGTTGGGCGCGGATGCCGTCCCACTTCCATTCCGCCGCCCACTCTGAGGACGAGCCGAGCTGTTCTTCGATCGTGCTCACCGGCACCTCGTCGATCGAAGAAGCCCCGCTCCCGAGAAGCGACTCGATCGGGGAGGCAAGATAAAACGGATACGGCCTTGCGGCGTCTTCTTCGCGGTCCGTCGCCGCGATGAGTCTCTGGAAGGTTTCGGAGGTGGGCTCGAAGTTTCCGGTCAGGCGATGAGCGATCAGCGCATCGTCGATGCCGAACGCTTCGGCGAGTGCGCGGACGACCGAGCGTTTCTGCACACCGACGCGGAAGTTCCCTGACAGGAGCTTGTGAAACACGAACCGCTCGGTCGGCGTCAGCGCTGCCCATGTGCTTCTCAGCATCTGGTTTCGCTGCTCGGTGTCCATGCGTCGCATCGGCTTGATCCGCTGCTCGAACACCTCGGCGAGCGAAAGGTGCTCGGCCCGATCCGGATCGCCGGGCGGAAGAATCAGCGCGACGGTCTCCGAGAGATCTCCGACCGCGTTGTGGCACTCCTTGACGAGCCATTCCGGCAAGCCGCTCTCTTCCGATGCCAGAGCACGCAGATCCTTGTACGGCATCACCCGACGCAGCCGACGGCCCGTGAGGATCGCGACGGCCCACGCCGCGTCGTGGTGCGATGCGCTGCGGAAATACTCCACGAGCGCGGCCTGCTTGGCGCTGCTGCGTGTGGTCGCGTCGAGGTCCAGGAACAGCCGGGTGAACCGCTTCATGTGGCCGCGGCTTCCTGCTCGGTCTCCGCCGCTTCGGAGGTCTCCTGGGTCTCGCCTGTGTAGCGGGTGCTGACCGGCTCGGCCTCGATGCCTTCGTGCTCTCTGAGATACCGAGCGAACGCGCTGCTGTAGCCGTGGGTCACACCCACGAAACTCGCGCCCGTGCGCCGGACCGTTTCGAGTAGCCCGTCCCAGTCCGCGTGGTCGGATACCACGAACCCGCGATCCACGGACTGCCAGCGACGGGTTCCGCGAACCGTCATCCAGCCGGAGGCGAACGCCGTAGAGCACGGTGTGAAGTTCCGCATCCACGGTGTCGCCGCGGCACTCGGTGGGGCGAGAACCAGCGCCTGACCGTTCGCGTCCTTTGCAGAGTCCTTGTTGGCACGCTGGATGTCGGGCAGCGCGATGCCGTGCTCGCGATACGGCCCGACCATCTTCTCGACGGCACTATGGGCCAGGATCGGCCCGATCGAAGCGTCCACGCCCGCCAGCACCCGCTGGGCCTTGCCGAGCGAGTAGGCGAAGACGACCGAGTTCATGCCCTGCTCGGCGTTGGCTCTCCACCAGCGATTGATCTCGGCGAACACATCTCGGTCCGACGGCCACCGGAAGATCGGGAGGCCGAAGGTGGATTCGGTGAGCAGCGCATCGCAGGGGACCACCTCGAACGGCTCGCAGGTCGGGTCCGGATCGGTTTTGTAGTCGCCGGTGACTACCGTCACGCCCGAACTCGCTTCGATGCGGACCTGCGTGGAACCCAGGATGTGCCCCGCCGGGTGCAGGGAGATTCTCGCCTTTCCGACATCGATCGTTCGTCCGGGCTCGAGCTCCTCGATGGGGGCCTTCACGCCGTACCGGGTTCTCAGGATGGTCGCGGTCTGCGGGCTGGCGATGTACCGGTCGCATCCGCTGATGGCGTGGTCGGCGTGCCCGTGCGTAACGACGGCGGTCTGCACGGGCTTCCAGGGGTCCACATGGACCCCGGCCGCTTCGCACCACAGCCCTCGTTCTGCCGGTTCGACCAGGAGTTTCGCCACGCACGAACTCTAGGTCGGCGGATCAGTTGCCGTCGCCTTCAAGAGCGGCCTCGACGATCGTCGGGAGCACGAGCGTCTCGGTGCCGAAGAGCCACGGTGTCTGCCGCTCGTTCACGAACACCGCCGGGCGGGCGGTGATGCCCATGCGCCTCATGCCCTCGAGCGTGTTCAGGTCGCTTTGCAGAAGCTGCGAGACCTGGCTCGACTGCATTACGCCCATCGCCTGATCGGCATCGAGCCCCATCGCGCTGAACTGGGGCGCGAGGTCCGATTCCCGGAAGGAGTCGCCCTGCTCCATGATCCAGGTGTGCATGCGCTGGTGGGCCTCGCCCCCACCGAGCAACCCGGCGGTGATCGCGGCCCTGGCCTTCACGCACGCCTGGTCGTAGCGGGTGACGGACACATGAGGGTTGCACGCGGAGCTGAACGGATAGAACCGGAACTCATACGAGACTCCGGGATACTGCTCGGCAAGCTGCCGCGCGATGCCGTCGACGCGCTGGGTGTTCTGCTCGTCGTAGCAGCCCCACACGACGATCCTCGCCGCGGCTTCGTCGTGCTCACCCCGTTCCCAGTCCCGACCGCTCAGAACCTGCGGAATCGGGTTCCTGGTTCGCCATTCGTCCGTCAGCCGCTCCGCCGCACCGGGGGGAGAGTCGGCGGCGGCGGTCTGGCGGGGCAGGTTCTGGTTGCCGAGTGCTTCCACGGTTTGCGTGATCTGCCCGGGCCGGTTCCACGAGGTGATCTCGCGTCCGTTGATGAAGACCATGGGCGTCTGGTTCGTTCCCACGCTGCGGGCGTAGCGGGCATCGCTCGCGATGAGTTCGCCGACTTCGCGGCTGTTCATCACGCGCACGAACTCCGCGCCGTCAAGGCCCAACTCTGTGAGCCACGCATTGAGCACGGAATCCGAGACATCGCTGTTGACCGCACGGTTCAGATTGTCCCGCTGGCCCATGTGCTCGAACAGCCGGAACGACATCGCCCAGAAGGCGTCGCTCCCGCCGACGATGCCCGCGGCTTCGGCGATGCGTGCGGTGCGGCACGCCGCGCCGTGCGCGTTGAAACTCGGATTGACTGTAGGGTTGCACGCGCCGCTGGCCGGGAAATGGATCATGGAGAGCGACACATCGTTGCGCGTCTCAAGAAGCTGGCGGATTTCTTCCTCCACGCGCTGGCAGGATTCGCACTGGAACCCCGAAACGGTCACGATCCGGATCGGGGCATCGGGCTCGCCGATCAGGTAGCGACCGGTAAAGCCGTCGCGCTCGGGGATCGAGGTGGGGGCGGGCAGTCCGTAGCGTGCCTCCCCTCCTGCGCCGCCCCTCGTGCCGTTGGAAGCAGCATGCCCGGTGGCTGCGCCGCCGAGTTCTTCGACCAGTGCGTTCCGCTCGGCATCGGCGATCCGGTCCAGTTCCGCACTGCGCGACTGCTGCACTCCGAGGAGCACGCCGTTGCCGACGACCAGCCCCGCAACGCCGACCCCGAGCGATCGCGCGGCAAAGCCGCGCGTGCGAGGCGTCGAGAACTCAACCAGTCCGAGCAGCGCGAAGTTCAGTATGTGCGTGGCCATGCACAGCGGGCACACGGTCTTGAGCACGAACAGCATGATGATGATGTAGACAAGCGAGGCGAGCGCGCCGACTCGGATGACCTGCCTGACGAAATGGTTGAGGCCGGTCCCGGCGGACATCACCCATACGACGAGCAGCGATGCGAAGTATGCGGTGCCGACATACGCGATCGGCCAGCCGCGGATCCCGGCCCCGTCGCGATCGAATGTGCCGGGGACATAGGCGAACGCGGTACCCTTGAGCTGGTCACAGGATCCCCCCTCGCCGCAACCGGGGGTGGCGTAGCCGAGGTGGCTCAGTGAGAGATTGAGACTCAGACCAGCCATCGCCACGAGAAGCACGGCTCCGACCCAGAACACCCACGCGGGCATGGGTGTGCTTGCGTTATCAGACCCTCCCGAACCTGTTGTTTGGGCGGAGGGCTGAGCCGGGGCCGGTTTGGGCTTGGTCTCGCCTCGGACCTTGGCGATGTGGGCGCGTTCACCGGGAGTCAGTTTCTTTTTGCCTTTGGAAGCCATGCGTGAAGGGGTCTCCGAAGAGTGAAGCGAGGCAAGCGATGCTCACAGGGTACCGGCCTGCACGAACGGGGTTCTCACGCCGGAACTTCCCCGCCGAAGACGGGTTTGCCAAGAAAAGTACTGGTTCGGAGTGAATTTTGATTGCATAACCGGCAAATTTCGTCAGAATCCCTTGTGAATCAACAACTTATGGACGCTGTTCGTCCGGTGTCCTCAGGTTCGCAGTCAAGCTTTGGGAGAGTATGAATGGCCCTTTCTCGCGTGTGTACCGCCGTGGCTCTGTCTCTGGCCGCGATGGCGGCGGTTCCGATGTCGGTCTTTGCGCAGGAAGCAGAAGGGGATCGTCCTCTTCCGGTTCCGGTCCAGCTCGATTCGATTCAGCGACTGCATGTGACCACCCTCGGTGAGATCATCGAAGACTCCCGAGTCGAAAACGATCGCGGGGCCTGCTCAGCGGTTGCGACCCACACCAACGCCAATTTCGAGGGCGGTGCCTACACCGCGCAGGCGGGGTTCAGCGAGGGCGAATGGGCCGCGGCGTCGTACACCCTCACGCCGAGCGAATTCCCCCTCATCGTGGACCGGATCGAGATGATCTTCGCGACCGTCGGAACCACCGTCACCACGACCACCAAGTGGTCCGTCGCGGTTTGGGAAGGCACCCCCAATAACGGCACCATGGTCGCCCTCTTCAGTTCAGACGGCACGATCCTGCCGCACATCGTCATGCCCCCCGGCAACAACGGCACGAATGTGCTGGTCGAGGTCGATCCGAACGATCCGGAGCAGATCGTCGTGACCAACAACGGCACAAACACCTTCACGGTCGGCTACCGCATCGATGAGCATCACAACCAGACGGCCAACCCGTGCTTCACGGCGCCTCCCCAGACCTCGAACGCCTTCCCCGTCACGGACAACCCCGGTCTGGCAAGCCCGACTGGCAACTGGCTGTTCGGCCTGAACTGCGGGTTCCTTGGCTGTCCCCCCAACGGCGGCTGGGTGACCTTCGGCGCGCTGAACCCGCTGTGCCGTCCGAACGGCGACTGGGTGCTGCGCGCGAGCTACACCCCGATCAACTGCACGGGCGAAGTGGGGGCCTGCTGCCTGAACGACGGGATCTGCCTCGAAATCAGCGTCGCTGACTGCAACGCTGTGGACGGCACATTCAACGGCATCGGTACGAGCTGCACCGACTTCTCCTGTGCGTTCGGGGCGTGCTGCGTTCCGGACGGCTCGTGTGTGGATGGTGTGTACGAAGCCCAGTGCGAGAACGCGCTGCAGGGCGAATTCCAGGGCGATAACACGGAGTGCGCGACCGTTTCCTGTCCCGAATTGCTCGAGGCCTGCTGCTTCTCGGCGGGCTGCGTGAACCTCACCCCATCGAACTGCATCAACGCCGGAGGCACGCCCGGTGGACCGGGAACGCAGTGCGCGACCTTCAACTGCAACCCGCTCGGCGCCTGCTGCCTGCCCGATGGATCGTGTGTGGATGCGATCTCGCCGAGCGATTGCACGGCCGCAGGCGGGAACTATCAGGGCGACAATATCGACTGCACGATGGCTTCCTGCCCGGATCCGTTCGGGGCGTGCTGCTTCGACAATGGGTTCTGCCTCGAACTGACGCAGCCCGACTGCACCGTGGCCGGCGGCACCTGGGCCGGCGCGCTGACCGATTGCGAGAGCGGCTGCGATGAACCGTGCCCCGGCGACGCCGACGGCAACAACACGGTCGATCTGGATGACCTGAACATGGTGCTGACCGCGTTCGGGCAGTCCGGCGAAGACCTCGACGGCGATGTCGACGGCAACGGTTCGGTCGATCTCGACGACCTGAACATGGTGCTGACCGCGTTCGGTCAGAGCTGCTGACCGCTCGAAACCTGAGGACGCAGCGCGGGGACGCTCAGCCGTCCCCGTTTTCTTTTTCACGGTTGGAAGTCACGGGGATGTAGAAGCCGAATGTCGAGCCCGTGGTCCTGCCACGCGCATCCGTTTCGTTTCGGGCCCAGATCCTGCCCTGATGCGCTTCGATGATGGAGCGGCAGATGGCCAGCCCGAGGCCCATCCCGTGCTGCTTGGTGGTGACGAAGGGATCGAACAGACGCTGCATGGCGTCCGGAGTGATCCCGGATCCCCGGTCGGTCACGCGAACCTCGACCCGGTCCGGAGCCGTCGCGTCGGTGGTGATCTCCACGAGACGATGCTCGGGGTCCGCAACATCGGCCATCGCATCGGACGCGTTGCGGATCAGGTTGATGAGCACCTGCTGCAGATGGATGGCATCGGCCTGAACCACCGGGACCCGGTCCGCCAAACTGGTCCGCAACCGGATCGAGCGGCGCTGGGTGTCACCGGCGACCAGTCTCCGTGCCTCCTCGACCACCTCGTTGATGGAGCACGGCTCGCGCTGCAACTCCGCGTTGCGTGAGAAGCGCCTCATCCGCCGGATGATCTCTGCCGCACGGTTCGCTTCCGACAGCGCCTGCTCCATGGCATCGACGACCTCGGGCGTGATGGTCGAAGCGGTCCGCAGGCGCCGGAGTGAGCCGGAGGTGTAATTGGAAATCGCCGAGAGCGGCTGATTCAGCTCATGCGCGAGCGCTGCGGACATCTCGCCCATCGTCTCCAGCCGCTGCACATGGCTGAGCTGCTCGAGTTGGTGACGCACGCGTCGCTCGGCGATCTTCGCCTCGGTGATGTTCTCGTGCGCGATCACCAGCCGGTCGTCCTGCCCGACCCTGAAGCGCGAGACCCGGGCCTGGAACCACCGCTCCTCGTCGGGGCCGTGGCAGGGATACTGCAGATAAAAATCCTTCCGCTCCTCGCGCAGCACCTGCTGGATTCCCTCGTACATCTGCGCCGCTTCGGGAGCGCTCTCGGATCGTGCAGCGCGCTCGCACACCTCAAGGTAGTTCTTGCCGACGCTCGCGCTGACGCTCGACGCATCGTTCTCTCCGGCAAAGTCCCGCCACGCCTGATTGACCGCGATGATGGTGCCCTGTTCATCCAGGATCGCCACATGCGCGGAGAGCGCGTCGAGCGCGGACTGCAGGAAGAGCTGCGATCGGCGCAGCTCCTGCTCCGCGCGCTCGCGCTCGCGGACCTCCGCCTCCAACTTGCGGTTGGTCGCGATCAGGTCCGCGGTCTGCTGGTCCACCAGTTGTTGCAGGTCAGCGCGGATCCGGTCCAGTTCACGCTGATCGTTTTTGTGCTGGGTGATGTCGTGCTGCACCCCGATGAAGTGCGTGATCTCACCTTCCTCGGAGCGGATCGGCGTGACCTCCAGACTCACCCAGTACTCCCGGCCTTCGCGGTCGTAATTCAGCACATCCGTCTCGAAACCCTGCCCCGCGCGCAAACGCTCGCTCATGAACTTCACGCACTCCGGGTCGGTCTGCGCCCCCTGCAGCAGTTCGCCCGGCTTGCGACCGAGGATCTCAGACATCGCGTACCCGCTGATCCGCTGAAACCCCTCGTTGGCCCATACGATCTTCCCCGACCGATCCGTGATCAGCACGCTGACCTTCGCCGACTCGGCGAGGAACCGTGCAAAGTCCGGCAGCGCGGGTTGTTGAGCGGATCCCGGGTTCACACCGCCATTATCGACACCTCGACCCGAGAATTCCTCTCTTGTCTGCCCGCAGGTCGTCCTTGGTCTTTCAGTGCCGCCCAACGAACCGCCTCGCTACACTCTCGCCCCACGAAATCCGACCCCTCCCGACAATCTCCCCAGGTCTCGACATGCTCAGAACCGTCCTCCACAGCAAGATCCACATGGCCACCGTGACCGCGGCTCTGCCCGACTATGTCGGCTCGGTCACCATCGACGCCGACATCCTGGACGCCGTCGGCATGCGCGTGAACGACTTCGTCCTGATCGCCAACTGCCGCAACGGTAACCGCTTCGAAACCTATATCTTTGAGGGAGATCGGGGATCGGGCAAGATCGAGATCAACGGGGCCGCGGCTCACCTCGTCGAGCCCCGCGACAAGGTCATCATCATGCACCGGGCCATCCTCGACGAGAGCGAGTACGCATCGCACCGGCCACGCGTTGCGCTCATGAACGACGACAACACCGTGCGCGAAGTCATCCGGTACGAGCCGGGTCCAGCCGCTACCCTTCGCTCATGAAATCGACCTGCACCGTCCCCGGCCCCGCCGGCACCCTCGAAATCGGTCCGAATCAGCCCCTCGCCATCATCGCCGGCCCCTGCGCGCTCGAGTCCCGCGAACTCGGCCTGCGCATCGGCGAGGTCGTTCGCGATGCCTGCGCCAAACTCGGTTTCCAGTACATCTTCAAGGCGTCCTACGACAAGGCCAACCGCACCTCCGTCGACTCCAAACGCGGCCCGGGCATGGAGAGCGGCCTGCGCGATCTCGAAGCCATCCGCGCTGAACTCGGCGTCCCGGTCACGACCGATATCCACGAGCCGTCGCAGGCCGACGCCGTCGCCGATGTGGTCGACCTGCTCCAGATCCCCGCTTTCCTCTGCCGCCAGACCGATCTGCTGGTCGCCGCCTCGCAAGCCGCCTCGGTGCGCTCCAAAGCCGTGAACATCAAGAAGGGCCAGTTCCTTTCCCCCGAAGAGATGCGAGGCCCGGTGCGCAAGTGCATCGCCGCGGGCTGCTCAAACCTCATGCTCACCGAGCGGGGCACCTTCTTCGGGTACCACCGCCTCGTCACCGATGTCATCGGCCTCGGCGACCTGATGGCCCTCGATACCGATTTCGACGATACCCAGCCGCTCGACGCCGCCCCGCCCGTCTGCTTCGACGCGACCCACTCCGCGCAGTTGCCCGGAGCAAGCAAGACCACCGGAGGCCGTCGCGATCGCATCCCCATGCTCGCCGCCGCCGCCGTGGCCTGCGGCGTGGATGCCGTGTTCATGGAGTGCCACCCGGACCCCGCAAACGCCCTTTCAGATGCCGCCACCATGCTCCCTCTCGACTCCGTCCCGGCACTGCTGGGCCGGCTCGGCCGGCTCCGAGAAGCGGCATTGCAGGAATGACGAGCCGGTTCACCGCTTTGCTTGACCTCGCCGGGTCGGAACGCGCTAGTATCATCCGATATGCCCAAATGCGATCTGTGTGACAACGAAGCGACCGTCCACGAAGTGGTCGTTCGCAACGGCCAACGCATCGAGCGCCACCTGTGCGAAAACCACGCCAGAGAGGCGGGGGTCTTCCACTCTCAATCCTTCTCCGCCGCAGGCCAGGTCGTCAAGAAAGTCGTGATGTCCCAGAGCGGCCTCGCCGGCCAGGCCCAGGCCGCGAAATCGACCTGTCCTGAGTGCGGGCTGACCTTCGCCGAATTCCGACAGAGCGGCCTCCTCGGTTGTGCCAAGTGCTACGAGGCGTTCGCCGAGAAGCTGGTGTCACTGCTCAGGCGCGCCCACGACGGAGGCGACCATCATGTCGGCAAAGTCCCCCGCCGCGCCGGCACCTGCCTGGTCAAGCAGGAACGCATGCGAGCGCTGCGAAAGCAGCTCAAGGAGTTCGTCGCGCTCGAGCAATACGAGAAGGCCGCGGCGGTCCGGGACCAGATCTCCGAACTCGAGCGATCGACCGACCCACCCGACAACTCCGAAGCGGCCCACAGCAGGCCCGGCGACACCGATGCGGATCGGAACGACTGATATGGAGCACTACCAACCCCCACAGCGCACCTCCTGGCTCAACCACGACGGCCCCGACACCGATGTGGTCCTCACCTCCAGAGTCCGGTTCGCGCGCAACATCGCCGGCATCCCCTTCGTGAATCGCTGCGTCCCGAGTGACCTGCGAAGCGTCATGGGCATCGCCGAGCAGCACCTCCTTGAGGCCGACCTCGGCCTCACATGGGTCCCGCTGAGAGAAACGCCCCAACTCGATCGGCAGGTCCTCGTCGAGCGTCACCTGATCTCCGGCCAGCACGCCAAGGGCGAACTCCCCCGCGCCGTCGCCATCAGCACGCCCGACGAGACCCTCTCGATCATGGTCAATGAGGAGGACCATTTCCGCATCCAGATGATCCGTCCGGGTCTGGCCCTCAACGAGGTCTTCAAGCGGATCAACGCGGTCGACGACACCATCGAATCCCGCGTCGATTACGCGTTCCACCCGCAGTTCGGCTACCTCACGGCCTGCCCGACCAATGTCGGAACCGGCATCCGGCTCTCGGTCATGCTCCACCTGCCCGGTCTCAAGCTGGCCAACGAGATCGAAAAGGTCCGCCGCGCCGCCCAGGCCATGTCGCTCGCCGTCCGGGGGATCTACGGCGAGGGCTCCGAGGCCTCCGGCGACATGTACCAGATCTCCAACCAGACCACGCTCGGCAAATCGGAAACCGATCTTCTGCACCAGTTCGAGAGCGAGATCATCCCTCAGGTGATCGAGTACGAACGCGTCGCCCGGCGCAGTCTCCTCGAGAAACGCCGCGTCTTCCTCGAAGACCAGGTCTTCCGCGCCCTCGGCATCCTCCAGAACGCCCGGCTGCTCAAGGCCGATGAAGCCCTCGGCCTCATCAGCCATGTCCGCCTCGGGGTCGCACTCGACCTGATCGACCACATCCCCCTGCGCACCCTCAACGAACTCGTCCTGCTCACCCAGCCCGGACACCTCCAGCAGGTCTGCGGCCGCGAGATGGACCAGTCAGAACGGCGGGCCCAGCGGGCCACGCTGGTTCGGGAGCGTCTGACGGCTTCGCCACCGCGCCTCGACTGAAGCCGGCTTGCGTCACTGCTCCGTAGAGTCCATCTTGGAAGGCGATGACGCGAGATCGTGACCCCAAGTCCGTACACGCGACTCGGCCCTCCGATGCGGATGGACCCCCGGACATATCTGCTGAAATCGAGGACCGCTTTGTCTGGCCACCCCGCCCGCTCGAAATCGAGGCCGCAGATACCACCGCGTCAGCCCTCGCTCCCGAGCCGCCCGCAAGCCCACGCAGTCCCCGCCGTAACCTCCTGAGACAGATCGAGCGAACGCTCGCCCGACCCACCATCGAACCCATCGCCCGACAGGCCGCTGAGCGGGACTGGCAGCGCGATCCCCCGGATGCCTACTGCGCCCGCTGCGCGAGGTCCGTCGGCCCCGCCGAAGAAGACGAGTTCGGCTGCTCCGAATGCCGATCCGTAGTGCTGCCGTACAGCCGGGTGGTCCGCCTCGGCGAGTACGCCGACCCCCTCGACCGCTGGATATGGGCCCTCAAGTTCCAGCGTCTTCGCCGCTTCGGCGAGTTCCTGGGCAGGCAGCTCGGACAGGCCCTCGAAGAAGCGGGGGCCCTGCACGATCCGCCCCCAGGAGGCGTCGCTATCCAGCCCGTCCCGGCCAGCCGACGGAGACGCATCGTCCGGGGCATCGATCACGCCTCCGTCCTCGCCGCCTCCTGCGCTGCGCGCCTTCAAGTACCGATGGAGCAGGCATTGACCCGAGCGCACCGCCCCAGCCAGCGTTCGGTTCCCCCTTCCATGAGATGGGAAAACGCCAGAGGCAGCATCGGGGTCAAGCCCGGAAGCGAACGCTCCCTGACCGCGAAACGGATCATCCTGATCGATGATGTCCTCACCAGCGGTGCCACGGCTCGCTCAGCAGCACTGGCCCTTCAGGGCAGGCCCGATGCTCGATACGCTCCGGCGATATGGGGTGCCACCGAGGTCTGGCACGCGACCGTAGCTCGGGCGCAGTCCAGATGAGGTCATGGCCCGCCCCTGTGGAAAACTGTCTGGAAAAAACGAGAGGCGGAAAAACGCCGCAAATCAGGCAGATCGTGCCACTCGCTCACGAAATCGTGAGGAAATCTTGAAGCCGAAACCTTGAGGCGTTGACAGCAACTCGGCTTTTGCTACAATTTCGGACCCCCATGAGCAAGCCACCGGCTGGCTCGTCGGGTATCAACACGGGTTTGCGGATGCGAGCCGGTGTTGACCTTCTTTGAAAAGTGAACAGTTGGTGAACCGCGAGAATGTGCGGCTGAGTCTAGGTTTCGAGACCGAAAGCCCGTAGCTGGGTTGGCTGAGTCGAACAGCTGCATGTGAGTGCTTCACAGCCTCATGTGCTTCTCATAGGTTCCTCGAAAATTCATGCCATCTGACCAATCGGTCAGATGGCGCCCTATTGAGTAAAGATTCTCCTCCGCGTCTAGCCGGCGTGGAGGCACCCGAACCTCTGGCTTGACCGTCAGAATCGGGTGGGACCGGCACCCTGCGAACGCAGGGTGGGTTGTCCAGGATTTGGCCCTTTATTTGAAGCGATCGCCGGCTTGCCGGCGTCAGCAATAAAAATCAAGTGAAGAGTTTGATCCTGGCTCAGCCTGAACGCTGGCGGCATGGCTAAAACATGCAAGTCGAGGGAGAAGGGGACTTCGGTCCCCGGACACCGGCGAAAGGGCGAGTAATACGATCGAACGTGCCCCGAGGTAGAGGATAGCTGTGGGAAACTGCAGGTAATACTCTATAAGTTCCAAGGAAGAAAGCTCCGGCGCCTTGGGAGCGGCGATCGTCCTATCAGGTTGTTGGTGGGGTAATGGCCTACCAAGCCGAAGACGGGTAGCGGGTGTGAGAGCATGGCCCGCCGCATCGGAACTGAGACACTGTCCGGACTCCTACGGGAGGCTGCAGTAACGAATCTTCCGCAATGCGCGAAAGCGTGACGGAGCAATGCCGCGTGTGGGATGAAGCGGTTACGCCGTGTAAACCACTGTCAGGACTTAGGAAGAACTGACCGAGTCCAAAGGAAGGGCCGGCTAATCTCGTGCCAGCAGCCGCGGTAATACGAGAGGCCCGAGCGTTAGGCGGAATCACTGGGCTTAAAGGGTGCGTAGGCGGATCAGTAAGCATTTTGTGAAATCCCTCGGCTCAACCGAGGAATTGCAGAGTGAACTGCTGATCTTGAGGTAGGCAGAGGTCATCGGAACGTACGGTGGAGCGGTGAAATGCGTAGATATCGTACGGAACGCCGAAGGGGTAGCCAGGTGACTGGGCCTTACCTGACGCTGAGGCACGAAAGCGTGGGGATCAAACAGGATTAGATACCCTGGTAGTCCACGCC
>CBFGVX010000025.1:0-36093 GCA_965652425.1 uncultured bacterium | reverse complement strand
CTCGCGGGAGAAGGTGGCCGCGAAGCGGACGGATGAGGGGGCGGTCCGAACCTTCCGACCAAATGAACATCGCTGTGATTAGAGCCCAATCGCGCAAGCGATGGGTCGCAAGCGTCCACTCAGTCAATCCTCTCATGGACCCGTCGCACCGAAGGTGCGAACCCCTCACCCCAGCCCTCTCCCGCAAGGGGAGAGGGAGCCAAAACCTTCATCACCCCGATTTCGCAAACCGCCGCCGCCCGTTCTTCTCCCCGAACCCGTCCGGCAACCCACCCGTCACGCGCACGCACCCCGTCCCCGCGATGCGCTCGATCAGCTCGATCAGGTCGGCCGTCGGGCAGATGCGCATCGTCGAGCTGCGCAGCGTGATGCGCTCCTTGCCGGTGCGCACGACCAGCGTCAGCGGCACCGCCGTCCTCCCAGAGCCGCCGCCCATCGTGGACTGTGATCGCAGCAGGCCCTTGAGCTGCATCATCGTGTCCTGCGACGAGCCGTTGAGCCGGTTCTCGTCGATCACGATCTCGAGGTTCTTGGCGAGCTTCTCCGTCGCCTGCTCGATCGGCACGATCTTCTCGACGATCAGCTGCGGGTCGCCGCGCGAGAAGTCGATGGTGCCCAGCAGGAACACCACCGAGTCGTTGGTGAGGAACTCGCCGCACTCGGCGTAGGTGCGCGGGAACAGCACCGCGTCGAGCACGCCCATGTCGTCCTCGACGGTGACGATCGCCATGCGGTCGCCCTTGCGCGTGTTGACGATCCGCACCGATTTCACCAGCGCGCCGAGCACGCCCGCCTGCTCCTGCCGGCGTTCCTTGATGGTCTGGGTGTTGATCGTGCCGAAGCTCTCGATGCGCTGCTTCCACTGATCGAGCGGGTGGCTGGAGACATAGAAGCCCAGCACTTCCTTCTCCTTGAGCAGCATCTCCGACTCCGACCACGGCGCAGCGCGGTTCAGCGTCGGCTCGGGCGCGTCGAAGGCCGGGGCATCGTCCTCGCCGCCGCCACCGAACAGCGCGGTCTGCCCCGCCGCCCGGTCCTTCGCCAGCGACTGGCCCGCCGCGACCGCGCTCTCGATCGACGCCACCATCGAGGCCCGCTCATCGATGCCGTGCACCGAGTCGAACGCCCCGCAGCACACCAGCGCTTCGATCGTCGCCTTGTTGACCGTGCCGGGAGGCGTGCGCTCGCAGAAGTCGAACAGCGACTTGTACGGACCGTTCTGCTTCCGCTCCGCCACGATCGCCTCGATCGCCTTGCCGCCCGCGCCCTTCAGCGCCTTGAGCCCGAACCGGACATGCCCGCCCAGCGCGGTCTTCGCCTCGTTCTTCTCGAACACCACGCTGAAGTCCGCGTCCGACAGGTTGATGTCCGGCGGCTTGATCTCCACGCCCACCGAATCATCCACGAACACCGTCTTGCGGCAGTCGTCCTTGTACTTGATCCAGTCCTCGACCTTCTGCGCCTGGCTCTCGAAGGTCAGGAACGCCGCCATGTACTGGTTCGGGAAGTAGGTCTTCAAGAGCGCCGTCTGGTACGCCACGATCGCGTACCCCGTCGAGTGGCTCTTGTTGAAGCCGTAGCCGGCGAACTTCAGGATCAGCTCGAACAGGTCCTCGGCGTCCTTCTTGGCCAGCCCCTGCTTGCCCGCGCCCTCGACGAACTTCGGGCGCGCATCGTTGATGATGCTTTCCTTCTTCTTCGAGATCGCCTTGATGAGCGTGTAGGCCGCACGCAGCGGGATGCCGCCGAGCTGGTTGGCGATCTGCATGACCTGTTCCTGGTAGATCATGATGCCGTAGGTCTCGCTCGTCAGGTCGTCGACGATCGGGTGAACCTTCGGCACCTCCTGCTGGCCGTGCTTGCGCGCGTTGTAGTCCGGGATCAGGTCCATCGGACCGGGCCGGTACAGCGCGTTCGCCGCGATCAGGTCTTCGAGGCGGTCGGGCTTCATCTCCTTGAGCAGCTTGCGCATGCCCCCGGATTCGAACTGGAACACGCCCGTCGTGTCAGCCCGCTGGAACAGCCGGTACACACGCGGGTCGTCGTAACTGATCGCCTCGAGGTCCAGCGGGTCCACTTGCGCCCGCGTCGCCTCGTCGGGCATCTCGTCCGGGCGATCGTGGTACATCGCCTTCCAGATCGCGTCCTCGGGCAGCGTGTCGCGGATCAGCGCCTTCGCCCGCTCGATCACGCTGAGCGTGCGCAGGCCCAGGAAGTCCATCTTCAGCAGGCCGATCTTCTCGCAGGTCGGCCCGTCCCACTGCGTCACCGTGTCCTCGGTCCCCGCCGGGCGGTACAAGGGCACCACCTCGTGCAGCGGCCTCGTCGCCACGATCACGCCCGCCGCGTGCACCGACGCGTGCCTCGCCTGCCCCTCCAGCACCTTGCCCGTATCGATCAGCCGCCGGATATCCCGAGGCGCGCCGTCGGGCAGGTGCTTGAACACCTCGGACTCCGCGCTCGCGTCCCCGTCGTAGATCCCCTTCAGCAGGGGCTCCTGCTGCAGCGCCTTCTCGAAGCTCATCTTCGGGTGCTCGGGCACGAGCTTGGCGATCGCGTCCACCGCCTTCAGCGGCAGGTCCATCACGCGCCCGACATCGCGCACCGCCGCGCGGGCCTTGAGCGTCCCGAAGGTGATGATCTGCGCGACATGCCCGTACTTCTCGCGGACGAAGTTGATCACCTTCTGCCGCCCGTCCTGGCAGAGGTCGATATCGATATCGGGATACTCCGACCGGTCCGGGTCGGTGAAGCGCTCGAACAGCAGGCCGTAGTGCACCGGGCAGGCGTTCGACAGGCCGAGCACATACCCGACCATGGTGCCGACGCCCGAGCCGCGCGCCGTCGCCGGGATGCCGTGCTGGCGGGCCCAGTTCACGAAGTCCCACACGATCAGGAAGTACGCGCTGATGTCCTTGTCGCGCAAGACGCCCAGCTCGCGATCCAGCCGGTCCATGATCTCGTTCGCGCGCTTGGCGTCGTGGTGGGTGTTGCCCTTGCGATCGAGGATGTGATCGCCGTAGCGCCAGATGATCCCCGCCTCGCACAGCCGACGCAGCACATCGTCGCACTGCGTCTTCAGTTCCTCCTCGGTGTGCGCGCTCTCGCCGGGCTTGAACGGCAGCACCTCGAAGTCCGCGCAGAACTGCTTGAACCACTTGGTCCGGTCCGGCTCGCCCTTGTACTTGAGCTGCTTCTTCGGATCCGGTCCCACCGGCTCCACCACCGGCGCGTGGTTCCCGAACTCAAGGTCCACCTCACACCGCGCGGCGATCCGCAGCGTGTTGTCGCACGCCTCCGCGCCCACCGTCGTCTTGCCCTCCAGCCCGTCCCACTCTTCGCGGTACATCGGGCTCGCCTTGGGCGAGTCGAAGATCGCGCGCATCTGCTCCGGGCTCTTCACATACAGCTCGGGCGTGTAGCGCATCCGCCCCTGCTCGTCCTTTTTCTTTCCTGTCGAGATGCAGATCAAGGTGTCGTGCGCGTCCCATTCTTCCTCCTTGAGGAAGTGCGAGTCGTTGTCGCACACGATCGGCAGACCCTGCTCCTTCGCCAGCCGGATCAGGTGCGGGTTGATCGCGATCTGCTCCGGCACATGGTGCTGCAACTCGATGAAGAAGCGGGGGCCTTTCTCCGTCGGCGCGAACACCTTCTGGTGCCACTCGCACACCTCGACCGCCCGCTTCCAGTGCGCTTTGTCCTTGTTCTTCTCGTACTCCACCAGGTGGAACGCGATCTCCGAGCCAAGGTGCCCGTTGATCACGATCAGCCCCTCGTGGTGCTTCTCCATCAGCTTCCGGTCGATCCGCGGCTTGAAGTAGAACCCCGACAGGTACGCCTCCGACGCCAGATACATCAGGTTCTGCCAGCCGGCGAGGTTCTCCGCCAGCATCACCAGGTGGTACCCGCCGTCCGCCACGCCCGTGTAGGTCTTGTCCGTCCGGTCCTTGGGCGCGACATACGCCTCGCAGCCCAGGATCGGCTTGATCCCCCTGGCCTTCGCCTGCGTGTAGTACGACATCGCGCCGAACAGGTTCCCGTGATCCGTCACCGCGCACGCGTCCATCCCCAACTCGGCCACCCGGTCCACCAGCCGGTCGATCCGGTTCCCGCCGTCCAGCAGCGAGTACTCCGAGTGCAAATGCAAATGCACGAACCCCTTGCCCATCGCGGCTCGGGACTCGGTCTTCGAACGGCTCTTGTCCGGTGCTTTGGGCATCACGATCCACGGGCTAAAGATAGGGATATGTCCGGGTACATCATACTCCACCCACGCTCGCCCGTGGCCCGACCGCCAACTTGCTCACATGCCCGATTGAGGCGGTTCTCGGAACTCCGCAGGTCCGATATCTCCTCGCTTTGCGCAGATATTGCGGGTTTTTCCGCCTGAGTCCATCAAATCCCAAGCAAACCGCCCGCCCCGCGCGCATGCTATCCCTCGCAGAGGGCGGCGGACCACGCCGACCGCCAGCGAGGAGAGAGATGAACAGCGCGAAGCAGAGCCAGGGTACGCTCTGGAGGGTGGTGGCCGTGGGCGTTCTCGCCCTCATGGGCTGCCCCGCCTCCCACGCCCATGCCGCGCCCACCTCCGACCCCGACCGCGAGGCCCTCGTCTGGTTCCGCCTCTCCCTGCCCCCCATCGAATCCCAGACCCAGCTCCTCTCCGCCCGCGTCAGCTTCCCCGCCAGCGGCCCCGCCCTCGACCAGCCCACAGCGCAGTTCGTCACCATCGACACCCTCCTCGCCATCCGCAACCGCGCCCTCGAGCACCGCCTCGCCCTCTCCCGCGCCGGCGTCCGCTCCAGCATCGCCGCCGCCGAACTCGGCTCAACCGACGCCAGCGGCCGCTGGGCCGCCCTCGCCCTGCGCGTCCTCCACGGCCTGCAGGACGAACCCACCGACCCCGACATCGCCGCCGCCGAATTCGAAGGCCAGAGCTGGTACGCACCGGCCATCCGCAACTCCCCACGGCGCATGAAAGACCTCTTCGTCGGCCCCACCAACCGGCGATGGGACGACCCCGACAAGGACTTCCTCCCCGATCCATTCGCCGAGCGACAGCCCCAATACCCCACGCCCGGAGCCGCGGCGGTCGCCCTGATCGCGGGGGTCTGCTCCCTCGGCCGCCGCCGCCGCTGAGCGTTCTCCGCCCGCGCTGCGGAATTCCGCGCACCCGAATCCCTACAATCCCTTCATGACCGCCGACCAGCAGCCCAACTCCTCCGGCCCCTTCGGCTCGGGCACCTCGCCCTTCGGAGCCGCCAGCCAGTTCCGCAGCGCCGCCCGCGCCCGCTTCGTCCAGCTCCAGCGCGAGCAGTCCCTGCCCCGGCGCATCCTCGGCACGATCATCTTCCTGATCCTCGTCGGCCTCGGCGTGATCCTGGGGCTCTTCGCCCTCGCCGTCGGCCTGATCGTCGTCGCCATCCTCGCCGTGGTTTTCGCCGTCCGCCGCCTTCTCGCCAAACTCAGCGGCACCTCCACCGAAGGTCGCAACAATGTCCGCGTCATCCGAACCGGCCAGCGCTGACCCATTGAGCATGGGTGCCGCGCCCTTCGCGCAGCGAAGCCCACGGGCTGTTCCCCTCCTTCTCCCCCAACACTGGATCGGTCGGGAGAAGGTGGTCACACGCGGCGTCAGCGTGTGACCGGATGAGGGGGCGCCCAAAAAATCCGGACCAATCAAGTCGCCTCAGTGCTCAGTGTCCAATCGCGCATCCTCGGCTCTGAGAATTTTGAAGCGCCGAGAAAGCGATCCTGCAGTTGGCATGTCGTCCTATGACTTGTCTTACTTTCGACGCTGTTCGAACCTGCTCAGTCCGGACTCGGCGTAGCCGCTCACTTCCGGGATCTCGGCGTCGATCACCTTCTGCAGAAACACCCGCCATCGCTCCTGCACCGCAGGTTCCGCTTGTGTAGCGGCCAAAACAGTTGAAAAAACCACCGCATAACCCCACTGGCCGTACCTGTCTTGCAGAACCTGTTGCGCGGTGGTTGGTGAATCGGCAAGGAAAATCGGCTCGCACAGGGCGATAAGACCGTCCAGTGAATTCATGCGGGTGGAGACCATGCCATTCAGACCCCATTTCAACTCCTCGGTCTTGTATCCGGCGTTGACTGTGCCCTTGGTCAGAATCTTTCCAAGCGCAGCCGAGGTCTGCTCCATGATCGGTGTTCTGTAGATCTCTTCCGGAACAGTATTCACATCGCCGGCCAGAGTGAGCATCACGGCGGTGGCCGGTGTAATCGACCAGCCGTCGAGATGCGCATCGATATCGCTGGCGAGCAACGCTTCGAGAACGCGCGTCGTTCGGCCCGCAAGATCAGGGTGCCTTTGCACGCCGGGCTGGTATCGGCCAATGGCCAGGAGAATCTGCTCGGGAAAATGGGTTGCGTTGACATCTTCACCTTCCCAGAGCGCTCGCACCGTGCGATCGATGAAGCCCTCGCGATCGTACAGATCGTTGGCGGCTTCGGTCAGTTGCGATCCGGCCGTGCCGCGCACGATGTCCGGAGCATCGCCGTTCTTCAGGACAGCGAAGACCGGCTCGAGCGCAGGCAGTGCCGGCTGGTCCTTCGACTGACGAACAAAGCTGACCAGATACATCGCCGCTACGGCACGGTGGTCCTCGCTCCGACCCTCGTCGATCATCGCACCAAACTCACCGACGAATCGCTCCCCGAGGCCCGACCCCTCTTCGCCCCGCCCGGCGGTCCTCAAGACCAGCGCTTCCATGTACACGCCGATCTGACTGATCATGTTCTGATCAGTCGATTCGATGAGATCCGCCATCATGCGATCAAAGACGACATTGGGATCGGTCTTCGCCTGCGCGAATTCGATCATCAACGCATATCTGCGGTCGGGCATCATCGCGCCGTAGCGCAGCGCCTGGTCCATGGCCGCCTCGGTGCCGACCGACAACAGTATCTGATGGGTGCGGTCGAGGTATTGCGGCCGCGAAGCGAACGGCGCGTTGTCGCCGATGAACGCAACTTTGGCATCGTCCTCGATGAATGTCGCGCCGGGGAGAATCTGGAAGAAGTACGCCAGCGCTGCGTCCGGCTTCTGCTCCGCGTTGAAAATCGCCACCGTCAGATGCTGTTGAAACGGTTCGCTCAGGGTGCGCCGGACCATGAGTTGCGAAGCGGCTTCGATGTCCTGTTCGGCAAACCGTGTGAGAAAGACCCGGCGCGGCTCGTCTCCGAGATACCCCAGCGCGTTGAAATTGGCGAGGAAATAATCCCGAACCGCCTCAGTGCGATCGGACTCGAAGATCGCCTCCGTCAGCGCCTGCTGCGCATCTTCGGGTAGAGCGCGCAACATCATGAGTCGGGCGGCGTGCTGCGGATTCTCCTCGGCGATCCGCAGGACATCCGCACGGAATGTCTGATCATCGATCACTTCGTCGTCGCGAAGCCCGCGAACAAAATCGCGCCACATCGCGTCGCCCTCGACGAACCCCGGCTCCGCGAGTTTCTCTCGCGCCAGATCCACCGCGCCGGGTGCTTGCATGTTCAGCAGGGTCCCCAGCGCCAGCAGACGAATCTCCGGCTCCGCCTGCGCCGATTCGACGAGTTCACGCACCCGCTCGCGCGCCGGAAGACCGTCCACGCCGAACTGTCTGATCATGACCAGGGCCCGCGCCCGGATGTCCCCACTCAGGTCGGAGAGTTCTTCCGCGTATTCCAGCGCGGTCTTGCCCTCGAACCGGGCTTCGGGATTGTGCTCAGGCAGCGACCGCCCTTCCGCGCGGCTGGAGTTCTGCTTCTGAGCCGCATCGCTCCTCGTCGAGGTATCTGTGCTCTCTTCACCTTCCCTGTCTCCGCCGCATCCGGAAAGACCCGCCGCGGCGATCAGACAGAACACGCAAAGACTCTGGTGGATGATCCGCATCATGGAATGTTCTCCTGTTGGTTGTACCTGCGAAGAACATCACTTGGACGCAGGTAAGCGCATCGTTGTGTTCACCCGGATCAACGCACGGAGAAGTTCACCCGAGTGTACACGCAGAGAGCCGAGAGCGGTCCGACAATGCATCTCGAGAGAAGAACTCATGAGCAGGCCGCGAAATGGAGTGCCGTGGCAGTTTGGGAGGCGGGCCTCCCATTGAGACGATCCGATCACCGAAGAAAGGATGTCGCCGGCCCGTCAAGACGCCAAACAAAAACATCGAGCGCACTGACCACATCAGGGGGCGGCCCAAACCTTCCAGCCCACAGCAAGCACCTGGGATCAGAGCCCAATCGCGCAAGCGATGGGTCCCAAGCATCCGGCCGCAAAATGCCACCACCCCGCGCCCACTTTCCCTCAAAGGATGCCGGGGTCAGCAGCGAAGCGGATGGCCCCGCGGCCTTGCCTCCCGCGCACCATCCCGAACCCGCATCACTTCCCCTCCCCCTCACGCCCCGCCAGATCCTCCCGGATCAACTCCACCACCTCATCACTCACCGGCGGCATCGACACACGAACCCTCGGCTCCAGGTCGCGCGTCAACTTCAGCGTCGTCCCCGATCCCTCCGGGTACTCGATCTCCAGATCAACACCGCCATCATCCGCGCGCACGAAACGCATCGACTTGATCCGCGGCCCGCCGCGCAGCCCGTCCGCTTCGCCCTCGACCCCGCCGAAGTCCGCCGCCGTGAAACGGCTGCCGTTCCCTTCCAGACTGTTCACGAACCACAGACCCCGCTCGGGCGTGCGGCCCGGTCGCATGCGCCAGACGCGAACCTCCTGATCGCCAACGGAACTGCTAAACGCCAGAGCGATCCAGAGTTCGCCCCGCTCGTCATCCCACCACAGCGCAGTGCGCTCAGCGATGCCCCCCCAGTGACTCGGAACGGACCATCGGACAAACACGGACCGCTCATACCAGAGCGTCGTCATCTCCTCCCGCGCATCCGACGGTTGCAGCGTCAGCACGAACCCCGGACCGTTCCAGGTTTGTCCGGTCATGTCGAGCGCTCCGCCGCCAACCCAGTGGAGCACGAACCGCGCGTCCTGCCCATCAACCTTCACCACCGGTGTCTCGGATGTCGTACGAACTCCCAGCTCTCGGCGCAGGATGGGCGGTGTCAGAGACCTGAGCACCGGCAGATCCTCTCGCACCGCCCTTTCCAATTCTTCACTCGGCACCGGCCTGCGCCCGCCGTGACGCTCCTCCACTCCTCGCGGCAGCACGACCGTTGTCTCGGTGCGTTCAGGGTGCTGCACCACCAGATCAATCTCGCCATCATCGGCGCGCACGAATCGCATCGAGGTGATGCGGGGCTTTCCATCGAACTCAGAACGCGGAAGGGGAGCACCATCCCCTTGAAGCACCTCGAGAGGGGCGGAGAACGTGAACGCATCTGAAGCAGATGCCCAACCATCCGCGATGAGGCCACCGTCATCGGTCTGCCGTGCGAACGCAATCCGATGCACTCTGATGTACTGCGCTCCGTGAGCCGAAGTGAAGGCCGTAGCCACCCAAAGCCGCTGACTCTCCTGGTCCCACCAGATTTCTTCACGCTCTGCAATCGGCAACCAGTCGAAAGGGATGCTGATGGCCTGATGTTCATCACACCAAACGATCGCGGCTTCAGTCGGAGCGTTCATGGGAATCGCCGCGATCGTGTACCCCGCCGGCCACGATCCGGGCAACGCTTTTCCGAGGTCATCAATCAGATCGAGTGAGTGACCGTGTACACGATGCATCACGAAGCGCACGCGCTGCCCGTCGATATCCACCGCTTCGGTTCTGTCGACAGCCTTCACAGACGGCTGCCCATCCTGCCCCCCGCACCAACCCGCCAGCACCAGCACCCAGCCCACGATCAAAGCTCGAAACATCACGGTTCTCCTTTCGGTCCAGGCCTCATCCTACCGGCCGCACCCGCCAAATGATGCAAAAATCTCCCTGGTTCTCCTCGCCGTGTGGCATAGCCGCCCTCCTCGGCGGCAATGTCTTCTCTTCCTCCTTCTCCCCTCGCGGGAGAAGGTGGCCGCGCAGCGGCCGGATGAGGGGGCGGCCCGAACCTTCCAACCCACAGCAAGCACCAGTGATCAGAGCTCAATCGCGCAAGCGTCGGGTCCCCAGCATCCGGCCGCAAAATGCCACCACCCCACGTTCACTTCCCATCGCCCCTCCGCTCGGCCAGATCGTCGCGGATCAACTCCACAAGCATTTCACTGATTGGCAGTTCGCTCGGGCCGCCCCAATCCTCGACCGCTCGAGGAAGTCCCAGCCTCGTGCTGCCACCGGCGCTGTACTCGATTTCCAGATCGACCATGCCATCGTCAGTCCGCACGAAGCGCATAGTCTTGATCAGTGTCCTGGTCGCATCCCGCTCAACATCGCTCCGCAGTTCATCGAGCGTGTATTGCTTGGTCGCACTCCATCGACCGGTCACTGTCCACCTGGCCTCTGCGTTCTCATGTTTGAGTTCGAGACGATGCACGGTCAGACGCGGAATGCTTCCGGACCAACTGACTGCGGCAGCGATCCAGAGGCATCGCTGGCTTTCGTCCCACCACAACGCCGTATGGTCAGAGATCACTCCTGCAACCGGGATCGGGGTGTGGATCTCCATCATCGGTGAACGCCTGTACCAGAGCATCGCGGGCTCATTGGTGTCTTCAACCGGTACGATCGAGACGACGTACCCCGCCGCGAGCCATTTTCCCGTGAACGAACTCTGTTCTGTACCGCTCGCCCAGTGCATGACGAACCGAACCGGATGCCCGTCAACCTCAACGGCTTCCGTCTCCCGCTCAAACCTGATGGGCAGTCCGGATGCCTTCAGCGGCGCGTCCCCGGGCCGGGCCTCCGCCCGAATCGCGATGCGCGTCTCTTGGCTGAGAATAGTGCCTTTGAGCGTCTCATCGCTCGGTTCCATCCGATCGGCCAGTTCTATCCGCGTCTTTGGACGGTCATGGTGGTACAGGTTGAGGATCATTTGCCCGTCTTCTTCCGTAAACCGGGACGCACCGATGAATGTGGGGCGAGCGATGTCCCACTTGTGTGAGAAAGCCTGCTCTGCTCGTGCAATCGCTTCGACTTTCAGCCCTCCGGATTCGGAGTCTCGAACCAAGTCAAGTCTCCAGACCCGAACAGAGCTCTCGGTTTCGTTTGTTGTTCCGATGAGCGCCACCCACAGTCGTTGCTCCGCGCTGTCCCAGTGCAATTCGGTCAGCATCGCCTTCTGACTGTGCGCTGAGTTCTGAAATGGGCCGTAGAACATCGAACCCCAGAGAACATCAACTCGGTTCGCGCTCCGCGCAGAAATCACATGCCCTGCTCCGCTCGAACCAGATTTGATGTCGGGGTCCTGGGGAAAAATCGGCGCCTCGGGACCGAAACACCGGTGGACCATGAACTGCACCTGCTCACCGTCGATCTCGTAGACTTCTGTCACGTGCTGGCGATGAGCGAACGATCGGTGCTCCAGAGCCGGCGGCTGCGACACCGGCTGCCCCTCCTGCCCCTCCTGCCCCACGCACCAACCCGTCAGCACCAGCAGCCAGCCCACGATCAACAATCGAAACACCATGGTTCACCTCCAGCGCGGCACCATTGCCAACCTCTGAGCCTACCAGCCAAGACCCATAGCGATGCGATCAAGGCCACGGTTCTCCTCCTTCTCCCCCAACCCTGGATCGGTCGGGAGAAGGTGGCCACACGCGGCTTCAGCACATGGCCGGATGAGGGGGCGGTCAAACCTCCCAACCCGCAGCAAGCACCAGAGTTGAGAGCCCAATCGCGCAAGCGATGGGCCCCAAGCATCCGGCCGCAAAATGCCACCACCCCGCGTCCATCTCCCCCCAAAGGGTGCCGGGGTCAGCAGCGAAGCGGATGGCCCCGGTCTTTGCGATGTCTATGTGATTCTTGAATTTCAAACGGGTCTGAATAGCCCGCTCATTCTTCTGCTATCGGGGTGACAGCCGATCTAGGATCTTCTGGCAGAAAACCGACCGATCAGGCGGCGTTCGATAAAGCGCACTCGTCATGAGGCTGTTGTGGCTAGTACCGACAGCCTTAACGAAACGAAGTTGATTACGCGCTGGATCTTCTGCTGAGACTGTGCAGAAATCATATAGCATGAACACCACATTGGAACTCTCGGATTTAGGATCCAATTCATCAAACGGTATATAGGACCGGAAATGTTTGTAGAGCGGGGCTTGGAGTATTGAAATGATTTTGCTGCCCCAATGATGATGGAAAAATCCTTTGGATATTAGCTGTGATATGTATCTCTTTCGCACATTTGCCCAGTTGACGCCGTAGCTGAACTTATTTGTGATCATAGAATTGCTGGTGAGGGCCTGGTATGCGGGCTCGACACTCCCAGTGATATCAACTGCTTGTAGTTCGACACTGACGAAAGAGCGGACAAGCCCCTGGGCCCCGATGTCGGCGACGACCAGATCAACCGTTCCGAAGTCTTCCATTTTAACCTCGTAAGCAACCTGAGGATTGGATGGCACTTCACCGGGCCACGCGTGCTGCAAAACATCGGATACTAGATTTGCTTGAAAGAATCGCTTGGGGCATAGACAAAGCTGGGATGCCCCACGATAGATACTGCAAACCGGATACGGCCCTTCGATGCGTTGGCTTCGCTTAGTACATATCGAGTTGACGAACGGACACTGGTAGCCAGCGTTGACCGGATTTCTCATCTCCTTGGCCGGTTCACCAAGAACTTCAGCGATGACGGTTAGAGGATCACGAGGCAATTTTCACCCGATCCGCTGATGCGGTGGGTTCGCGCAACATCGCAACCACCGACTCAGCAACAACTTGGGCGAGCAATGGCGGAACAGCGTTGCCAACTTGCCTGTATTGATCTACTCGAGATCCGGCGAAGCGGAAACGGTCCGGGAACGACTGCAGTCGAGCGGCCTCGCGCACGGTAAGTGTTCGCTCTTGGCTCGGATGGATAAAAGCGCCCCAGTGCAGATCGCATTTGGTCAGAATAGTTGAGGAGAGGCCGCCCTTTTCCAGCCTGCCATACCTCTTAGTATGGTCGCTTCGTCGAGCGGCTTTCATCCCAGGTGGCAGCAATTTGTGCGGGATATCTCGCCAGCTGCCACCCGGCGGTATGTGTGCGAGACGTTCAACATTGATTGCGCCTAGCGATGGCGCAACATGATTGTGCAACTTGCGGGAATACCTCCGCATTTTTCGTTGGTAATTAGTTTCTGGGGGGTTGCCATAGTCAGAGATCTCTTCCCCTTCACCAAGTTTGAGTTCAGGGAGATCACCGATCGCATCCCACACGGTAACGAAATGGTCAAGACTATGCTGTCCAAGGAGAAGTTCCGCATCGCGTCCGTAATGCGTCTGCTCGGGCCATGTGATCGCTTCTCCGTCGCGCAGGCCAACGAAGAAGATGCGGCGTCGCTCTTGGGGGACGCCAAACTCTTCTGCCTTGAGTATGCGGTGCTCTACGGTGTAGCCAAGTTGACGAAGCGAATAGTGGATTTCGTCTACTGCTCGGCCATCTTCAACGCTTGTGATCCCAGTGACATTCTCCATAACAACGGCTCGGGGCATGATCGCCTTCACTAGCCGAAGGTATTCACGAAACAAACCAGACCTTTCGTCATGCATACCGCGCTGATGGTTGTAGACGCTGAACGCTTGGCATGGTGGACCACCGACTAAAACATCCAGCTCTCCTCGCTCGATACCGGCGAGATCAAGAATCTGGGAATTCTTGATTTCCTGTATCGAGCCGGGAATGAATTTGGCTTCGGGGAAGGCTTGAGCAAATGTCTGACCGGCAGCTTCATCGAAATCGTTGGCTGCCAAGCAGCGGAAACCTGCCGACCGAAACCCCTCGGCTAAGCCGCCTGCACCAGCAAACAGGTCGATTGCGGTAAAGGGCATGCTACTAGGCACGGTACTTCTCTCCCTCGAATTCGATTGATCTAGCACAATTTGTGGGGCGTGAGCGCCGATCGACCACAACGAGATGTACGGTACACAGAGCGAGAAGATGGATCAAGACTTTCCTCCTTCGGGCTGGTTCAACCCAAATTGTTCGACGCAAGTGCGGCAAATGCGATCTTCTGGTCAAAGCATCATGTTCAACACCCTCCGCAAATGGTCTTTCACACGTGCGATGGTCTGGTGTCATCATGCCACAGATCCATCCAAAATCCAAACAAACCCCTTGACCCAAACAAAACCCATGCGCATACTACCCGCATGACCACGATCAACCCAGATACCGTCAACGACATCCTCGAAGCACTCCTCGATCGCGAGGCCTCCTACCCCGCCATCGCTCGGGCCGTCGGCATCACCCTTGATGAGCTCTTCGAACTGCTCGAAAACCCCGAAATGCAGGCGAAAATCCAGCGCATGCAGCGACTGCTCGACCAGCGGGCCGCCCTCCTGCTCGCCGCCAACGAAGCCGCGGCGGTGGGGGCCCTCGGGGCCGCCATCGAGTCCGCTCGCGAGGACGAAGCCATGCGGGCCGACCTCGTCATCGCCCACCGCCGGGCCGTCCGGGACGGCAGCGATGAGATGATCGCCATGCTCGACAACTCCCTCGCCCAGCTCGACGGACGACACCGCCGACGCACCGAAACCGCCCGCACCGCCCGGTCCATCCTCGTCCAGGCCCGCGCCGCCCGACGCCCGGGCGCGAAAACCGCCCCCGGTTCAGGCCGGTTCTCGGTGACCGACCGCACGCCCGATCCACTGGCCGAGCCGAAACCCGAGGCCCAGCCCCTCACCGCCGCGGCCTAGCGCGGATCACTCCACCACGCCGCAGCTCCCGCCGAACTGCGTCAGCACCAGGTTCAGATCGTCCAGATTCACCGTGCCGTCGTCGTTCACATCCCCGAACTCCGTGTCGAACCCGAAGTTCGTCAGCACGAGGTTCAGATCGTCGAGATCCACATCACCGTCCCCGTTCGCATCGCCGCACGGCGGCGGGGCGAGGCGCACATTGTCCAGCGCCGTCGAGTCGTTGCCGTTCGTGTACTCGCCGCGGATATACATCGCTTCGAGGTTTCCAAGCACCGTGACGATGTCGTCCGAGGTCGCCGGGGTTGATTGCAGCGATGCGCCTCCCAGCGAACTCACCCGACGCCAGTCCTCGCTCGTGTCCAGCAGCACCGACCACGAGGTCCATGCGCCGTTCTGTGGCATGACCGGCAGGTTGATCCCGATCTGAACCCCGCCGCCCACCAGCATGACATCCGCGCGGTTGGTCAGCGCCTGATTCCCGATAATGCCATAAATATCCCACGATAACTCGCCCCCGAAGAACCCCGACTTGTCGCCGAGAAACGCCTCCGATGCGCTGAACGACCAGAAGTCACCGGCGACCACATCCGTCGCACGAATACTTCCGCCCGGATTGCCGAACTGATCGGTCCAGGTGAAGTTCTGCCCGTCGCTGAAGATCGACCAGCCCTCGGCATCGGTGTCGAAGGTGGACTCGATGGGGGATCCGGCCAGCGCAGCCGAAGTCAGTGCAAGAAAACAGGCAATCGGGGTCACACGAAGCATGATGGATCTCCTCCTCTAAGGTCGCGGCGGCAGCAGGCATCCAACGCAAAGGACGCATCCACCCATCAGTACCGCGGCAAACGCCCAACATACCCGCCACAGATGCGATCATCGCACCCGAGAATCCTGGCGGGGCGAAGAAACCTCACTCATATCCCTGTGGCGCCGGTTATCGGACAATCTGTCAGGATCCCGCGGTGTGCCCAATGAAAAGGCGGACGCCCTCGCGTCCGCCCGTCAGGCCTTGGTTCATCCCGAGTCGGGGGTCACTCCGTGTCGCCGCGGGCCGTCAGTTCGGCCTTCAGCGTCAGCGTCTCGTCGCCCCGCTTCACCTGGAAGGTGACGGTCTCGCCGGGGTTGTGCGTGCTGAACTTCGTGAACCACGCCCGGACATCGGCGACATCCTCGCCGTTCCAGGTCACGATCAGGTCGCCGGGCTTCACGCCCGCCTTCGAAGCGGGGGTGTCCTCGAACACCTCGCCGACGAGCACACCGGGGCGGTTCGCATCGTACGAGCCGGGCGCGATGCCGAAGCGGACGCGGTTCTGCATCTCCGGGCGACCGGTGGGGGCCTGCTCTTCGGCCTCGGGCTGGGCTTCGGGCTCGGCCTGACGATCCCGGCGCGAACGCGGGTTCAGCGAGCCCGCACCCATCTCGCGCGGCTGGGTGTTCCAGGCCAGGTTCTCAGCCCGCACCGCCATCTGCTCGAGCATGCCCGTGCACAGGTGCGCGATCCGCACCGCGCCGACCATGTTGATCCGGTCGGCGGTGTCCGCCGGGGCGTGGTAGTCGTCGTGCAGGCCGGTGAAGAAGTGGACCGCGGGGATCTGCCGACGCGCGAACGCGGCGTGGTCGGACCGGCCGCCGGGCGCCGAGACCATGTTGATGTTCAGGTTCGGCCCGTCGTTGGCGTTGGTGATGATCTCTTGCCACGCCTCGCTGGTGCCGACGCCGTAGGCCTCGAGCTCGGAGTTGCGCAGACGCCCGATCATGTCCAGATTGATCATGCCCGCGACCTTGTCGATCTCCAGACCGAGGTTCTGGGCCATGTGCGCAGCGCCCAGCAGGCCCATCTCCTCGGCGCCGAAGCCGACGAAGAGGATCGAGCGCCGGGGCGTCTCGGTGCCGTTCTCGGCGTCGCTCGCGGCGATCTCCGCGTACCGGTCGGCCATGTGCTGGGCCGTGACGAGCAGGGCCGCCGTGCCGGAGGCGTTGTCGTCGGCGCCCGCGTGCAGCACGCCGCGACCGGCCGCCCCGGCCCGCGAGCCGAAGTTGCCGTAGCCGACATGGTCGTAGTGCGCGCCGACGATGATGAAGTCGTCCGCCAGCGAGCCCGCCCCGCGCAGCGTGCCGCCGACATTGGTCGTCCACGGCCGGTTCTCCTCGATCGTCACGCCCAGCGTCACCACGCCGCCGAGGTCGATCGGGGCGTGGGAGCCGTCGTCGGCGATCCGGCGCAGGCCCAGCAGGGACCGCGAGTCGGCGTCGAAGGTCCGGACGATGGCGTCGGCCTGCTCGGTGGTCACCGTGATCGCGGGGACTTCAAGGTCGATCGGGAAGCTGACGCTGCTGATCGAACCGAGCCGATCGGCCCGAGGATCGTCCGCGCCGGGGGGGTTGACCAGGACGATGCCCGCGGCGTTCCGCTTCGCGATCGCTTCCATCTTGCCGTACAGCGAGGCCTCGTTGCTCCAGCGACGACCCTCGGTCCACTGGCTGGTGCCGAGCGGCGTCATCGGCTCAAAGCGGAGCACCATCGCGATCTTGCCGGTCAGGTCGGCGTTCCCGTCGAAACTGGTGTAGCCGTCGGGGCCGTCCTCGATCGAGTAACCGACGAAGACCAGGGGGCCGGTCGCGTCGGCGTTGGCCGAGATGCCGATCGGGTTGAAGCCCTCGCCCAGCACCGGCTCGATGGTCTGGCCGCCGGCGGCGAACTTGGCGATCGCCCGCGTCGCCTCGCGCGTGCCGCGGATCGTGAAGGGCTGCTGGTAGCTGTCGCCCTCTTCCTCGTACTCGGTCGAGTCGAAGTTCACGGTCTGGCTGGTGAAGGCCGGCTCGAAGCCCATCCGCTTGAAGTACCACTCGAGGTACTCCGCCGCGACCACCTTGCCCCGCGTGTCCGCCGCCCGGCCTTCCATGAAGGGGTTGGACAGGGTCACGAGGTGCTGCATGTACAGGAACACATCCGGATGCAGCTCGGAGAGCGTGTCCCGGATCACGAACTCGCGGTCCGTGGGCAGCTTGGGGATGGTGGAGGTGTACGCGTCCTCGGCGATGACCGTCGCGGCGGCTCCGAGGAGCAGGGCGGGCAGGGAAAGCGTCAGAACTCGACGAGCGGAAACTCTGGGCATGATGGGGTTGCTCCTCTTTTCAAGTCGGCCTGGATCAGGCGTGCAGGCAATCCTACCGGGTCGGGGCAGAACCGATGCGAAAGACGATCTGAACACGGCCCTCAAAGTCATGGTCCGCCGCCCCCGAACCGCTTAGAATGTGCTCCCGATCGCATCCGCCGGCCCGGACGAGCGTCCGAACGCCGCATTCGCCCAGTTTTTGCCCAACATCCAGCGCCGGTCACCAACCCGGAGACCCGCCAGGCGGCAACCGTCGCCGGGCGGGCGCTGCGTCCCCCTGAAAGCCCGCCATGACCACCGTCACCCGTCCTTCTTCTGCAACGGAGCCCAAAGTGACCATCGCCCATTCCGCCGCCGGAACCACCCGCAGCGTTCTCGACTTCGCCGACGGGTTCATCGATCGGCACATCGGCCCGTCGCACGACGAGATCGACGCCATGCTCCAGACGCTGGGCTTCGATTCGCTCGACGCGCTCGCCGACGCGACGGTCCCCAGCGACATCCGCCTGGATCGCGAACTCGACATCCCCGCGCCGCGTGGCGAGGCCGAGTTCCTGCAGGCGCTCAAGACCATCGCGAGCAAGAACAAGGTGTACCGCTCGTGCATCGGCATGGGCTACTACGGCACGGTCACGCCGCCGGTCATCCTGCGCAATGTGCTGGAGAACCCCGGCTGGTACACGCAGTACACGCCGTACCAGGCCGAGATCGCTCAGGGCCGGCTCGAAGCGCTGCTGAACTTCCAGACCATGGTCGCCGACCTGACGGGTCTGCCTCTGGCGGGCGCGAGTCTGCTCGACGAGGCGACCGCCGCCGCGGAGGCGATGGGCATGTGCATCTCGATCGCGCGCGGCAAGAAGACCGGCTTCTGGGCGTCGAACGACTGCCACCCGCAGACGCTCGCGCTGCTCGAGACCCGCGCCCGCGGGCTGGGCATCGATCTGAAGGTCGGCCCGATCACCGACATCGACTTCAACCACGGCGAGGGCGGGCTGTGCGGCGTGCTCGTGCAGTACCCGACCACCGACGGGCGAATCGAGGACTACTCGGATCTCGCGAAGAAGGCCAAGGACGCCGGCTGCCTGACGGTCGCCGCGGCGGACCTGCTCGCGCTGACGGTGATCACGCCTCCCGGCGAGTGGGGCGCGGATGTGTGCATCGGTTCGGCCCAGCGCTTCGGCGTGCCGATGGGCCTCGGCGGTCCTCACGCGGCGTTCATCTCGACGCACGAGGAGCACGCGCGCAAGCTGCCGGGCCGGATCATCGGCGTCTCGAAGGATGCGCAGGGCAACATGGCGCTGCGCATGGCGATCCAGACGCGCGAGCAGCACATCAAGCGCGACAAGGCGACGAGCAACATCTGCACGGCGCAGGCGCTGCTGGCAATCATCAGCTCGTTCTACGGCGCGTACCACGGGCCGCAGGGTTTGAAGCGGATCGCCGAGCGCACGCACGCCTACACCTGCGCACTGGTCAAGGGCCTGGAGCGGCTGGGTCACACGACCATCGGCGACGGGCCGATCTTCGACACGATCCGCATCAAGCTCGGCAAGGGACGCGCGCACGCGTCGCGTCAGGTGGCCGACGCCGCCCGCGAGCGCCAGATCAACCTGCGCGAGTACGCCGACGGCACGCTGGGCGTGACGCTCGATGAGACCGCCGACCGCGCGCTGGTCGCCGACCTGCTCGCCTCGTTCAACTTCGGGCATTACACCGGCTTCGATGTCGATGAGCTGCTCCGCGCGGCGGAGAAGGACGGCATCCTGAAGTTCGGCTCGTTCGAGCGCACCAGCGATTACATGACGCACCCGGTGTTCAACACCTACCACAGCGAAACGGAGATGCTGCGCTACATCTTCAAGTTGATGGGGCGCGACCTGTCGCTGGCCCACAGCATGATCCCGCTCGGTTCGTGCACGATGAAACTCAACGCGACCAGCGAGATGATCCCGGTGACCTGGCCGGAGTTCGGCAACATCCACCCGTTCGCCCCCGACACGCAGTGGCGCGGCTACACGCACATGTTCCGCGAGCTGGAGCGGTGGCTGTGCGAGGTGACCGGGTTCGCCGCGGTGAGTCTGCAGCCCAACGCGGGCGCGCAGGGCGAGTACGCGGGGCTGCTGGTCATCCGCGCCTACCACGAGCACAACGCGCGGATGGAGGGCAAGGAGAATGTCCGCGATGTCTGCCTGATCCCGACCTCGGCGCACGGCACCAACCCGGCGTCGGCGGTGATGGCGGGCATGCAGGTCGTGCCGATCAAGTGCGACGATCGCGGCAACATCGACATGGCCGACCTGAAGGACAAGGCGACCAAGCACGCCGACAAGCTGTCGTGCCTGATGGTCACCTACCCGTCCACGCACGGCGTGTTCGAATCGACCATCCGCGAGGTGTGCGACATCGTCCACACGCACGGTGGGCAGGTGTACATGGACGGCGCGAACATGAACGCGCAGGTCGGGCTCACCAGCCCCGGCACCTGCGGGGCGGATGTGTGCCACCTCAACCTGCACAAGACCTTCTGCATCCCGCACGGCGGCGGCGGACCGGGCATGGGCCCGATCGGCGTCGCCGAGCAGCTCGTCCCCTTCCTGCCCTCGCACCCGGTCGAGCGTCCGGACACCGCCGGCGAGTTCGCGATCGGCCCGGTCTCGGCGGCGCCCTACGGCAGCCCGAGCATCCTGACGATCAGCTATGTCTACATCGCGATGATGGGCGCGGCGGGCCTGAAGAAGGCGACGCAGGTGGCGATCCTGAACGCCAACTACATGGCCAAACGGCTCAGCGAGCATTACGACATTCTGTACACCGACAAGAACGGTTTCGTGGCGCACGAGTTCATCATCGACTGCCGCGGGTTTGAGAAGAACGCGGGCGTTCGGATCGACGACATCGCCAAGCGACTGATGGACTACGGCTTCCATGGCCCGACGATGTCGTGGCCGGTGCCGGGCACGCTGATGATCGAGCCGACCGAGAGCGAATCGAAGCCCGAGCTCGACCGCTTCTGCGACGCCATGATCGCCATCCGCGCCGAGATCGACGCGATCGAGAAGGGCGAGATGGATGCCGAGGACAACCCGCTGCGCAACGCGCCCCACACGGTGCATGTCATCGGCTCTGACGACTGGACGCACCCCTACACGCGCGAGCAGGCGGCGTGGCCGATGGCGTGGCTGCGCGATGCGAAGTTCTGGCCGAGCGTCGGGCGGATTGATAATGCCTACGGCGACCGGAACCTGGTGTGCTCGTGCCCGCCGATGAGCGAGTACTGCGGGGCGGAGTGATTTCTTTGGTGGCACTGGTCTCTGACCAGTGCATGCACCGGTCGGAGACCGGTGCCACCTTATAAGACCGCAGCGGCTGCGCCGCTGACCCCTCACCCCGGCCCTCTCCCGCAAGGGGAGCGGGGGCGGAGTGACGGAACGACGAGGTACCCGGGGCTCGCGCCCCGGGCTCTTGTTTCGGCTGGCTACTCGCCGCTCGGCGAGGGGAGAAGGAGCGGGGGGGATTGCGGCAAAACGAAAGCGGCCTCGGCGAGTGCCGAGGCCGCGTGTTTGATTATGGAATGGTGCGTGCGATCGTGACTGGATTACCAGTCGCGTCCGCCGCGGTCGTCGCGACCGCGGCCGCCGCCGCCACCACCGCCGTAGCCGCCACGATCGCCACCGCGACCGCCGCCACCACCGCCGTAGCCGCCGCGACCACCGCCGCCGCCGCCGTATCCACCACCGCCGCCGCCACGGCCGCCGCCGTAGCCGCCGCCACCGCCGCTGCGCGGGCGCTCTTCGCGCGGGCGAGCTTCGTTGACGACGAGGGCGCGTCCGCCGAGCGAGTAGCCGTTGAGGGCGTTGATCGCGGTATCGGCGTCGTTGTCATCGGTCATTTCAACAAACGCAAAGCCCCGTGAGCGACCGGTTTCACGGTCCATCACGATGGAGGCAGAGGAAACCTCGCCGTGCTGCCCGAACAGGTCGCGCAGCTCGTCTTCGGTCGAGCGGAAGGGGAGGTTCCCAACATACAACTTCTTCATCACTATCGGTCCCAGCCCGAGCGAACGCTATCTACTTGAGGATCCATACAAGACTCGGGCAATGATCAGGTCGGACCGACACCGGTGATTTCGATCAGGTGTCAGGGAGAATGATACCTGCGGGGGTGGCGAATCGGATCAGAATTTTGGAGATTTCGAACGGATCGGCCTCAGGACGCTGAAAAGCGAGATTATCGAGTTATCGAGCCGCCGGTTTGGGTGGCTTTGTCGGTGCTTTGGGGCGCGGCGGAGGTGAGGGCTGGTTCGGGGGCCAACTCGGCCTGCTGGGCCTTGGGGCTGAAACGGAGGATGAGCACCACGCCGGCGAGGATGAGCAGTACGCCGGTGATTCGTCCGGCGTTCATCGGCTGTTGGCGAAAGCCCGAGGCACCGAAGTGGTCGAGGAGCATGGAGGAGAACATCTGCCCGAACACGATGGCACCGACGAACAGCACGGCGCCGAGCTTTGGCGCGAGCACGATGGACGAGCTGACGAAGATGGCACCGATGAGTCCGCCGAGCCACGCCCACCAGGGTGCGCTGCGGATCGCCTGCGTGTCGGGGATGATCTTCGGGTTCGCGCTGATGCGCAGGACGGTGACGGTGGTGAGCAGGACCAGGGTTCCCACGCTGAAGCTCACGAGCGCAGCGACCCATGCGCTTCCCAAGGAGTTCCGAAGGACGCTGTTGATCCCCGGCTGCATGGGAAGGATCATCCCGGCGAGGGCGGCGAGCACGACGATGAGAACGCTTTGCATGCCCAAGGGTATCGGCGTGGTCGCGACGGCGTCCGTGACGGGTGAGCGGTTCAAAAACAGAACACCGGGCGGCGAACTCCGGAGATGGGTTCAGCGCCCGGTGATGGATGCGGTATTGGGTTGGCTTTGGCTGATCAGCGCCGACGGATACCGGCGATGAAGAGCATGCCGGCGAGGGCGAGCCCGGCGGGGGCGGGCAGGGGGATGACCACGACCCGGGGCAGTTCCTTCAAACCCTCGTCCGATCCACCCTTGCCGAGGACCGGGGTGAACTTGTCCACGGTATTGGTCGGAACCAGAACGGGGTTGGGCAGCGTGTTGATGATGACGCTGTTCGGATCGGTGGTGAACGAGAAGAGCGTGACGGGGTTATCGCCGTCGAAATCCAAGCGATCCAGACCGGCCATGGGTGATGGTGCCGGAGCCACGGGGTTCATGAATCTCTCACCGATGCCGTGGTCTGCGAACGAGACCGAAGGTGTGGCCAATGCGGTGGATGCTGCCCCAAAGATGGCTGTGATGGCAAGCAGTGAGCGGTACATGAGTGATCCGGTTCTTGCACGAAAAATAGTCGCGCAGCACGAGCAGTGGGTATGTGAATCAGTCACGAGTATATCCGAACGGAAAGATTATGCCAGCGGAAATAATCGATAACGCCCAATAAAACAAACGCTTAGCGCGATTTTGGCGGCATTCAGGCAGAATTCTGGGTTTTCCAAAAGAAAACACCGCGGGGGCGGGTCGGATCGCTCTCCTCCAGTCGATCGGACGCCTCACCGCGGTGTCTTTGTTCCGCGAGCGGAACATGGTACATGGTGCCACAGATCCGGGGATCCATGGGGCTTGCGGCGGGTGGAATCCCGTTTTTTTGGAAAGCGGATGCAGAACACGCATTTTGTGCAGTTTTGGTGATCGATGAGCGGATTTTCGCGATTGGGTCCGGTCTCGTGTTGGTCGGCAATAGGGCGGCAGGAGCGGCGTTCGGGATCGGTTCCGGCTGGATCGCTTTGGCGCAGCCGCGACGCTGACCCATCAGGATTTCGAATAAGGACTACAGCATGCAGCGGAAATCGATGAATCGTGTTTTGGTGAGCGCAACTTGGGCAACGCGTCGAACCGGTGCGGTGCTGGTGGCGGCGGCGATGCTGGGCGTGGTCGGAGCGCCCGCGGCGTATGCGCAGGATCGCGGGGGGCCGCGAACCGATCGGCCTCAGGCGCGCGACTTTGCTGGCCGGTTCGGCGGAATGGGCATGGAGCAGATCGGCGAAGAGGAGGTGGAGCTGATGGGCGATGTGCTCGAGTTTGACGCGCCCCAGCGCGAACTCGCTCAGGAGCTGTTTGTCGATCTGCGCGAGAGCCGAGCGGCCAAGATGGTCGAGCTTCGGGAGCTCATGGGGGGGATGCGCGGCGGGGAGGGGCGTCCTGATCCGGAAGCCATGGAGAAGGTCAGGGCCGAATCCGAGCGGATCCGCACCGAGGTGGCGGCGCTCGAAGCGCGGTTCTACGAGGATATCCAGCTCGTGCTTACGCCGGAGCAGCGCAACGGGTGGGCGGGTTTTGAGAAGCGGAGGGATCGATCGCGCGCTCTGCGCGGTGTCGCGGGCGCGTTCGATGTTCAGTCCATCTACGAGGGTTTTGCCAAGAAGCACGAGGGTTCGCTCGAAGCGGATGCTCTGGCCGGCGCGAACGCTCTGGCCGAGCGGTACGCCAGCGAGATGGACCGTCAGATCGCCGAGCGTGCCAAGCTGCAGGAGCAGTCGCGGCCTCAGCGCGGCGGAGAAGGGTTCGATCGCGAGGGGATGCGCGAGCGCTTCGAGGCCATGCGGGAAGCCGACGCGAAGCTCGGCGAAATCTCCACTCGCTACGCGGACTCGATCGAGCGGACGCTGCCCGTCGAGCTGCGGGAATCGTTCCGATTCGAGATCAACCGTGCGTCTTTGGGTGGATTCATGCGTCGGGGCAATGTCGTCGAGCGACTCGAGACCGTGCTGAAGAGTCCCGACCTGGATCCCGCTCAGAAGCAGGAACTGCGTTCCATCGAGGCGGACATGCACAAGCGCTTCAACGCGCTCGCCAAGGAGGTCGCGGAACTTCGCTCTCAGGCCCGCGAAGGTCGAGGCGGCGAGAACGCCCGGCCCGGTCAGCGCGGCGGGGACCGCGGGGGCCAGCGCGAGGCGATGGAGAACATCCGTCAGAAGTTTCAGGACATCGAGAACGAGATCAGCGTTCGGATGCGCGAGGTCACCGGGGCCGATGCCTGATCGATCGGGCGGAGAGGTTCAGTCGCCGTATCGTGTCCGTTCGAGTGACACCGTACCGTTCTGACCGATGGTGAGAATGAAGAGGTCGCCGTAGTCGTCCTCGGTAAGCACGATGTCGGCCGGGCCTCCGAGTTCGCGGATGATCAGCGGGACCGTGTTGCTGTGGCCGACCACGAGCACGGTCCCGTATTCTGCGCTTTCGAGGATTTCATCGGCGAGTGCCCGAAGGTCATCGGGGCGAGCGGTTGCGTTGACGACTCTGGATAGCAGGCCCTGGCGCACCGCGACGGGGGCGGCGGTTTCGATGGTTCTGCGGAACTGCGTGGTGATGACGGTGATGACGGATTGGGTTTCGGGGAGCATCGAGAGGGCTTCGGCGCGGCGCATGCCCTGATCCGATAGCGGTGGGTCGGCGGACAAGTCGCCTTTTTCCGCGTGCCTGGTGATGAGGACGGTGCGTGGCATTGACGCCTCGTTTGCGTTTGTCGGTGCGGCGTTGTCGGGCGAAGCGCATGCGCCCATGCAGAGCGCGATGGCGCTCAGCAGCATCAGAGCCCAGGCGCGAGGGGAGGTCATCATGTGATGCAGCCCACCAGCCAGATCGCCAGGATCGTTCCGATGAACAGGAGCAGGATGATCGCCAGCACGGTCTTGGCGTGTTGAGCGGATTTGGACCGGACGCGTCGGTTCCCGCCTCGGTGGCGTGTTTTCTGGCTCATGGGGCTATGGTAGCGGCAGTTTCGGGAAACCCCAACGGGTTTGTGCTGGCCCGGCGGGTGAGCGGGGGTATGCTTGGTAGTTGTTCCAACAGTATCTGGAAACGAGAGGAACCTGTGGCCGCCCTTCAGCACGAGGTCAACAAGAAGCGACCGTTCGATCTGCCCGAGCAGGAGGCGTACCTGAACCTGATCCGCACGGCGGCGGAGCTGGATGGGCCGTTGCTGGCGGTGCTGAAGCCCAAGGGGTTGACGCCATCGACTTACAATGTGCTGCGGATCCTGCGGGGGTCGGGGTCGGAGGGGCGGCACGCCTCGGATATCGGCTGCGACATGGTGGTGCGGGTTCCGGATGTCACGCGGCTGGTGGACCGTTTGGAGAAGCGGGGGCTGGTGGAGCGTGAGCGGAGCACGACCGACCGAAGGGTCGTGGTGGTTCGGATTTCCAAAGCGGGGCTTGCGCTGCTGAAGACGCTCGACAAGCCGGTTCTGGAAGTGCACGAGGCCCAGCTCGGGCACCTGAGCCGGGGGGAGCTGGAGGAATTGAACCGGCTGCTTGAGAAGGCCCGGCAACCTCAAGGATGAGGGGAGAAATCCGGTGGAGAGTGTGGGGGGCCGGGAATATATTTGTGACAACAAATATTTACCTCCCGGCGGCCCCGGTGATCGGGGCCCGGAAAGGAAGGCAGCCATGCTCACCGTCAGGAAACGCGAGGAACGCGGACGCACGACACTGGATTGGCTGGACGGGAAGCACTCGTTCTCGTTCGGGCGCTATGTGGACCGTGCCAACATGGGCTTCCGATCGCTGCGGGTCATCAACGACGACATCGTTGCGCCCGGCGGCGGGTTCGGGATGCACCCGCACGAGGAAATGGAGATCCTGACCTTCGTGGTCGACGGCGCGCTGGAGCACGCCGACTCGACCGGCGGCGGGGCGGTGATCCGATCCGGCGATGTGCAGCGCATGTCGGCGGGGACGGGCATCCGTCACTCTGAGTTCAACGCCTCGAGGACCGAGCCGGTGCGTCTGCTGCAGGTGTGGATCATGCCCGGCACGCCGGGGGTCGATCCGGGGTACGAGCAGATCAGCGCTTCGGATGTGGATCGCGATGACCGTCTGGCGCTGGTCGCGAGCCCCGAGGGGGGCGAGGGGGCTGTGAAGATCCATGCCGATGCTCGGGTGTACTCGGGCCGGCTGTCCGAGGGCGCGAGCGTATCGCACGAGGTCGGCCCCGGCCGCGGCGTCTGGGTGCAGGTTTACGCCGGCGAGGTGACGGTCGACGGTGAGACGCTGCGCGATGGCGACGGGCTGGCGGTGGAAGGCGAGCCGCGCATCGAGATCACCGGTGCGTCCGGCGGCGGGGAGTTCCTGCTGTTCGATCTGGCCTGAAACGACAACCGCCCGGCGCGAAGGCCGGGCGGTTGAGTTTGCGCTGTTTGGTGTTAAGGGCAGTCCTGCCCGAACGCCGTGAGCACGGCGTTCAGGTCGTCGAGGTCGACGACGCCGTTGCCGTCGGTATCGCCTTCGGAGGTGGTCTGTCCGAAGTTGGTGAGGACGATGTTCAGGTCGTCGAGGTTGACGGTGCCCGATTCGTTGACATCGGCGGGGCAGTCGGGGGCCTTGGCGACGGTCGCGACGGTGATGGCGGTGCCGATCTCGTTGACGCCGTCGTTGACGGATGCCGCGAACACGACTTCGCCCGCGTCGTTGATGTCGGGAGAGGAGCCGAAGGCGGGGTTGCCGTCGAGCCGTCCGATGGTGAGGGTGCCGAGGTCGGTCTGGAGCTGCGTGCCCTCGGTGGCGATTTTGATTAGTTCGGTGCCGTCGCCGACGAAGACGGCGCGCTTGCCCGAGCCATCGAAGCCGCGGAAGGTCACGATGCCGTTGTTGTTGATGCGCGGGGCGAAGAACTCGATGGAGTTCAGGTCGGGATTGTTCGTGGTCCGCGCGATTTCGATGGTCGTGGTTCCGTCGGAGACGAAGACGCCCTCGCCGCCTGCGGCCAGTCCCGCCGCGAAGACGACTCGTCCGTCGTCGGTCAGGTCTCCGGAGTTGCGGAAGCTGTTGTAGGGGGAGGAGGAGTCTGCGTTCGTATCGCTGGCGATCAGGGTGCTTGACCCGTCGGGGTTCCAGACTCTGATCTGGTTGCCTCCAGACCCGAGCAGCACCTTGGAGGCGATCTGGCCTGAGTTGTTGTACGAAGGCGTGAACAGGAAGGACCAGTCGCTGGAGGGGTCGATGCCGTCTTCTTCGGCGTAGAAGGTGACCTGATTGGAGGGGCTGACGCTTGCGAACGCGGAGTTGCCGCTGAAGCTGGCGCGCAGCGCGATGTTGCGGTTGTTGTCGACTTCCAGGGCGGTCCAGGCCGAGGTTCCCAACGGGCGGTTGGTGCGGTATGACGCGCCGACGCCCTGCTCGTACTGCCACACGCCGGGTGCGTTGTTGCCGAAGGTCTCTGACCAGACGATGTAGCCCTCGTCGTTCATGTCGAGGTTGCTGATGATGGCTTCGGTGTCGTCGGTCTGGTAGACGATGCCTCCGTTCTGGGCGTTGCCGAACCAGACGCTCATCGCGCCGGGGCTGAAGACGCGGAGCGCGACATCGCCGTTGTTGTTGATGATCGGCGGGCTGTTGGAGATGGAGTAGAAGGCGGGGATGTTGAAGCCGACGAACTCGCCCGAGCGGACCTGCACTTCGAGGCCGTCATAAGTCGGCAGGTCGGCAAAGGAAGCGGAGGAAGCGATCAGGATCAGGCCGGCTGCGGTGAATGAACGGAACATGGATATCTCTCTACTTCGAAACAGGGGATGAGCGACGAATCGCCGCGGCCTGGCGAGGCGCGCAGGCGACCTAGGGTTACCCTGCAGTGTACCCCGAAAAACTGAAGATTCACGGCGAAGCGCTGCGCAGTTTTTCCCGGATCTGCTCGCTCTCGGCTTCCTCGATGAGCTGTGCGTACATCGATCGGACGGCTCCCTCGCCGTAGACGCGGCGGAGGGCGGGCGCGAGGGCGGCGGCGTCCTCCACCGCACTCTCCTTGCGGATCGAGAGGCGGAGCAGGGACACCTCCTCGGCGGTCACGCGATCCAGCTCGGGGCGCATCGCGTGCCAGAGCATGGCCGTGTTTCGGGGCGAACGGGCCTGATCCGGGGGGAGCTTGGAGTACAGAGCGCCGAATGTGGCGTAGTCACGCTCGAACAGCAGCGAAAGAAGGGCTGTTTCGATCAGGCGGGGTGTGAGATCCTCCGGGCGATCGCTCAGCAGCGACTTGGCAACCCTGGCCACATCGGCATGACGGCCGAGCATGACGAGTGCGGAGAGCCCTTCTTCGAATTCCTGATCTCGCAACGTGTTGCGCATGTGATCATTGAGCGAAACAGATCCGTCCAATTCGATTGTCTTGTCGATGGGAGCAGGGATATTGCCCAGTGTGAACAGCGGGTCGCCGAAGTAATTGACCTTCCAGATGACGCTGGTGTTGTCGTAGCGGAACGCGAAGCCGGCGGGGATGCCGATGAGCAGTCGCCCGGTGACCTGCTGCGGTGTCAGGAACGCCGCGAGCCCCGGCTCGTCCGCCGAACCGAAGTAGACGAACGCCCCGTGATCGAGCCATCGTGCGGCGATCGATTCCGCGCTGGACGGCAGTTGCGCGCTGAACGAATGGATGAAGTGGACCGCGGCGGGCTGGCGGAGCACCGGCACATCCGAGCCGTAGGCCCGGTTTCCCGCCAGGTCGAACCAGCGAGCGTGGCCTTTGGTGTTGACGAAGATCAGCCCGGCGTCCATGCCGCCGCGCTGGCGCGCGTGCCACACGCGGATTCCACCGTTGGGCCGGGGGTCGGCCATGATGCGTTCGAAGCCCGCCTGTCGGAACATCGCCGCGGCACGATCGACCGCGTAATCCGCGCCGAAGTTGCCCTCGTAACCGTCGAACATCCAGACCGAACGGGGCTGGAGGAAGAGGGATGACATGGCGACATAGGCCGCCTGCGATTCGTTGCCGACGATCATGCCGCAGGTTGCCCACGGCGTGCGATCATCGTTGCGTGCTGCGAAGTCGGTCATCGCGAGGATCTGATCGCCGATCTTCAGCTTCGTGGGCATGTTCAGGCACAGCGTGAGCGCATCGAGTTCGTCGCCGAGCGCGTTCCATGACCACCCGAGTTCGGCGATCCGTTCGCGGAGCGATCTTCTCCAGGCAGCGGCATCCGTCTCCGGCTCAACGATGTTGAGCGAACGGGGCCGATGATCGACCCAGACGATCGGCTGTCCTCGCTCCGCGCCGAGCGCGAGCGCTGCGGTCCATGCGGGATCGCTCTCTGATGCAACGACCACACCGGGCGGGACCAGCGAGAGTTCTCTCCAGCGGTCCGTGACGCTCTGTTCTTCACCGGTGCCCCACGCGCTCGCGATTGCCCGATCGATCGCCTCGCGCGTGGCTTCGCCCTCGCCTTCGAGACGCAGGATCTGCTTTGGTTTGTATGAATGGATGAAGCGGGCGATGTTGTGGCGGGCTTGGGGTGTGCCGTCGTCGATGAGCACCGGGAAGCGCTGCTCGAGCGACCACGAGCCGATCGCCCGCGTGTAGGCGTCGGTATCCGTCGCGATGACCAGCGTTGAGACACGCGGGATCTGCACGCGTACCGCGAGCACGCGCTTGCCCATTGTCACCGCGGGGGGGTCCTGTTCGGTTTGGCCATTCGGCGTGCCGGGCTGGGCTGCGGCGACCGAGATTGCCGAAAACAGCAGCAGAAGCGGGATGGCTCTGAACGCGATGCGATGGGTGTTCATGCCATTAGTGTAGGCGATCCTCAGAACGGTCCCCTCATGGGGTTCACGAGCATGCCGTCCCGTCCTGGGATGAACAGATCCGCGATGTCGATGGCTTCCTGAAGCGATTCCTTCGCCGCGGCGACATCGACGGCTCGTTTAAGGACCTGCCCGTGTTCCAGATGCTCGCTGGTGGGGATCGCGTCGCCGGCGATGAGCAGCGTGTACCGCTTGTGCCCGATCAGCAGGCCGGTCATGCCCGGCGTGACGCCGTGCAGCGGGAACAGGTCGACGCCCGGCGCGATGCGATCGGGTGCTGCTTCGAATCGCTGGAGCAGCGCAACCTCGCGCTTGAGCATGTCAGCGAGTTCGGTCTCGCCCTGCTCGGCCGCAGCGCCGAGCTGCCGGGCGAGCGGCACGCCGACGGCCTCGCGCTCGGCCTGCGAGATGAGCCACTTGGCCCCGTCGAAGAGTTCGATCGCGCGCCGGGTGTCGGGGTGGAAGCTGGTCAGGAACACATGGGTGATGTCGGCGGGCTCGAGGCCGCTGCGCTCCTTGAGCCGCGCGCCGAGGGCCGTGGCCGGGAGGCCCGGGTCGACGAGCATCGTGACATCTCCGGATCGAACCAGTGTTGTCGTCGAGTGCCCGGTGCGCGGCTCGTCTTCGCGCGACCAGAACGGGTTCTTGTCGAGCGTGCCGATGCTGATGATGCGATGGTTCAGTGTCATGATCTGGGATCGGGCGATCAGCCGCTGGTGCGTTGCAGGAGGGGATGGTTCGCGCGTTTCTTTTCGAGCAGCGCATCGATGACCGGCTTCGGGCACATGGAGGACAGCACGCTCAGGTCCGACCCCATCGCGGCGACCTGCCGGATCAGTGTGGAGCTGACATAGGCGAAGGACTGGCCCGCGACGACGAAGGCGGTTTCGAGGCCGGCCAGTTCGCGGTTGGTGACGGCCTGCTGCGCCTCGTACTGCATGTCGTTGAGATTGCGCACGCCGCGCAGCAGGATTGTCGCTCCCAGGCGTTTGGCGGCGTCCACTGTCAGGCCGTCGTAGGGCTCGACGCTGACCGGGCTGGAATCGGGATCTTCCCGGACCATCTGATCGCATAGGCGGCGGATCAGATCGACCCTTTCCTCGGCGGTGAAAAGATTGCTTTTATCGGGGTTGCGCCCCACGCCCACGATGATCCGGTCGAACATCCGCCTGCCGCGCCGGATGACATCGAGGTGGCCGAAGGTCGGCGGGTCGAAGGAGCCGGGATAGAGGGCAATATGGGGCCTTTGCGTCGCGTCCATGTCCGTAGCGTACCCCAAACCGCAGAACCGAACCCCCGGCAGCGGGGAGTCCCCCCGCACGCTTGCCCGGCGGGTTTCTGCATCGGACCTTTGAGGTGCGAACCCTCCCTGGTCCGCTCCGCGTCGGTTGCCTCCACCGGCGCGGGGCCTTCAAACGAAACCGCCCCGCTGCGCAGAGCACCGGGGCGCTTTCGTTTTTGGGTTTGTACGATTCTTCGAGAGCTTCAGACGAGTTCGGGAACCTTCGGGAAGTCGACCTGCGTTTCGTTGATGTGGTTGAAGGTGTTCGTCAGCACATTCAGCGAGTACGCGACGATGAGGTCCACGACCGCGCCGTCGTCAAAGCCGGCGTTCTTGAATTGCTCGAGGTCCTGATCTTCGACGAAGCCCCGGGTCTCGACGATGCGCCCCGCGAGGGTGACGATCGCGTCGATCCGGTCGTCGCCGATCGGCTCGCCCTTGCGGATCTTGACCGTCTGTTCCTCGGTGAGGCCGTGGCCCTTGCCGATGGCGGTGTGGGCGGCGACGCAGTAGTCGCAGTTGTTCTTCTCGCCGACGATCAGGGCGATGGCTTCCTTCTCGGTTGCGGAGAACGCGGACTTGCTGAGGGCCTGGTTCAGAGAGAGGTACGCATCGAGGCCGCTCTGGGCGTTGCCGAGGCCCTTGAAGATGTTCAGGTGCTTGCCCTTGAGCGGGCCGTCAAAGACTTCCTTGACGCGTCCGGAGGTTTTGGCGGGATCGACGACTTTGAGGCGTGGCATGGTGATCTCCTGAAATGGCGGCGGTGGATATGCCGCGAGGGAAACGAGAGAAAGGAACGGTAGGGGCGCGATCGCGGACTTCAAAGCGCTGTGTTCAGATTTCGAGAGCGCCCGGCCAAGAAAACTTAATCGAGCGAGCCGGCGAACCGGAGATGGGTGAACACCGCCCAGCGGTAAACTATTCCCAACTCTGGCGACGAATCTGCGGCAGGCCGCCGCGGCTCGATGAACACGCGTCGTGCAGAGCGCGGGCTGAGGCGGAATCGGCCCGCACCGGCGAGAGGTATGTCCGTACGCGGGGGCCGTTGCGCGACCCGCGCCGTCCCGAAATCTCTGCGATCCATCGAGGTCAACCGCACGCATGGAAGCCGCGGTCGAAACGATCGGGCCACGGCTCTGGGAGCACACGAGATGATCGATTCCGCCACCGCTACGCTGTCGCCCCGCGCTCGCACCCCTGTTTCTTCGCTTTCTGAAGCGAAGCCGCTCGCGACGGCTGAGCCGCGGGCTTCACTTGAAGAGATCGTGGCGCAGCTCACGCGCATCGACCTGCACTGCCACTCGTCGGCGTCGAACAAGCCCGTGAACCGCGCGGTCGGCCTGCTCACGAACATGCCCGAGAGCTACTCGCCGCCCGAGAAGGTGTATGACCAGGCGATCGCGCGCGGCATGGACCTCGTCACGATCACCGACCACGACACGATCGCCGGCGTGATGTCGCTCGTGGATCGGGGCTTCGAGAACCTGATCATCGGCCAGGAAGTGAGCGTGCGCTTCCCAGAGGACGGCTGCCTGCTGCATGTGCTCGTGTGGGGGCTCTCGCCCGATCTCGCCGAGCAGATCGAGCAGTACAACCTACGCGCCGATGTGTACGCGTTTTCCGACTGGCTGCGGATTCACCAGTTGCCGCACTCGTTCGCGCACCCGCTGTATGTGCAGAACGGCAAGCTGACCGAGTGGCACCTCGAGCGCGCGGTCCTGCTGTTCAAGGGCTGGGAGACTCTGAACGGCGCTCACAGCGTGAGCCATCGCTCGGTCGTGGAGCGCTACCTGCGCCGCCTCACGCCCGCGCTGACGCAGCAACTCGAGCGCAAGCACGAGATGCGCTCGTACTGGTCGCGACCGTGGGTGAAGGCGGTCAGCGCGGGCTCGGACGATCACGCCCTGCTCAACATCGGGCGCACCTGGACCGGCATCCGGCACGAATCGGGGCAGAAACTGACCCGCTTCGAGCCGCACGGCGGCACGCCGGCAACCGCCGAGTTCCTGCGCCGGCTCATGCTGGCGCAGGGCGTGGTGGGAGGTGTCGGCGGGCACGCCTCGCTGCTCGCGCACCAGCTCTCGACCGTGACCGCGAACTGGGCCGCCAAGCGGGTCAGCGACCGGGGCTCGGTACGCAGTCAGTACATCGCCTCGAAGCTCGTCCGATTCGCCGGCATCGATATGCCCAGGCCGACCAAGGTCCGGCTGATCGCCTCCGAAGCCCGGCGCCGCACCATCGGGCGGCTCACCGGCAAGCGCTCGCGCTCGCTTCCGCTGCTCAATGCGCTCCGGGCCGAACTCGGACCGGTGCTCGAGCGCTTCCCCGACCTCGAGGCGAACCTCGACCCGTCGACCTGGGCGAACGGCGCGCCGGTGAGCAGCCACGACCGCATGGCCGACTTCGCCGACGAACTGGGGGCCGCGCTGATCCGCTCACTCCGAGGCGGCACGCTCAGCGCGATCGCCGAGGGCGACCGGCGCGAGGTGATCGACCACGCCCTGAGTTATCTTCTCGTGCAGCTTGCCCAGGTGCCGTACCTGTTCTCGCTGTTCCACCAGAACAAGGAGCGCGACATGCTCGAGCGCCTGGAGCACGCCACCGCGACCCCCGGCGACGGCCAAAGCCCGCTGGATCGACCGCTCAAGGTCCTGCAGTTCACCGACACGCTCGGCGATGTCAACGGGGTCTCCCGCTTCATCCAGAATGTCGCGAAGCTCGCGCACGAAAGCGGGAGGGACCTCACCGTGGTCACCTCCACCCGCTTCGAGGTTCCCGATTACCCGAACATCAAGAACTTCGAACCGGTCATGGCCATGCCCATGCCCAAGTACGAGCAGCTCGACGCGGTGGTGCCCCCCTTCATGAAGATGCTCCGCTGGGCCGAAGAGCAGCGCCCCGATGTGATCCATGTCTCGACGCCCGGCGGCGTGGGGGTGATCGGGTTCATCGCCGCGAAGATGCTGCGTGTGCCGCTCGTCGGGACCTACCACACCGACTTCCCGAGCTATGTCGACAAGCTCTTTGACGACCATGGCTTCACGAAGGCCACCGAGCTGTACATGAAGTTCTTCTACAAGACCTTCTCCCGCGTCTTCAGCCGCTCCGAGCAGTTCAACGAGGAGATGCACCGCGTCGGCATCAACTCAGAGATGATGGTCACGCTCGCCTCGGGCATCGACACCGGCGACTTCGGGCACCGCTTCGAGAACCGCGCGATCTGGACCGACCTCGGCATCGACCCCGCCGGATGCGATCCCGCCAAGCGGTTGAAGGTGCTGTATGTCGGTCGCGTGAGCGTCGAGAAGAATCTGCCGATCGTCACGCAGATGTGGAAGAAGGTCCGCTCGCACTGCGAGAGCCGCGGCATCCACGCCGAGCTGATCGTCATCGGCGACGGGCCGTACCGAAAGCAGATGGAGCAGGCCCTGCGCCACCACGGCGCGCACTTCCTCGGATTCCGCAAGGGCGAGGAACTCGCCACGCTGTACGCCTCGTCCGACCTGTTCGTCTTCCCCTCTCTCACCGACACGCTGGGGCAGGCGGTCATGGAGGCGCAGGCCTCGGGCCTGCCGGCGCTCGTCAGCGATCAGGGCGGCCCGAAATCCATCGTGCGCGATGGCCAGTCCGGCTATGTGCTCCCCGGCGCGGCGACCGACCTCTGGGTGAACGCCATGGTCGAACTGCTCGCCGACGATGCCAAGCGGGCCGAGTTCAGCGCCGGCGGCATCCAGGCCATGGTCGGGCGCGATATCCGCGACTCGTTCGAGCACTACTGGAGCGTCCACGAAGAGGTCCGGCGCGAGAAGCTTGCTTCACTGGGCATCACGCGTGAAGCCGAGACCGAGCCACTCGTCGGAGCCGGGCGCTGAGCCAGCGGGTACCCTGCCCGCGATGACCACCTACCTGTTCGATATCGACGGAACCCTCGCCCGCTCCAACGACCTCGATGAGCGCCTGTTCGCCCGCGCGATCGAGGAAGTGCTCGGCGTGTCCGGGATCTCCACCGACTGGGCGACCTACGCCGACACCACCGACGAGGCGATCACGCACGAACTGATCGGGCTGCACCGCGCGGGGGAGGACGCCGGACGGCTTTGTTCCGCGACGCGAGTCCGATTCATCGAACTGGTCACCGCCGATCTCGTCGACCTGCAGCGCACCATCACCCCGGTCCCGGGTGTGCCGGACATCCTCGCTTCGCTCGCCGGCCGCGATGGCGCGGCTCTGGCCATGGCCACCGGCGGCTGGCCCGAGAGCGCGAAACTCAAACTTGACGCCATCGGCGTGGATCACGCGCGGCACACCCTGTGCACCTGCGCTGACCACCCGCACCGGCACGGCATCATCCAGCACGCCCTCGCCCG
>CBFGVX010000024.1:0-36435 GCA_965652425.1 uncultured bacterium | reverse complement strand
ACCAGCGTGGCGAGCACAACAACCAGCATCACACCGAACAGGATCGAGCCCTTCCTGAAGGTCATGGCAGACCTCCAACCTCAGGCAGTTCCGCACGGGCGGCGTCGACCACCGGGCCGTCCAGGACCGTGAAAATCCTGAAACGGTCGGGCCTGCGTTCTGGAACATCGGGCTGCTCATCCAGATCGCCTCGGATCGGTGCTCCCATCCCATCAAACTCAAATGGATCGCTTTCGCCCGATGCACCGGTATCTGCGAAGGCATCCGGTTCCGGCGGGTCGGCTCGTTCCTGGAGCGCGCCGGCTATCCAGATCGATACCTCGATCGCGACCGGCAGCCCGCCTTGGGCAGCGCTGTCAAAGGATTCGCCCCACTCCTGTCCGTTGTGATACCGGAAGCGGATGTGCTCGATGCGCCGGGACACCGGCTGCATCGACGGCGTGCCAGTCCCCCCTGAACGGCCAACCCGGAGCACCGGAGAACGGGGGTCGAATTCGACCCGCAGACGGGTCAGACCAGCGAGCGCTCCCTGATCCGCCTCGAGGTCCGCCAGCACGCCGCGCGACACGATGTCGATGGATTCGCTATTGCCGCGGATTCCGGCCCCGCCCGACCCGGGGTCGAGCGCGAGGCCGTTGGTGATCGCAGCGTCCAGCAGTTCGTAGATGGAGGTGCACACGGCCAGGTCATCAGAAACTCTGCGCAGGATCATCGTCTTCTCGCGCATCTCCCGAACCGCCCAGCCGATGCTGCTCGCGAGGATGATCAGAATCACCAGCGAAAGAAGCACCTCAACCAGAGTGAACCCACGCCGATGGATCATGGCGAGGCTCCAATGGAACTGAGAGTCGTCCCCGTGAGCGGGACCAGCGTTTCGCGGCTGGCGATCACCCCCGGCCTGCCATCGAGCATGACCGTCACGATGATGGAGCTGAAGCCCGGCATGCCGGCAGGACCGGTCTCTATCTCGATGATCCACTCTTCGTTCCGCATCCCACCGAAACCCCTCGCAGCCGCCCCGGCGATCGCCCCTCCGAAAAATCCTTCCTCAGGGTCCCAGTCGGGTAAAGGGCCGTTGAGGTTCTCCGGCGTATCAAGGTCACTCTCGATCAGCGCCAGCACCGACGCGGCAAAGTCTTCAGCGCGAACAATGTCTCTTGCCTGCTGAGTCGAAAGCATCGCCTGACGGATCGTCGACAGAATGAGCGTGCCCACCGCCACGAAGATCGCCAGAGCGATCACCACTTCCAGCAGCAGAAGGCCCGATCGACGAGAGTTCATGGATTCGCTCCGTCTTCGAGTCCCGGCGAGCGGTCGCCTTGCCCCACCTCGCCAGCGACATCGGAATCATCGGGCAATGGTTCGAATTCTGGAATAATCCGCCGCGAAGACAGCACCGCGTTGCCAACTCCAGATCCAACCTCAACACGGTACATACTGCGACCGTCCGACAGCCAGAGCGGTCTTGAGGCGAGAATCTGACCGGACGCCGTACACACCGCGATCCGGATCCGTTCGGGTTGTATGCTCGCCTCCGGGACCGAAGAAGCACTCCCGGTGACCTGCAAGCTGCGCTGCACATCGTTCGACGGCTGCTCGACAGACAGCCGCAGCGGCCGCTTCGCTTCGAACACCACCCGCTCTCGGTATTCAGACTGCTCGATCGGAGCGTTCGATGGCATGCCGTTGAACGCAGCGGTCTCATCGGGCCGTTCGAACGGTCCGATGAGAACCTCACCGCCATAAGAGCCGTCGGCAGGAATCAAGTGCAGAGCAAGACTCTCACGAGTGCGTGCCGCTTCCGCACGCAAACTCGCCATCACCGCTCCGAGCCGCTCGGCCTCGGCTTCGATGCGCCGATCTCCGAAGGACGATACGAGCACCGGAGTGGCAACCGCGAGCAGCGCCACGATGATGCCGGTCGCGATCATCACTTCGATCAGCGTGAACGCAGGCCGGGTGTACCCCGCCGAGACGGAGGCATGATTCGGCCGGTCGCGTCGCATGGAATCACCCGGCGCCGAATCCGCCGGCCTCGTCCTCTTCGGTCCAATTCGTGATGTCGTCGTCCGTGCCCTCTTCGCCATCGGGGCCATTGGACCACAGGTCGTAGCGAAGACCGAACTCCGATTCCGCGCGGTAGCCCCACTCGTTCCGCCACGGGTCCTGCGGAGCCGGCTTCTCGAGGAAGCGCTGCCACAGCGCCTCCTCTTCCTCGGTCTCGACCACCAACGCCTGCTGATTCCAGAGCACCTCAATGCCTTCATCGTCGGTGGGGAAACGGTTGAACGCGAGATAGAAATTCTGCAGCGCGTTCTCGATGTTGCCCATCTGGATCTTGGCCTGCCCCTGGTTCGCGGTGTCCCGCTGCCCGATGACATTGATCCCGACAATGGCGATCAGGGCAACAACGATCGCGATCGCGATCATGACCTCGATGAGCGTGAAGCCGCGACGGCGGGCCGAGGACTTGGAAACACTGGTGCGCTGCATGAATACTCACTCCGTTGATGAACTGCGACGACTGGTCGGGATCGGGATGCCGCGAGACGCTTGGCGCGTTCCCCACGCCTCCCGTCATACCGCATGCTTCACATTTGGATGCCGCTGGTCAACTTCAGCATCGGCAAAAGCAGCCCCACCGCTACGAAAACGATCGCCCCGGCGATGCCGAGGAGCAGGATCGGCTCGATCAGCTTGACCGTGGCGGTCAGCACCCGATCCACCCGGCTCTCAAGAGTTTCGGCCACCCCTACAAGCACCTCATCAAGGTTATTCGCCGACTCTGCAACCGCGATCATTTCCAGCACATCGTCAGGAAACAGGCCGGATTCTCCCAGCGGTCCTGCCAGAGTGTCACCGCTCCGCACCGCCTCGGTGGCATCTTCAATAGCCCTGGCCATGGCCTCAAAGCCCGCGGCGTCCTTGGCGATCCGCAGCGCTGCCAACATCGGCACACCGCTCGCCAGCAGTGTCCCCAGAATCCTCGTGAACCGAGCGACCGCGAGATCCTTCAGCAGACCGCCCACTTTTGGGGTACGGGTCACGGCACGCCCCAATGCCGCTCTCGCACCAGGATTCCGAGCCACCCACCAGACCCCTCCCACGGCCCCGGCAGCCAGAATCAGACCGATGTACCAGCTCGTCGTGATCGCCGCGGAAATCGCCATGAGCACCTGAGTCACCGCAGGGATCTGCTCCAGGTCGGCGTACAACTCACGGAACTGAGGGATGAAGAACACAAACACCGCCAGCAGGATCAGCGCACCGACAAACGCGATCATCACGGGATATACGCTGGCCCCGACAATCTTGCGCCGAAGCTCAACCTGCCCCTGGACAAACTCCGCAAGCCGCTCCAGCGACTGTTCCAGAAAACCGCCCTTTTCGCCGGCCCGGATCATGGCAATATGGATCGAGCGGAACACCTCCGGCTGCTGCTCCATCGCCGCGGCGAGTTCGACACCGTCCTCAACCTGATCGGCAAGCGCGGTGAAAGCCGCCGCAAGCTTCGGAGCGCTGCGTCGCCGACCGATCAGGCGGATGGACCGGAGCAGCGGAACGCCAGCCCGAAGCAGATCGCCGACCTGCCGGTACGCGAGGGCCAATTGAGAGGCCGGCACGCGCAGCCCCTTCTCCGTACCCGCTTTCGAAGCGGTGATGCTGATCGGAGCCAGGTTCTGCCGGGCGAGTTCCGATGCCGCCGCCTGCTCTGAACTGGCGGTCAGAACCCCGGTCGTTCGCCCCGAGGGACCGGTCGCGATGTAACGATAGGTCGCCACAGAAACAGCATATCGGCAGAGACCACCCCGCTGGGGCAGTCCGATCAGCTCTGATCCAGCAGTTCTCGGATCCGTGAGACCAGGGCTTCGGAATCCGGGACCGTACGGGGATCGAACCGCTCGACGAGCCGACCTTCACGATCGATGAGGTACTTGGTGAAGTTCCAACTGGGTTCCTCGCTCAGTTCGTTGACCCTTGCGAACAGCGGGTGAGCGTCCTCGCCCTTGACGGCGACCTTCGCGAACATCGGGAAGGTGACACCGAAACGGGCCTCGCAGAATTCGGCGATTTCCTCGTTCGTGCCCCGCTCCTGCTGGAAATCGTTCGACGGGAATGCCAGAACCTCAAACCCCTGGGCTTGGAATTCCTCATGGATTTGCTGCAACTGAGCGTACTGCCCGGTCAGCCCGCACTGACTGGCAGTGTTGACGATCAGCAGCACCTTGCCTCGATACGAGTTCAGATCGATCGGCTCTCCCGTAATCAGGTCGACAGTTGAATCGAGCACATAGCGATCCGCGTCAGGTGCGGCATCGGCCGCGTCCTTGCCGGGAACCGCAGGTGATGCCCCATCAGACACGGATGTACCGCCCGTCACCGCGGACGGTGATGGCTCCGAACAGCCAGTGGCAGCAATCAGAGCCAACGCCCCAAACAGTGTTCCAATCGTTTTCATGCAACACTCATCCAGAATCAGGAGAATGGAAAATACAGTCGGACTCTATGCCGGTGTCGAACAGTGTGCGCCGGCGTGCTAACAATACCCTCTGATGATCCAACTCCAGCGAACCGTGCGATTCTGTATCAACCCGACGGATCCTTCGGAGGAACCCGTAGACAAAGATTTCCACGGATCGAACGGGTTCGGCGGCAAGCCAGCCATGCGAGGCCTTGGTCGGTACTACGAACTGACCCTCACCGTGCATGGAACACCAGACCCCGTCACGGGCTATCTGATCAACATCAAGGAACTGGACCGGATCGCCCGGGACCGCCTCATCCCGTTGATCGAGCGGTGCTGCCACGATGCACCCTCCACGGAACCCGCGGTCCTCCTGCCGGCACTGCTGAAACAGGCCGCCGCTGCTCTGCCGATCGCCACCGGCCTGAGCTGGTCTCTGACCCCGACCTATCGAGTTGAAGGGAGAACATCCGACATGTCCAAGGCCATCATCCGCCAGCAGTTCGATTTCGCCGCCGCTCACCGACTGCACTGCCCAGACCTGAGCGACGACGAAAACCGGCGAACCTTCGGGCGCTGCAACAACCCGAACGGGCACGGCCACAACTACCGCGTGGAAGCCGCGTTCAGCGTCGATACTCGCAGCGCCGAACCGGTTTCGCTGGCACAGATCGAGCACCTGGTCGAAGCGGCCATCATCGATCGGTTCGACCACACGCACCTCAACGAGGACACGGAAGAGTTTGCGACCGACGGCGGAGTGAACCCTTCCGTGGAGAACATCGCGCAGGTGTTCTTCGAGCGATTGGATGAAGCATCCCGCCAAACCTTCGGCGGTACATGTGCGGTGCATGCGGTGACGGTCTGGGAGACCGACCGAACCTCGGCGACCTACCCCGACCCCACCCAGACCGGGCAGAACAGGCCGAGCGAAGCCCGATAACGGGAGTTTCGAACGGGTCGATTCACCGGAAATTTCCCTCTGATCCGGGCGGGTCGATTGATACGATAGGAATGTCATGGGAATCGCCACCATACTGCTCGACCAAGGCCTGATCACGAGCGAACAGCTCGAGATGGCCCTCTTGGAGCATCGCGAGACCGGCGAGCGACTCGATCAGGTCCTCATCAAGCGGGGCATGGTCCGCGACGACGAGGTCACCCGTGCCATCGGCGAGCAGTTCGATCTCCCCGTCATCGATCTGACGGAGCTCTCGGTCAGCGACGAGGTGCTCAAGGCGATCCCTCCCCAGATCGTGTTCCGCCAGCGGTGCGTCCCGATCGAGCGGCGTCCGCCTTCGAACGGTTCACCGGGAGCCCTCCGCGTCGCCACCGCCGATCCGTTCGACCTCAGCGTCTTCGACGAGCTCCGTCTCATGGTCGGCTGCCCGATCGAACTGGTGCTCGCCGAAGAAGAGGAACTCCGTAATTTCATCCGCACGCACTACGGCGTCGGCGGCGACACGCTCGAAGCCATGTCGCGTGGCCGGGGTGATGCCGAGCTCACCGACGAGGGGCTCGACGCCGAGGCCAGCGAAGCCGAGGCCGCTCAGGAAGCTTCGGTCATCAAGCTCGTCAACGAGCTGCTCTTCGAGGCCATCGACAGCCGCGCCACCGATGTCCACATCGAGCCCTACGAGAACAAGCTCTCCGTGCGCTACCGTGTGGACGGTGTGCTCCAGCGCGCGAATGTTCCCCCTACGATCCACAGCTTCGGATCGGCCATCGTCAGCCGCATCAAGATCATGGCGAGTCTGAACATCGCCGAGAAACGCAAGCCCCAGGACGGGCGCATCACGGTGCGTCGAAAAGGCGGCGAGTTCGACCTGCGCGTAAGCGTGATCCCGATGCTCTTCGGCGAGGGCATCGTGCTGCGCATCCTCAACAAGTCGGCGGTCCTCATGACCCTCGACGACCTGGGCATGCCCGATCACATCGTGAAGACCTGGGACAAGCTCATCAGCCGTCCGCACGGCATCCTCCTCGTCACCGGACCGACCGGCTCGGGTAAGTCCACCACGCTGTACGCCTCGCTCAACCGCATCGTCTCCGACGAGATCAAGGCGATCACCGTGGAGGACCCGGTCGAATACCATGTGGGAGGCGTCAACCAGATCCAGGTGAACCACAAGGTCGGCCTCGACTTCGCCGCCGGGCTCCGCTCCATCCTGCGTCACGACCCGGATGTGATCATGATCGGCGAGATCCGCGACAAGGAAACCGCCGAGGCCGCCGTGCAGGCCTCGCTCACGGGCCACCTCGTCTTCTCCACCCTGCACACCAACGACGCGGCGGGAGCCCTGCCCCGCATGCTCGACATGGGCGTCGAGCCCTACCTCGCCGCGTCTTCGGTCGAGGGCGTGCTCGCCCAGCGCCTGGTCCGGCGCGTCTGCGACCAGTGCGCTGAAAAGTACACCCCCGAGGCGGCGGACCTGCCCGAAGATGTTGTGCTCGACGAGGGCGAACAGTTGACACGCGGCACGGGATGCAAGAATTGCTTCCAGACCGGCTACCGCGGGCGCGTCGGCGTGTACGAACTGCTGCGGATCAACGAACCCATCCGCGAGATGGTCATGAACCGGGCCAACGCCGCAAAGATCGTGCGGCAGGGCATGGCCGACGGTGTCCTTTCGCGTCTCCAGGACGACGGCCTCGTCAAAGCCCGGCGCGGCCTGACCACCGTCTCCGAAGTCATGCGCGTCACCACGGTCTGATCCGTGCCACCGGCTGCTCCGCCCGGTACCCTGATGGCCCATGAGCTTCGAGCGCATCCTCATCATCCGGCCCAGCGCCCTCGGCGATGTCTGCCGCAGCGTCCCGGTGCTGGTGAGTCTGCGCGCGGCCTTCCCTGAAGCTCGCATCGACTGGCTTGTGCAGAAGGAGTTCATCGATGCCGTGCGGGCCCACCCGGCCCTGACCGGCGTGATCCCCTTCGACCGCCGGGGGATGTCGATCGGCAAACTGCACCGTCGCGAACCGCGGGCCGCAATGGGATCACTGCTGCGAACCCTCCGCTCACCGGGGTACGACCTCGTCCTCGATTGCCAGGGCCTCGCCCGCAGCGGCCTGATGGCGAGAGCAACAGGAGCCGCCACCCGGGTGGGTCACGCCGACGCCCGCGAACTCGCCTGGGTCAACTACACCGAGCGGGTACCTCCCAGCGGCCATCCGCACACCGTCGATCAGATGCTGGACCTCGTCCGGGCGTTGGGCATCGAACCGGTCATGGACATGCGCCTCCACGCTCCGCCCGAGTGCCGCGCTGAACTGCCGGGCGGCCTTCTAGACCGCGCCCCGATCGTGATCGCGCCGACCAGCCGCTGGCCGGGCAAGCGCTGGCCGATCGAGCGGTTCGCCGAGGTCTGCCGGTGGCTGCTCGACCACACCGATCGCCCGATCGCCATCGTCGGTGCGCCGTCCGAACGCGACCAGTGCGCTCCCCTGCTCGAACTCGCCGAGGCGAACGCTCGCGTGATCGACCTCGTCGGCGGCACCTCCATCGGCGGGCTGATGCACTTGATCGCGTCAAGCTCGATCGTGCTCGCCAACGACTCGGCAGCGCTGCACATGGCCGTCGGCTACGACCGGCCCATCGTCGCGCTGTTCGGTCCGACCGACACCGCCAAGGTCGGGCCCTACCGACGCGATGGCGATGTCCTCCAGCACGCCGACTCGCTCGAAGGCATCACGCACAAGGACGAGGCCGCGGGCTTGCGCCTGATGCAGCTCATCACCACCGACGAGGTCATCCGAGCGGTCGAAGCCCGCCTGAGCAGTTCCGACCCGGCCAACGCGAGGAGCGAGAAGTGACCGCTCCCCCACCGCGCCTGATCCTCGCCAGCACTTCGCCGCGCCGCAGGCAACTGCTCGTGCAGCACGGCTTCGTGCACCGCGCGGTCAAGCCGCCCATCGACGACGGCCAGCTCGTCCGAGGGCGCGTCTCCGCCGCGGGCTGGGTCGCATCGCTCGCGTGGATGAAAGCCCGTGCGGCGTGGGACACACTCACCGCCGAAGAGCAGTCCCAAGCCGTCGTCCTCGCCGCCGATACGGTTGTTCACAAACAAGGCGAAATCCTCGGTCAACCAACCGACCGCGAAGATGCGCTGCGCATCGTCAGCGCACTCATCATCGGAGAGCACCGCGTCCTGACCGGGGTGTGCCTGATCACCCGGGGCGAGCGCGTCTGGCTCGTCGACCGCTCGCGGGTCTGCGTCGGCGCGATCACGCCGGCGCAGATCGAGAGCTATCTCGACACCGGCGGCTGGCGGGGCAAGGCCGGCGGCTACAACCTGCACGAGCGCATCGCCGACGGCTGGCCCATCGAGTACGAGGGCGATGACACCTCGATCATGGGACTGCCCATGCAGCGTCTCGTCCCCGAACTCGCGCGCCTCGGCATCGTGGCCCAGCCGGAGGCCTCGGCGTGAGCACCGACCGGCGCAACCGTGCACCCGTTCCCAGACCCATCGGCGCCCTGGTCGAGCCCATCTACCGCGCGGTCGTGACCCGGCGCAACCGCGCCTTCGATCGCGGCGAGCGCGTGCGCCGGGTCGATGTCCCGGTGATTAGCATCGGCAACCTGAGCGTCGGCGGCACCGGCAAGACGCCCGTCGTCGCGATGGTCGTCGCCATGCTGCGCGAAGCCGGACACACGCCGGGAATCGCGATGCGCGGCTACAAATCCAAGCCCGGTCACGAATCCGATGAGCAGCGCGAGTACCGAGCGAGCTGCCCCGGCACGCCGGTCGCTGCGAACCCGGACCGCTTCGCCGGAGCGATCGCGCTGATCGAGAAACACAACTGCTCGTGCATCGTGCTCGACGACGGCTTCCAGCACCGCTTCCTGCATCGCGATCTCGACATCGTGCTGCTCGACGCCACCCGCGATGTGTTCGCCGACCGCTGCCTGCCCGCGGGCTGGCTGCGCGAGCCGGTGGACTCCTTGAACCGTGCCGATTTCGCCATCCTCACACACGCCGAATCCGCCGCCGACAACGCCATCAGCGCGATGCTCTCACAGTTGCTTGACCGTTTCCCGAACCTGCGCACCGCCACCTGCGCCCACGCGTGGACCGATCTGATCGACCTTGAGGGCAAGCGCCACCAGCCGTCCAACCTCCGCGCTCACCCCGTCACCCTCGCCAGCGGCATCGGCAACCCCAGCGCTTTCGAGGCGATGGCCCGTCGGGCCGGGCTCGATGTCCGCTCGCACATGATCATGCCCGACCACCACCACTGGACGCTGACCGATCTCGACCGCCTCCAGCGCAGCGCACCCGACGGCCGCATCATCACCACCCGCAAGGACTGGGTGAAGATCGAGCGGCTCAACCACCCGCTGCTCGATCGCATGCTCGTCGCCGAGGTCACGATCGAACTGCGCCAGGGCGATGACACCCTGCGCGAGGCCCTGCTCGCTGCCGCGGCATCCGGCCCCGATCGGCTACAATCCCCGCGTGGATGACCTGCTCAACAAACTCGCCCACTGGAAGCCGATCCGCGCGCTCGTCGTCGGCGATTTCATGCTCGACCAGCTCGTCTACGGCGATGCCGAGCGGCTGACCAACGATGCCCCGGTCCCCGTCCTGACCGCCCGGCGGACCGTCGAGACCCCCGGCGGGGCCGCCAATGTCTGCATGGACCTCGTCGCGATGCACGCGAAGGTCCGCTGCTTCGGCGTGATGGGCGACGACCGCGAGGCCGATCTGCTCGTCAAGGTGCTCAAGGAGTCCGGCGTCGAGACCGCGGGGCTGGTCCGCGACCCCCTCCGCCCCACCACGGTCAAGCGCAACCTCATCGGCCTCGCCCAGCACCGCCACCCGCAGAAGATGTTCCGAGTGGACTTCGAGTCGCGCAAACCGCTGCCCGATGAAGTCGTCGACCGCATCGTCGAGGCCTTCACCGCCGCGCTGCCCAAGGCCGATGTCGTCGCCATCGAGGACTACAACAAGGGCGTGTGCTGCCCGAACCTGTGCAAGCGCGTCATCGACGCCGCACGCGAGGCCGGCGTGCCGATCCTCATCGACCCCGCCTCCATCGACGACTACGACAAATACGCCGGCTGCACCGCCATCACGCCCAACCGCACCGAGGCCGAGCGGGCCACCGGCCTCACCACGCTCACCGAGGGCAACACCGACGACCGCGCGGCCCACAACGCCGCGCTCGCCAAGCGCCTCGCCGTCCAACTCGACTGCGAAGCCGTCGTCCTCACGCTCGATCGCGACGGCGCGCTCCTGCTCGAAAAGGGCAACGACCCCTGCGCCGTGCCGACCATCGCCCGCCAGGTCTACGATGTCACCGGCGCGGGTGATATGGTCCTCGCCGCGCTCATGGCCGCCCGGGCCAACGGCATCGACTGGCCCGACTCCGTCCGCTTCGCCAACGCCGCGGCGGGTCTCGAAGTCGAGGTCTTCGGCGTCCAGCCCATCCCCTTCGAGCGCATCTACCACTCCGTCCTCGTACAGGCCAAGGAGCTCATCGGCAAGCGTCGCACGCTCGACGAGGCCCGCATCGAGGTCGAGGCCGCCCGGCGCGAGGGCAAGAAGATCGTCTTCACCAACGGCTGCTTCGACATCATCCACGCCGGTCATATCGCGCTGCTCCGCAAGGCACGCGAGCACGGCGACCTGCTGGTCATCGGCCTGAACTCCGACGACTCCGTGCGTCGCCTCAAAGGCCCCGAACGCCCCGTCCACCACGAGGACGACCGCGTCACTGTGATGAGCGAGCTCGAATCGGTCGCCATCGTGATCGTCTTCGACGAGGACACGCCGCTGCGCCTCATCGAAGGCCTCCGGCCCGATGTGCTCGTCAAGGGAGCGGATTACACCAAGTCTCAGGTCGTCGGCGCGGACCTCGTCGAGTCCTACGGCGGCGAGGTCGCCCTCGTCGAACTCCTCGAAGGCCGCAGCACCACCGGGGCCATCCAGCGGATCCGCTCGGTGTGAACCAGCCGCATCACCCCACCGCTGCCGACTGGAACGCGCTGCCGCTCGCCGACTGCGCCTCGCGCGTGCTGGCCTCGGGCCATGTCGAGCGTCTGCTCGAACTCTGCTTCGAAGAAGACCTCGGCGTCGGCGGCACCCCCGGCGATGTCACCTCGGCGCTCACAGTCGCCGATGCTGTCTCCGGCTCCGAAGTGCGGACCATGCTCCGCAGCCGCGAGCGGGCAATGGTCGCTGGCCTCGCCTTCATCCCGGCGATCTGCGCGGTCTTCGCTCCAGGCTCATGCAACTGGGAGCCGGCGGTTCACGACGGCTGCTCGGTCGACAAGGGCACCCTGCTCGGCGAACTGATCGGCCCGCGTGGCGCGGTCCTCGCGATCGAACGGACGATGCTCAACCTCGTCTCCCGCCTCTCGGGCATCGCCACGCTGACCGACCGCTATGTCCGGACCATCCGCGACGCCGGGGCCGATCGCGTCCGCCTGCTCGACACCCGCAAGACCACACCCGGCCACCGGCTCATCGAGAAATACGCCGTCCGCTGCGGCGGCGGGTACTCCCACCGCATCGGCCTGCACGATGCCGTGCTCGTCAAGGACAACCACATCGCCATGGCCCCGCGCGGGCTGGAGGGCATCCTCGAAGCGCTCGCCACCGCCCGCGAGCGGTTCGACCTGCAGTTCGTGGAGGTCGAGGTCGACTCGCTCGCCCAGTTCGAGACCATAATGAACGCAGAGCAGAACACGCCCGGCCTCGTGGACATCGTCCTGCTCGACAACATGCCCCCAGACACGCTGCGCGAAGCCGTCGCGACGCGCCAGCATGCGGGCAGCAGCATCCAACTCGAAGCCAGCGGCGGCATCACCCTCGAAACCATCGGACAGGTCGCCCTGACCGGTGTGGACCGCATCAGCACCGGCGCGATCACACATCAGGCCCGGTCGGTGGACTTCGGGTTGGATGCCGGGTGAATCTCTTGGGTGCCATGGTCGGAGTCCGACGAAGTCGGACGCAGGCCATGCCGACGGCGGAACCCGATTCCGACCCACTCCCAGAAGCCGTTTGCTTCCCGGTCCCTAGGAATGTCGTCCGGCCGGGAAGAAACGCCTGCCCTCACCCAAAGTCCGCCTCCGCCGGCGAGTAGTCAGGGTCCAGCTGCTCGATCAGCCGCTCGATGTACCGCCACGCGTTGAGCGACTCGCGGATCGCATCGCGCTGGTCGCTGTGCTCGCCGTAGGCCTCGAACTGCTCACTGACCCGCTCGATCCACATCCCCCGCTGCTCGTTGGCCCAGGCCTCCAGCTTGGCGATCTTCGCCGGGTCCTTGCTGGCCTTGGCCTCCTCCAGCTCGTCGCGGACCTCCAGCATCTCCATCAGGAACCCGTCGGGCAGGGCCTTGGCCTGGTCCGGCGACGGCCCGCCGAGTCGGGCCAGCAGGGCGTTCGCCGCCCGCTCCGGGTCCGAGAGCGTCCGGTAGGCCTCGTTGACCGCCGAGAGCGTTCGGTGGGCGGCGGCGGGGTCAGCCGCCCGATCCGGGTGATTCAGGGCCGTCGCCTTCAGCCAGGCCTGTCGCAGCCGGGCCTCGTCCACCGGGAACTCCGCGGAAACACCCAGCAGGGCAAAGGGATCGGTCGGGCTGCTTCGAAGATCGGTCATCGGAATCTGCTCTTCGTCCTATACACTGGTGGAATCGGCCCAAGAGCCGGCAGCGCCGGTCGAACATCCACGCGCGGTGGACTACCCTATCACCCGAGTCGAACTCATGGAGGAGGCACCTTGGCCAAGCACATCGGAATCGTAGGTGTCAGCCCCGAAGGGTCGGCGAGCTGCTACAAGCGGATCGGCCGCCGCGCCTCCGAAATCGCCGATCCGGCCGAGCGCCCAGAGATCACCCTGCACAACCTGCCATTCTCCACTTATGTGGAGGCGATCAAGTCCGACGACTGGCCCACCGTCGGGGCCATGCTCCGCCAGTCGGCCGAAGTCCTCCACAAGGCCGGGGCCGACTTCTGCGTACTCCCCGACAATGTCACCCACCACGCCCTCCCGCTGGCCGAGGTCGGCTCCCCACTGCCGTGGCTCAACATGATCACCCTCGTCGCCGACGCGATCGAGGCCAACCAGTGCAAGCATGTCGGCCTGATCGGAACCAAATTCGTCACTTTCGGCTCGACCTACCAGACCATGCTCGGCCTGCGGAGGATTAAGCTCCATGTCCCCGATGAGCAGGACGCCATCGCCATCGACCGGATCATCTTCGGCGAGGCCATCTACGGCCGGGTCCGCCCCGAATCCATCGAACTCGTGAACACCGTGATCGAGAAGCTCGCCGCCCGCGGCTGCGAAGCGCTCATCCTCGGCGCATCCGAGGCCTCGAACATGCTCAACACGCACACCCTTCGCCTGCCGCTTTTCGACCCCGTCGAGCTGCTGGCCGAAGCCGCCGTCGCCCACGCGACCCGCACCGTCGAAGTTGCCTGACCCCGAACCGATTCACCGACCAATCGAGGAGTCTTCCGTGCCGATCAAGTTCGCACTGACCATGCTGGTCTACGCCGTGTGCCTGCTCATCTCCGGATGGGTCACGATGTCCGTCGCGCCCCCCGGCTCCAAGCCCGCCACGGCGTTCATCATCCCCGCGATCGCCGCCGCGCTCACCATCGCCGCCGCCGTGCTCTCGCTGATGATCAAGAGCAACCGCAAACTCGGCATGATCGGCATCCATGTCGGACTGGTGTTCCCCCTGATCTTCGCGGCGGGCTCTCTCTCCCGCGTCGCCGGCTCCATAGGCAGCGCCTCGGAGTTCAACAGCCAGCTCGGACAGATCCACGCCGCCCTCGAACAGCCCGGCGCCGAGGTCACGCTGACCCGTGTCGATGATCCGACCTCAGAGCGGGAACGCGACATGCTCATGCAAGCGAGCTGGACGCAGGACAACACCCCGACCTCCATCCGCCCCGAGTCGCCCTGGAAGCCCTACGGGTACCAGTCCGTCGGCATGATCTCGATCGCCATGCTCAGCGTGCTCGCGTTCGTCTCCCTGCTGCTGCACCGCCCGCAGATCCCCAAGGCCGAGCCGAAGGACGACCTGTTCGACGCGGAGTGAACACTCAGCCCACGAAAAAGCCCGGCCGAAGCCGGGCTTTTCATTGCGCAGGTGCTGATCGACAGACGATCAGTTCGCGTACTTCACGCTGCAGCCGTAGGGACGGGCTTCGGTGACGGTGACGGTCTCTCCGGCGAGAATCTCCGTCAGGGCCTGACGGACATAATTCACATCGCCGATGCCGCGAGCGCTGCTGTCGTTGTCCAGACCGCCGGCGTAACGAAGCACGCCGTCGGTGTCGATGATGTACATGTGCGGCGTCGTGCGCGCCCCGTAGGCCTTGCCGACCTGCCCGTTCGCATCAACGAGCATCGGATGCTCGATCTTCCACTCGCCGATGCGCTCCATGTTGCGGTCCTTGCCGCCGTAGGGGTGGCCGCTGTGCGAGGAATTGATCGCGAGGAAGACCACATCCTTGTCGCTGAACTCCTTGATCAGGTTGTTGATCGTGGACTTCTCGGTGTCCTGGTAGTGCTTCACGACATAGGGGCAGTCCGGAGCGAACCACTCGAGGACGACGATCTTGCCGTCCTTGGTGTAATCGCTCAGCGTGTGCTGCTTGTCGTCCTGCATCGCGCTCAGCGTGAAGTCCGGTGCCTTCTCGCCGACCTTCGCTTTCGCATCGGTGCTCTGAGCCGCGGTCGCGACCGACATGCCCAGCGCAGCCACACCGGCGGCGAACAATCCTGCAAATCCGAGTTTCGAGCTCTTCTTCATCGTGTTCTCCTTCGGGCCGACCCGGATGGGGCCGGCGGGGTCACTCAATCGAACGCGGAAAGCGTACGCACGCCGTGCCGCAGAAAGAAGTCTTTTTCAATCCGAACCCTGTGTTCCGGACTCACCATCTTGTTCAGGCACCTCGCCTTGTTTCGTAACCGGAACACGGACCTCGTACGCCATTTTGCGGACCGGACCGCTCTCGCCCTCCCGACGCTCGATCACCAGCACCCCTTCCAGGTGCTCCGCTTCGGACGCCTCGTCGCGGTATCGGATCACGAGTCGGTCACCTTCGCGCTGCCCCTCGTTCAAGGAGTCCAGCGGCAGAGCCATCGCATCGGATCTGGCGGGGAAAAAAGTAAGCCGAGTCGCTCCTGCGGCCCGGATCGTCAGCCGGCCTTCATTGAACGCCGCGTTGAATGCGTCCCGTGGGACATCCTGGCGAGGAACCGGAAACCGTTGCCGCGCCTGACGAAACAGCGAGGCACGCTCGGGATCCACCGGACGATCCGCCAAGGCCTGTGGATCGACCGGCAATTCCATGGACAGCGTCTGCATGCCGAGCAGGCAGACATCCTTGCAAACGAACCATTCGCAATCGAGTTCGAAATTCAGCGACTCAGGTCGGCCCGCTTCCTCCCACGCCTCCCGATCGATACTGAGCGGGGCGAGCAGAATCGGGGCCCCCTCGTGCACGAAGTCCAAGAGGTCACCCGGCGAGGTGTACCGCTCGGGAACCGGCCAGATCAGTTCTCCAAGTTCGGCCCATTCGGGCCCCTGGTAAGTCACCGACATCGCCGCCCCGGTATCGCCCGGATTTTTCCAATAGGTGTGCCAGCCCGGCTGGATGGCAAACCGCAGAGCGAGCGAGGTCGGAGCATCCGGCCCAACGGTCGTATGCTCGGCATGCACCGAAGCCCGAACCAATGAGTTACCGCTGGAGAAGCCCGATGGCTGCCCGGAAGCGGCCGAGACGGCCAAGAAGGCCATGGCGAGGGTGGCGGCTGTGAACATGCGGGATGGTCTCATGCGGGTCATGGTTCGTATTCAACGCACTGGTCGGAAGATGATTCCACTCAACCCGCTCCCCATTTACCGGTATCCTGTGACCATGCCGACCAGCCAGACCACACAGTTACGGGTAATCCTGTGCATCCTCTCCCTGTTCACCCTCATCGGGATCTCAGGTTGCACCAAAACCGTGTCTGACACCGCGATCACCAACATCGCCATCGCCGATGCCGCACGGTCCTACGAATCGCGCAAGGATGTGCTGTATCTCGATGCCCGATCGGCCGCCGAACACGCCGAACGCCGGATCCCCGGCTCCATGCATGTCGATATCCGCTCCTTCGATGCCGAGAACGCTCCGGCCCGAGTCCGGCAGGCCCGCGAGATCATCGTCTACGGCCAGGACCCCGGTTCCGCCACCGCCATCGCGCTCACGAAGCGACTCATCAAGGCGGGCTACAAGCGGGTCTACTTCATGCGCGACGGCATGAACGGCTGGGTCGCACGATCCCTCCCCACCGAACCCTGAACAGCCCAACAGAAAACGACGCGCCCCGGTGAGGACGCGTCGCCTGAGTGTGACCCCGAACTGTGCGGCCGATCGATCTTCGATCAGTCGTACAGATTGAAGGTATTGGGCAGCTCCGCCGTGCGGAGGTTCAGCGTGGTCTCCACGCGGAAGTTGGACCGGGTCGTGTGCCGCTCGGCGAAGAAGAGCACCAGCGAGCACCGCTGACCGTCGTCGAGTCCCAGACGCGACAGGTCGATCGTCTGGCTCACCGCGCCGTGCACGCCGCCGAGGTCGATGACGAGTTCGCCGTTGATGAACACCCAGACATCGTCGTCACCGACGAAGGTGAAGACCTGCTCCTGACCCTCCTGGTAGATGAACTCGGTTTCGAGCTCGAAGGTCAGGTAGTAGTTGTGCCCGTACTGCTGGTTGTGGTCGTTCCAGAGCTTGCCGTCGGCGGGGAAGAACCCCTGGATCCCGGCCTTGCTGTCGTCGTCGTGCTGGTGGAACACATACTTGTTCGTCCCCGGCTGACGCTCGAGCACGATGTTATGCGTCATGGACAGGTTGTACCGCGGATCATCACGGAACCAGCTGCGGAACGACTCCGCAGAGGTGATCGACGCACCGCTCTGGTTCGAGAGCGACCCCTGACGGTCACCGAGCTCCGAGCTGAACATCGCCGGGTTGATGTTGTTGCCCTTGCGATCTCGGTACTGCGTGCCGACACGCTTGCCCTTGGTGTCCTTGAGGACCGGCTTGCCGTCATCGTCGAGGTAATCCTCGACAAGCCCGACCGTGTGTCCACGGTTGTACCGCTGAAAATCCGGATGGCCGTTGGTGGTGCCGTGGGCCTTGAAGTCGCGAACGACACCGGTCAGTTCGATCGACATCGGGAGTTTCGCGAACTGATCCTCCTGGGCCATCGTGGCCCGAGCATCGGCGTCCTGCGGGATCAAAGCGAGCGTGAAGCCCGCGGCGGTGATCAGGCCGAGGGCGGTAAGGATGGTCTGTTTCATAGAGTTGCCTTTCATACCAACCTCCACCTGTAGGGTGCCGCGACCGGCGCGGAACCGGGGAAAACACGAATCACCCAAAGGTACGATTCGCGCTGGTGGCTCCAAGGCGATCAGCCCTCAAACTCAACTCCACACGCCGGTCTGTGCGTTCTGGGCAACCCCCCGGCCGCACCGTCCTCAGGGTTGTCCTCCAACCGCTCAGAACGCCGATATGATCGGACGGTCGCGCCGACACCGACGCCCGCCCGATCATTCCCTCCCAGCCCCACGCCAAGGGGGGATTCAGCACACGGAGAACACCGCGAGCATGGACGCATTCGTCATACACGGAGGAGCAGCACTCGGAGGCCGGATCGAGGTCAACGGGTCCAAGAACGCCTGCCTGCCGCTCATGGCCGCGGCACTGCTCAGCGATCAGCCGGTCACCCTCCGCCATGTCCCCCGCCTCGCCGATATCTCGAACATGCTCAGTCTGCTCGAGCGGCTCGGCTGCTCCGTCGACGAGCACGATTCCGACGGCCACCGCTGCATCACCCTCATGGCCGAGGACGAAACCCTCTCGACCGCCCCCTACGACATCGTCCGCACCATGCGCGCCAGCATCTGCGTTCTCGGTCCGATGCTGGCTCGTCGAGGCGAGGCACGGGTCTCCATGCCCGGCGGCTGCGCGATCGGCGATCGACCCATCGACCTGCACCTTCGAGGCCTGCGCGCCCTCGGCGCCGAGATCACCTTGGAGGGAGGCGATGTGGTCGCTCGCGTCCCCTCGACAGGGCGTTTGATCGGCAACACCATCTTCCTCGGCGGGGCGTTCGGTCCGACGGTCCTGGGAACCGCCAATGTCATGTCCGCCGCCACCCTCGCCGAGGGCACGACCATCATCGAGAACGCCGCGTGCGAACCCGAGGTGGTCGATGTGGCGAAACTGCTCAACGCGATGGGCGCACGGATCAAGGGAGCGGGTACGCCTCGCATCACGATCCACGGTGTCGAGGCGCTCGGCGGTGCCGATCACCGGGTCATCCCCGATCGGATCGAAGCCGGCACCTATGTCGTCGCCGCCGCCATCACCCGCAGCCCCCTGCGCATCAGCAACTACCCCGCCGATGCGCTGATCGCGGCACACGACCAGTTCGAGCGCATGGGTGTCGACATCCACGCGATCGACGACGGCTCGGACCCGATGCGACGCACGATCGAAGTCGCTGCGGCCGACCGCATCACCCCCACCACCGTCTCCACACAGCCCCACCCGGGCTTCCCGACCGACTTGCAGGCCCAGCTCATGGCCCTGGCCTGCACCGCCGACGGCAACAGCGTCATCACCGAGCGGATCTACGAGCAGCGCTTCCTGCATGTCGCGGAGCTGTCGCGCATGGGCGCGAACCTCTTCCGCCAGGGGTCCACGGTCGTGGTCTCGGGGGTGAAGCAGCTCGTCGGCGCACCGGTCATGGCCTCAGACCTCCGTGCTTCCGCTTCCTTGGTGCTCGCCGGGCTCGCCGCCCGTGGCGAAACCGTCATCCGGCGCGTCTACCACCTCGACCGGGGCTACGAGCGGATGGAAGACCAACTCCGCGCCCTCGGCGCGAGCATCGAGCGCGTGGATGAAAAGGAACTCGCCCCGCTGGTCTGACCGATCCCGACGGCGGATACCCGATCAGGCCTCGCCGAATCCGCCCGTGACGAGTTCGACAAGCGAATCACACGCAGTCTGGGCGTCATCCCCCTCGCAGACGATCTCCAGTTCCGTCCCGACCGTGGCGGCGAGCAGCATCATCTGCATGATCGATTTGCCGTCGACGATCTCATCGGCATCCACCCGCCGAACCCGCACCTCGCAGGCGTAGGTGTTCGCGCATTCCACAAACTCCATCGCGGGGCGTGCGTGAAGCCCCAGACGGTTCGACACCGTGACCCGGGATGTCGCGGTCTTCGACATAGCTGCCTTCCGAGCGGGACCGGGTGAAACTCCGGTGTACGCCGTGGACCGACCCTCAGGCCGGCAAATCCTCGTTGTCGGCGTCTTCGAGCAGGGTCATCACATCCTCGGCGCTGGACGACTGACGCAGGAATCTCCTGAAGCTGTCCTGATTCAGGTTTTTGAAGATGACCTCCATCGCCTGCAGGTGCTCGTCGGGCCTGCTCAAAGGCGAGAGCAGAAGAATAAACGAGTACACCGGCTGCTTGTCCAGTGCATCGAAGTCCACCCCGGTCTCGCTGATCCCTACCGCCGCAAACATGGTCTCAACATCGGGGTGCTTCACATGGGGAACGGCCACACCCTTGCCGAAACCCGTCGAGCCACGCTTTTCCCGCTCGAGCACCTTGGCGATCAGGTCCGATCGCAGCGCTTCATCGGCCTTGCCGGCTCTGATCAGCGCATCGACCAGTTCCTTGATGACCTCATCGCGGGTGTCGGATTCCAGTCGGGCGATCACGGACTGCTTGGAAACAATATCTTGCATCTTCATCGGTGGTGTTCTCCGGCTCTCCAGCCGCTCGTATGGACCCGTCGGGTGCTCAGCGCTTGCTGTTCTTGAGCTTTTCCTTGAAATCGGTCAACTGACGGGTCATCTTATTGATGCAGGCGTCCAGGCACCCGTACATATCGGTGCCCTCTGCTCTGGCGACAAAGGTATCGTGCTTCTCGCTGTCCACATGCAGTTCCACATGGAAGCCGGTCGAAGGCACCTGCTCGATCACGATATCGATTTCCTGCACCCCGTCGTAGTACTTCGGGAGGCGTTGTGCTTTCTCGACCACCTGCGATTTGATCGCTTCGGTCAAGTCCATGTGTCGGCCGGTCACTTCGATCCGCATCGTCTTCGATCCTCCGAACTCAATGCCCGACCCGGGCATCGCGAACGGCAAGTGTAACCGCACCGTGTGGGCTCTGCCGTCAGCGAGGATCGGACGGCTCATCGTTTTCCGCAGCATCCATGACCGGAGGATCCAACGGGAGGTTCCCGGAATCCGGTACCTGTTCACGCACAGGAACCAGCACGCCCCCGGAAACCACGAACCGGATCGCCTCGTCGAAACTGATGTCGATCGGGAAGACATCGCTGGCCGCGAGATTGATCGTGTAGCCCGTGAACGGGGTCGGGCTGGAGGGGATGAACACCGTCACGCTCGGCTCCCCGGCGATCTTCTCGATCGATTTCAGAGTGCCGCCCGTGAGCAGGCCGACGGTGTAGATCCCCTTCCGCGGATACTCCACCAGCACAACGCGCCCGGTCGTCGGCAGCTTGCTCCCGTTGTCCTCGCCGATCAGAAAATCGACGATCTGCTTCACGCTCGGGTACACCTGCTTGATGATCGGGATTCGGATCAGCCAACTCTCGAAACGCAGGTAGATGCGCCGACCGAGGTAGTTGCCCACCAGCAGACCGGCCAGATACACCCCGATGATCGCCACCGCGAAGCCGATACCCTGCAGGTACCAGCGATTCTGCCAGTATTCCTTGAGCTGATCCGTTCGGATCTGCCGCTCGATCGCACGACGCTGATTGTCAGTCAACTGCCCACGCTGACGAACATTGAACGGCAGACGGTTGAAGATCTCTTCCTCTTCCACCTCGTACCACACCGGGCGATCCGACTCGTTCGTGTACACCTGCGGCGTGGCCTCGATCACCACTCGCTGAACCGCCCAGTTGATCGGTTCGGCGATATTGCTCTTCAGGAAGTTGTACGCCCAGAGCAGGATCGCCAGCGTCAGCAGAGACGGCAGGAGAATGACCAGCCCGCGAACGAAAAATTTCCGGAAATCGTGCCAGAATGTATGCTTGTGTCGTCGTGCCATGGGTGTCCGGATTCGGGCGGTGGCGGAGAGTGTACTCGTTCAGACCCCAGCCATGATCTAGCGGCCCCGCCTGAACAATCCTGCGAGCGCTTCCGGATACAGCCGCGTCTCCAGCTCGAACACCCGAGCCGCCAGCGACTCCGGAGTATCTCCCGGCAGCACCGGGCAACTCGCCTGAGCCACGATCTCACCACGGTCGTACTCCCCGTCCGCCAGATGGACCGTGCAGCCGCTTGTCTCATCCCCGGCGGCCAGAACCGCACGGTGAACACGAGTGCCGTACATCCCCTGCCCGCCATGCCTCGGGAGCAGCGAGGGGTGGATATTCACCACCCGGCCACGATACTCGTCTGGAATGGGCAGCAGGCGCACATACCCCGCCAGCACCGCCCATGCCGCACCCGACTCACGCAGAAGATCCCCCACTTCTGAGGCGGAATCGAGTGAGCCGTCGATCACCGTCCTGATCCCCCGCTCGCGGGCAAAGGCCGCACCCGGACACTCCCGGGTCGCCACCACCAGCACGATTCGGGCGGGAACCGTTCCATCATCGATCGCCGAGGCGATATTGCGCAGCGTCCTCCCGCCCCCGGAAACGAACACCGCGATCGGGATCGGCGACATCTCGGCTTGGTTCTGGTCGTTGGGGGGCACGCTCGGCTCGGTGGGATCGGGAATCATCCGGGCCTGAACCGGCTCGGGCGCGTATCCTACGAACCTATGACCGCCGATGCCCAAACCCAATCCACACCCGCCCAAAGCCCCTCCGCGAACCCGCCGTGCCTTGAGCTGTTCGAGTCGATGCCCCTGCTGCACCTGATCGAACGCTACCGCACCGCCAGCCATGTGCTTGATGCGAGGGTGCTGGGTCTCGACGACGAGCGGCTGGATCGCGAGTTCGATCCGGCCGAAGGAGCCGGTTCATGGTCCTGCCGCACCTTGCTGGGCCACATCACCGATGCCGACCTCGTGTTCGCGACCCGAATGCGACGGACCATCGCCGAGGAACGCCCGATGCTCACCCTGTTTGATGAACACGCCTTCCTCCGCTCGGGCATCTACGAGCCAACCGCGCAGCAGATTCCCGGCAGTCTGGCCGGCCCGGTCGTGCCGGCGGGAGGGTACATCGCCATGCTCCACACCCTCCGCCGCTGGAGCGGCCAGTGGCTGGCGACCCTGCCCGAGCAGGCGTTCGATCGAATGGCCCACCATCCCGAACGGGGCGAGGTCACGCTCCGCCGCCTCGTCGAGTACGCCGCACGCCACCTTGAACACCACGCCTGGTTCCTCCGGCGAAAACTCGACCTGATCTGCGGCCCGGAAGCGGCGAACCTCACCGCCGTAGGTTGCGGACCGGGATGCCGCTGCACCGGGGGCTGATGGTCGCTGCGCCTCCCATCGACTCAACGCCGAATCCACCGCTTCGTTCCCGTTAGACTCACCCCATGGACTTCGCGCTCGGCCACCGCCGATACCTCATCCCGTTCCGCACCTCGCTACTCCCCCAGATCTTCACCGATACCCTCGTGATCGGTGCCGGTGCGGCGGGCCTGACCGCCGCTCGCGAAGCATCGCGCCGAGGCGAGGTAATCGTCGTGGCAAAGGGCCAACTCACCGCCAGCAACACGGCCTGGGCCCAGGGCGGTATCGCCGGCGTGCTGGACCGCGCCGACTCGATCGATTCCCATGTCCAGGACACCCTCACCGCGGGGGCCGGACTGTGCGATGAAACCGCTGTTCGCCACATCTGCGAGCAAGGCCCGCTGGTCCTCAAATCCTTACTCGGCCTCGGCTTCCGTGTCGATCGCGACTCCGACGGATCCATCGAACTCGCGCAGGAGGGCGGCCATTCCAACCGACGCATCATCCACGCCGACGGCGATGCGACCGGGGCCGAACTGGGCCGGGTCCTCGCCGCAGCCCTCGCGCCATCCCCCGAAGTCCGCATCTTCGACGAATGCTTCGTGCTGGACCTGCTCACTCCCTCCGAGTCACCCGGCTCGCCGTGTCTGGGCGCGATCACCTTTCACCGCAAATACGGGCTCCAGGTCATCTGGGCGACCACGACCATCCTCGCTTCCGGCGGATGCGGCACGGTCTGGCGCGAAAGCTCCAACCCGCCCGGAGCGACCGGCGACGGGCTTGTCGCGGCGTACCGGGCCGGGGCGACCCTCGCCGATGCCGCCTTCATGCAGTTCCACCCCACCACCCTCTACATCGCCGGGGCCGAGCGTCTGCTCGTTTCCGAAGCTGTTCGAGGCGAAGGGGCCTACCTCCTCGATCCGGACATGAACCGCTTCATGGTCGATCTGCACGAACTCGCGGAGCTCGCGCCCCGCGATGTCGTCGCGGCGGGGATCTATTCCACCCTCCGTGAACGCGGCGGATCGCATGTCTGGCTCGACGCGCGCCACCTCTCCGACTTCCAGTCACGCTTCCCCGGGATTCACGAGCGCCTCCAGCAGTTCGATCTCGACCCCTCCCGCGACCTGATCCCTGTCAACCCCGCCGCGCACTACATGGTCGGCGGGGTCATGACCGATCTCGAGGGTCGCACGAGCGTGCCGAACCTCTTCGCCGTCGGCGAAGTAGCCGCGACCGGCCTGCACGGCGCGAATCGCCTCGCCAGCAACTCTCTTCTCGAAGCGCTGGTCATGGGTGAAGCCGCGGGGCGTGCCGCAGCCGAGGCCTCGACCGGCAACGGCCAATCCGCCGGGGGCCGAAACCCAATGAAGATCGTTTCGGATGTCCCGACCTCCCACCGAGGCGAGCTGGACCTCAGCGATGTGCGAACATCTCTGCGCTCGGCCATGTGGCGCAATGTCGGCATCGAACGCAACGGCACCGCGCTGGCCGACACGGCGGAGATGTGCGAATTCTGGGGACGCTACACGCTCGACAAGATCTTCGACGAACCGTTCGGCTGGGAAACGCAGAACATGCTCCTGCTCGCCGGGCTGATCGTGAACTCGGCCCATGCCCGCGAAGAGTCCCGGGGCTGCCATCGCCGCAGGGACTTCCCGGATCTCTCGCCCGACGGAGCGCTCCACGATCTGCTGACCAGAACCGAGTCATCCCTTCGGTGGGTACCCCATCTGCAGCGTGAGGAACCCGCCGACGAGCCGCGAGTCGTACCACAGTGATGCGTCCTCGCTCGATACATTCCGCGACGATCCTCGTTCTGGCGGGTGCGGTCCTGACCGCGACCATCGGCTGCACCCCCACCACCCGGGTGGTCGCGGTTCGGGGCGGGCTGCAGAACATCGAGGGCGCAGAAGGCGGCATCCGACCCGACGGTGGCGCAACGCCGCGCCGGGCCGACGACCTCCGCTCGGTCGCCGCTCGCCTCTACGGCCCCCTGCCCGGCGTTCCGGTGGACGGGCTCGAACTCCGGCGCGAGCTCGAAAACGGTGACATCGTGCTGGTCACGCGCTCTCCCGGCGAGCTGGTGTTCCACCTCCGCAGAACCATCCGCGATGAAGAATGGGACCTGATCTACGACCAACTGCTCAGCGAGAAACTCAAAGAGGCGTACAGCGAGCGAGATCTTGACCCCAGAGAATCCGTCGAATTCATCAAACGCTACGCGCGCGACATCACCCAGCTTCTCTCAATGGTTCCCGCCGGCGACCAGACCCCCGGCGCGGATTTTCGGCGACTCGGAAGAAACGCCTACCGGCTCACCATCCCCGGCGGCCGCGCCAACGAGACCACCTTTCACAGCATGGACATCGTCTTCGAGAACCGCCGCTTCCTGCTGCGCATGCTCAACTGAACACGCCTCAATCAGGCGTAACTGTGCAGACCCGAGATCACGAAGTTGATCACGATCCAGTTGAAGGCCATGACCGCCGCGCCGACCAGCGCCAGCAGCGCCGTCCACAGCCCCTTGTCCTTCGATTTCAACCGGACATGCAGCATGATCACGAACACCAGGAAGGTGTTGAGCGCGAACACTTCCTTGGGGTCCCAGCCCCACGGCCGGCCCCACGAGTGATCGGCCCAGATCGCGCCCATGACGATGCCGGCCCACAGCAGGACGAACGAGAACTCGACGAGCACCAGCGTCGCGCCGTCGAACACCTCGCCCAGCGTCGCCGCCCGGCGCTTGCCCACCCGCGTGGACTTCTTCGCCGCGGCTTCCATGAGCATCTCCGTCCCGCCGACGCGGGCGTAGTCAGCCGGTCCCCCCAGCATGCGCCAGCCGAGGTAGAGCAAGCTCGACACCGCCGCCATGAAGATCAGCGCGTAGCTGGCGATGATCACATTCGTATGGATGTACAGCCACAGATCGTGCAGCACCGGCATCATGTTGTTGATGCTCGCGTCGAGCTTCGAAGAGAAGTTGGCCGACATCATCGCGACCATGCTGCCCACCGCACCCGAGAGCACGAAAAGATTGCGGAACGGCGTACGACGGCCCCAGATCTCCAGAAGCACCGCACACGCCGCGCCGAACCAGAACGCCGTCGTCACCGCCTCGAACATGTTCGAGTTCGGCCAGCGCCCCGAAACCCACCAGCGAAGACCGATCGAGCCGGTGTGCAGCGCGAACGCCACCCCGAACATGCCAAGCCCCAGACCGCGGGCGGTGTCCCATTTGTACACGGTCGCCATCAGAAGAAACACGCACGACAGCAGGTACACCAGCCAAACCCAGGTCAGGTTCTTGAGCTGGAAGTACATGCCCTCCCACTTCATCCTCGCCTGATCCGGGTAGAGCTCCGGCGACACGCGAGGCAGCAGTTTCGAGAAGCCCACGATCGCTCGGTTGGCCTGATCGGCATCCTCGCGGAGCCACGCGCCGACCAGTTCCTGCCACTGCATCAGAAGATCGTCGCGCAGCTGGGCGGGCATCGCATTGAAGATACGCGCGGCCTCCGGACGCACCTGCTCGGGGTTGACCATCCAGATCTGAATATCCCGAACCGACAGCCACGGCTCGTTCGGATCTCCCGACGGAGGCGGCACGACGCGCAGAAGTCCGGCCAGCGTGTTCTGGTTGACCACACCCATCGCAGAATCCATCTGCTCGACAAATTTCGCGGTCTTGATCAGGTCCGCCCGCCATTCGTCTTTCAGCGCATCCACCCGGGGGTCCGAGAGCAGACGAACGGAGATCAGTCCCGATTCAACAAACCGGTCCAACCGCTCATCGAGTCCCGCCTCCTGGGCGTGTGCGAACGCGTGGCCGCCCCGCAGCGCCTCGGCGATCTCGGCACGCATCGGCTTGTTCTTGATGTACACAAGGTCCGCGTCCTGATAGGCAGGCGCACGGAACATCATGTCCATGTACAGCAGGTCGCGGGGCAGCCCCTGATACTTCGCACGCCCGGAAACGAATCCAAGCAGTTCATTCGAGAACGACTCGAACGATTTCAGGCGCCCCTGGTGGTACACCGCGATCCGATCCAACGGACGCAGATCCAGCTCCGACGCGAACGACCCCGGCTCCAGCGGCGTCGGCCGTGTCACCATCGCCACGATGAGCACCGAGAAACACGCGGCGAGCACCGCCCCGATCAGCACATGCAACGGTCGAGTGTTCACGAGAGCGCTCCGTTCGTCTGAGTCTGCGCGAGTCCGGCAAGAACGCGCTCGCGCCTGCGCCGCTTGATGATCGGCTTGACATAGAAGGTGTAAATCATGCCGATGACCGAGAGCGTCGAACCGATCAGCGCGGTCCACACTCCCTCACGGTTGCCGATGCCCAGCCCCGTGAACGCCATCCCCGCCGAGGTCTGCCGCCCGCCCTCTACCCTCGGCGCATCCCAGAAAGACTGGAAGTACCACAGGTCGCCGAACTCGCTCGGCTTGTTCACCGACACACTCTTGCGAACCAGCGTGCCATCGTCCCCGACGAACTTCAGATCGCTGGTCCAGTTGCGGATCTGCGAGGTCTCGCCCGTGAAGCCCCCGATGTGCGAAGTCAGGATGAACTCCTCCAGCACCACCGGAGCGGGCAGATCCCGACGCTGCCGACCGAACATCACCTCGATCGAGCGACCATCCTCCAGGGTGAACACCGTCGGCTCGTACCGAGTCAGTCCCGCCGCGGCGAGCGATTCGGACATCTCCGTGTACTTGTGAAACGGCAACCAAATCTCCTGCTCGCCGATCGCGACCTTGACCATGGCGTAATGATGCGAGCGATCGACATCGGCGTTCCGCTGCTGCTCCGGAACGATCACGGGCTTGCGCTCGGCCACCGCGTTCGGAGAAAACCGGGTCAGGCGCAACTCGTTCCCGCCGCCCAGATCGATCGAGTCCCCCCTGCGGATCGTCTGCTGACGAACGCCGCCGCTCCGCAGCCGCTCGACCATCGTGAAATTCGGATCCCCCTCCCGCCCGACGAAACTGATCGCCGGCATCCGGACACGCGAATACAGCACCTCGATCCGAGGATCGGGCATCACATACGGCGGCTCCGCGCTCGCGTCGATATCCCGCGTCTCGCGCGGGTTGGTCGCCGCGTAACGCACGATCCGGTCGCCCTGCGGCGAGAAGATTTCCACGATCGCGAAGTTCGAGGGGATCCCGGTCCGGATCTCCAGGTCATTCGCGACAGACTGCACCCGGTACTGCCAACCGGTGTCCCCGATCCGTTTCAGGGTCGGCTCGGCCTGCTCCAGTTCCAACTCGACGATCCGCTCGCGAACGGTGACCGATTCCCCGTCAGCACCGCGCACCGTGAACTCCAGCCGCGCCGGACCGGCATCGTCCAGAATTGCCTGATACTGCTCTTCGTCCTCAGCCCAGAAAAACCCGAGGTTGCCCTCCGCGCCGGTCCGTCTGATGGGGTCCAGCGCGAGCAACTGGAAATTGGAGCGTTGCCCATCGGCCGTCAGCAGCTGCAGGTCCAGCAGCGGGTTGAACTCATCACCCCCGGAAACGAACCGCTCCTGCTCAACCGCGTACCGCAGATACCCGTGAATCCGGATCACCTCTCCGGCCAGAGGATCGGCATCGCTGGCCGACCGAACCGCAATGTTCAGCGGCATGACCGGGTACTCCCGTTCCAGCGACGCCCAGATATCCGTGATCTGAGGGATGTAGTCGTTGTACCGAGGCAGATTCCGGATCGGGCGCTCGATCCACTCCTCGCTGCCCACCTCTCTCAGGTGCAGCGCCCAACTGTCCTTGATCCAGAACGAATCCTGGGGCAGATACTCCAGCCCCATCACCAGATCATCACGCACGAGCGCTTCACCGCCGAACTGCGGCAGATTCCTCACCCGTTGCATCGGCCGTCCTCCGTTCATGGACGGATCCACCTCGATCGAGTCTTCGGTGTACTGCGGGTGATTCGCCAGAAGCTGCCGGAAGAACACGCTCCCATCGGGCTGCGTCACCCGCACAGTCACCGCGAAGTCCTGCGTGCCCTTCAGATCCCCCGACAGCAGTTCGTACTGTGGCAGAATCGAGAACACTTCGAAGGAGTACTCCCCCCCATCGCTCTTATGGCTCTTCTGAACGCCGGTGAGCGCGGGCATCGAGATCTCGGCACCGTCCGGCATCGTGATCGCCACCTGCCTGCGGATCACCGGAGCATCGCCTTCGACCTTCGTTCCGAAATAGATCACGCTCCCGATCGACATAATGATGATGCCGCCATGGATCATCCACACCCCCGCCTTGAGCGCGTTGAACGGGATCCTGAGCACGGTCGCGAGCGTCAGGTTGATGCAGATCGCCGCGCACAGACCAATGAAGAACCAGGTGTGGAACCACTCGAACTCGGTCAGCTCGAACACCCGCCACTGGCGGATCATGTCGTGCTTCCACGCCAGACCGCCATCGCTGAGGATCGGGTAGACAATCCCCGCCGACCCCACCGAGGCGTAGACAAACAGGATCGACAGAAGCGCGATCCCGAGCGGCACGCCGGAGATAAACCCGATGAACCCGCCCCGTGGACCACGCTTGATCCGCAGGCGCTCCGGGCCTTCGGGCTCGATCATGTTCAAGGCCTCGTCCTGTCGTTCCGTCATGCGTGAAGCCCCGGGGATTGCACGGGCCGCTGGCCCGACAACTATGGAAACGCGGCCCGTCGACCGCCGGCACTCGCTCCGGCAAAATTCGCGGGACACAATAATACTGCCACTCTGACGAGAATCGACCCCTGATCGCCCCTCGTCACCGAAATCCCCCACGACAGGGTTCGCAACCTCAAGGTCGATCCCCGTATACTAGCCGCCATCTCCGCCCGGCATGGGGCGAAAATCACCCAATCGAGCCGTTGACGACGGCTGCGTCTGCAGTCCCCGAAAGGCAACCGGACCCATGGTAAAGCGTTCTACTAAATCGCCCAGCCGCGCGAAGACCTCCGTCCTCGATCGCGTCCACCAGCTCAGCACCAACCTCCGCTGGACATGGCACCCCCGCTCCAAGCGACTCTTCGAATCGCTCGACCCCGCCATGTGGGAAGCCACCGGACACAACCCCATCCTGACCATCGACGGTCTCGCACCGACCCGGCGCGAGGTCCTCCAGAGCGATCCGATCTTCGGCGCCGAACTGAAGGCCTGCGAAGAAGAACTCAAGGATTACGAGAAGGCACCCAGCTGGTGGTCGCGTCTCTGCGCGAAGAACGCCAAAGCCAAAGGCATGAAGGTCGCCTACTTCTGCATGGAGTACGGCCTGCACGAGCACCTGCCCCTCTACTCCGGTGGCCTCGGAGTCCTCGCCGGCGACCATCTCAAGTCCGCCTCCGACCTCGGCATCCCGCTCACCGCCATCGGCATGCTCTGGCGCAAGGGCTACTACCGCCAGGAACTCACCAACTCCGGCGAGGTCCGCGTCCTGTATCCCGAGTACGACTTCACCAAGCTCCCCGTCACCGACACCGGCAAGCAGATCGCGGTCCCCATCGGCAGCCGCACCGTCCACGCGAAGATCTGGAAACTCCAGGTCGGGCGTGTGCCCCTGTACCTGCTCGACACCGACATCACGGCGAACAAGCCCGAGGACCGAGCACTCACGCACCACCTCTACGGCGGCGACAACGAATACCGCATCCGACAGGAGATCCTGCTCGGCGTGGGCGGGCTTCTGGCCCTCGATGCGCTGGGCATAAAGCCGACCGTGTTCCACCTCAACGAGGGCCACGCCGCGTTCTGCCAGCTCGAACTGCTCACCCGCGCCGCCGAGAAGGGCTCGACCTTCGACAAGGCCGTCGAGAAGGTCCGCAGCCACTCGGTGTTCACCACGCACACCCCGGTCCCCGCGGGCAACGACCGCTTCGATGTCAAGATGTTCAGCAAGTACATGAAGTCCTACGCGCAGCGGCTCGGCATCAAGCCCGCCGAGGTGCTCGCCCTCGGCCGCGAGGATGTCACGAACAACGAAGAGTCGTTCTGCATGACCGTGCTCGCGCTCAAGCTCGCCGAGCGGTGCAACGGCGTCGCCAAACTGCACGGCGCCACCGCACGCGAGATGTGGACCGGCGTCTACGGCGTGAAGAACCCCGATGAGGTCCCGATCGGGCATGTCACCAACGGCATCCACCCCGAAACATGGATCGCCGACGAGTGCCGCCCGTTCTACGACAAGCACCTCAAGCCCAAGTGGATCGGCGCCGGACCCGAGCACGACTGGTGGGCGAAGGCAAAGGCCGCGCCCGATGCCGACCTGTGGGCGCTGCGTCACCGCATGCGCCAGAAGCTGATCGCCGGGCTGCGCCATCACCTGCGAGCCCAGCTCATCCGCCACGGCGCACCGCAGGACCAGATCAACGCGCTCTACGACACGCTGCACGAATCGGCGCTCACCATCGGCTTCGCCCGACGCTTCGCCACCTACAAGCGTGCCCCGCTGATCTTCAAAGACTCCAAGCGCCTCGCCGCGATCCTCAACAACGCCGATCGCCCGGTCCAGATCATCTTCTCGGGCAAAGCCCACCCGCGCGACGCCGAGGGCAACGAGTTCGTCCGCCAGGTCTACGAGATGACCACCAAAGCACCATTCCGAGGACGCATCTGGTTCCTTGAGAACTACGACATGTCCATCGGCCGCCTGCTCACCTCCGGCTGCGATGTCTGGCTCAACAACCCCATCCGTCCGATGGAAGCGTCCGGCACCTCGGGCATGAAGCCCCCGCTCAACGGCGGCGTGAACTTCTCGATCCTCGACGGCTGGTGGCCCGAGGGTTACAACGGTAAGAACGGATGGGCCATCGGCCGCGAGCAGCCCGAGTCCACCCGCGCCAAGCAGGACAAGGTGGACGCCGAATCGATCTACTCCCTGCTCGAAACCGAGATCGTTCCCGAGTTCTACAGCCGCGACAAGAACGGCATCCCCACCAAGTGGGTCAACCGGATGCGCGAGTCGATGACCTCGGTCTGCGCCCAGTTCAGCAGCCACCGGATGGTCGCCGACTATGTGAACGGCTCGTACCTGCCCAGCCACTCCGGCTGATCCGGATCGACCAATTCTCGCTTCCCAGCCCGCGAATCGCGGGTTTTTTTATGGGATCTGTCTGCCCCTCTGATTTCCCTCGCGTCTCACTTCGCGATACGCCCCCAGCCGACTACACTTATCGATATGGCGACGACCCCAGATTCACCAAAGCCGCGCCGCCCGATCACCCTCCGGACCATCCGCAAGATGGCCCAGCAGGGCGAGCCCTTCGCGTGCCTCACCTGCTACGACGCGACCACCGCGCGCTGGCTCGAGGCCGGCGGCGTGCATGTGCTGCTCGTCGGTGATACCGCCTCGGAAATCGTGCTCGGATACGACTCGACCATCCACATGCCATTGGATATCGCCATCGCCCTGACCGCCGCCGTCAAGCGGGGTGCGCCAAGGACGATGGTCATGGGCGACATGCCTTTCATGAGCTACCAGGGCTCGCCGGATCAGGCGATGATCAACGCCGCCCGTTTCCTCACCGAGGGCAACGCCGACATCATCAAGATCGAGGCCGATCGCACCCTCGCGCCGCTCATCGAGCGGATGACCCGGGCGGGCATCCCGATCTGTGGGCATGTCGGGGCCAAGCCGCAGCAGGTCGGCCTGACCGGCGGATACAGTTCAGCCGGTCGCACCCCCGCCGATGCTGACGCGGTCGTGGCCGACGCCATCGCACTCGAAAAGGCCGGTGCGGTCATGCTGCTCGTCGAAGCCGTCCCACCCCAGGTCACTGATCGGATCCTCGAGCAGACCAGCGTCCCGCTGATCGGTATCGGCGCGGGCCCCGCTCCGCACGGCCAGATCCTCGTCGTGCAGGATTTGCTGGGGCTGACGGTCTGGCAACCCGGATTCGCCCAGCCGGTAGCCGATCTGGGCGAGCGCATCCGCGACGCCGCCGAGGTCTATGTCGACCGCGTGACCCGCAGGCAGGTGACCGAACATCGCTTCGAAATGAAACCAAACGAGCCACATCGGTCGAATACGCAATAGATATGCCCATCGCGGCGTTGAGAATCAGCCCGCGTGACCCTCAGAATGCAGGAGCCCGACAGCGTGAGACGGTTTTACACCTACGGCCCAGCCCTGCTCGTGCTGCTCACCGCAGCGGTCGCCATCATCGCCGCCCCTCCGGTCCTTAGACAGATCCAGATCGCTCAGATCCAGGCCGAGGTCACCCGCGCTCAGGCGGAGCTCGACGGTTCGACCCTGCTCGAACAGATCAACGCCGAGAAGCAGGCCATTGCGCAGGCCGTCCAGCCATCCGTCGTCCACCTCGATGTCACGCTGCGGGGCGAGGGCAGCCGGCGGGGATTTCGGTCCAACGGATCGGCGTTCATCTATGACGAAACCGGCCATCTCATCACCAACGCCCATGTCGTGCGGGGCGCAACCTCGATCCGCGCTGAGTTCTTCGATGGGCGCGTCATGGCCGCGGAGATCGTCGGCACCGACGATCGAACCGACATCGCCGTGCTCAAAGTCGATCCCGGTCGCGGCATGATCCCCATCCGTCGCGCGAGCGGCGAACCGCTCTACGCCGGAGATCAGGTCTTCGCGTTCGGCTCGCCGTTCGGTATCAAGTTCTCCATGTCCGGCGGCATCGTCTCCGGTCTCGGCCGCTCCGACGGCGCCTCGTTCGTGAACATGGTGCAGGGCTACACCAACTTCATCCAGACCGACGCCGCGATCAACCCCGGCAACTCCGGCGGCCCGCTCGTCGATGTCAACGGACGGCTGGTCGGCATGAACGCAGCGATCGCCAACAACCGCGAGCAGTTCGATCAGGATTCGGACATGCCCGCCGTGCAGGGCCAGTCCGCGGGCATCGGCTTCGCGATCCCGCTCGAGACCATCGAGAACGTGGTCGATCAGCTCATCGACAACGAAGTCGTGCTCAGGGGCTACCTCGGCGTCATGCTCGGGAACTACGAGTTCGTCCGGCGCCGGTTGGAGTCCGAGGGCTTCATGGGCAGCGGCGTGCTCATCTCGCGCACCCCCCCGAGCCAGCCCGCCGCCGAAGCCGGGCTCCGCGACGGCGATGTGGTCATCGCGATTCAGGACCGCGATACCCCCAACATCGATGTACTCCGCTCGATCATCAGCGTGCAGGAGCCGGGCAAGCCCGTGAACATCACGGTGTGGAGAGACGGCGAGCCGGTCACCATCACCGTCCCGCTCGGCGCGGCGTTCGATACCGATCCACGCGAAACCGGGTCAACTCTCTTCTATGTCCCCGGCAGCGAGCAGATGACCGAAGAGCAGATCCGCGAGTTCATCCGCAACCGCGAAAACGCCAGCAGCACGAACTGATCTCAGCGAACCTCTGACTCGGGATTCGATGCTTCGGCATCGTTCGGCGTGTCGCTGTCTGCCCCGGTATCGGATTCATCCTCAACCACGGTCATGCGCACGCGAACCTCCGTCTCGAACGGCGGCACGGTATCGTTGTTCGCGGACCACACCGGTGTGGCGATCCCGGATTCGTGATGAATCGGCGCGTTCCAGGACAGCACCTCGGTGCCGAACGAAGTCAAGCCGATCAGCGTCCCGCTCCGGTCCGCGTCGTACACCTCGTTGCCGCCGAAAGTGACGAACAGCGACCCGCTGAACAGCCAGTCACCGTCCGGGAACCGCTCGTGCGTCTCGGCGTGACGGATCCAGTGCTGCGGGGCGTGGCGGTGCGATTGCCCGTCCTCGTCCGTCCAGAGAAATTCGATACGCACTTTGGGACCGGTCGCGGCATGGCTCGTGATCGAACCGTCCTCGTCGGTGGACCAGCGTACCGGCGTGCCCGGCTCAAGACCGAGCAGCAGCAGCCCGGCGTGGATGTGCGATCCCTTCGCGTTGGTCGCGACCAGCGATTCGTGCTCCTTGCCCGCGGGGATCTCCGCGGATTCTCGACCGCAGACGACCTGCTCCAGATAGACCAGGGGCGCATCGGGATCGTCGACCGTGATCGGGACGAAGCCGTCCAGCTCGAGCCATCGCTCCTCGGCATGGATCCGCAGATGAGGGAAAAGTTTCCGCGAACCGTCCTCGGCGGCGAGCGGCTGCGCCGTCTGCTCCGCCTCGTTGGGCGATGGAGCCACAGGAGAGACCGCGATACCGATCAGTATGACAGCGCTCGTGATCATGCGGAACTGTAGCCACGAAGGCAAACATGGGCGCAGCAAAACGCCCGGTCGGTGCCGGGCGTATGAATCGGGCGATATCGATGCGATCAGTTGTGGACCGTGCCCATGCCTTCGACATGCTGCATGCCGCGGCGGCGGTCGCGCAGGCGACGCTTCTTGCCGACCCGGTCACGCAGGTAGTACAGCTTCGCACGCCGGGCATCGGCGCGACGAACGACTTCGTACTTGGCAACCTTGGGCGAGTGGAGCGGGAACACACGCTCGACACCCTGGTCCGCCACGATGCGACGGACCGTGATGGACTCGGAGATGCCGCGCCCGCGACGAGCGATCAGGACGCCCTGGAAGACCTGGACGCGTTCCTTGTCGCCTTCGATGATGCGGTAGTGGACATTGATCGTGTCACCGATGTCCATGCGGGGCATGTCGGTCTTGAGCTGATCGGCGGTCAGGCCTTCGATGAGTTTCTGAGTATCCATGGCTATTCCGTTTCGCTATGCAGCGGACTGGCCCGCTGAGTCGGGTCGGAGAGTGTACCGGAGTTTTCCGGTTTGTGCATGCCCGCACGGGTGGGACGGGCTCAAGAATCTGTCGGCGGGTTCAGAAGATCGGGGCGTCGGGCACGGGTTCGCTCGATCATCTGCTCCAGTCGCCACGCATCGACCTTGGCGTGATCCCCGCTGAGGAGTATTTCGGGAACCGACTCCCCCCGCCACTCGCGCGGACGGGTGAAGTGTGGACAATCGAGCAGTCGCCCATAACCCTCTTTCTTGTGGGAGAAACTGTCCTGCGAGGCCGAGTCAAGATGCCCGAGAGCGCCCGGCAACAAACGAACGATCGCGTCGATAAGGACCATGGCCGGGAGTTCGCCGCCGGAGAGCACATAGTCGCCGAGACTGATCTCCAAGGGATCGAGGGCCTGGATGACCCGCTCGTCGATCCCCTCGTAATGCCCGGCGATCATGAGAAGCCGTGGTTTGGTCGCCAGATCCTCGACCAGCGGTTGCGTCAGCGGAACGCCCTGAGGCGTCAGGAGGATCCGGGTGACCGGACCGACCTCCGGCTGCTGGGCTTCGGAGGCGTGGACGGCATCCCAGAGGGGCTGGCACATCATGACCATGCCGGGACCGCCCCCGAAGGGGCGGTCGTCGACTTTGTTGTGCTTGTTGTTGGCGTGGTCGCGGATGTCGCGGACATGCCAATCGACCAGTCCGGCGGATCGAGCCCTACCGGTGATGCTCGTGCCCAGCACCGGTTCGAAGATCTCCGGGAAGAGTGTCAGGACATCGATTCGCATGACCGCATCTCCC
>CBFGVX010000023.1:0-37505 GCA_965652425.1 uncultured bacterium | reverse complement strand
ATCATGTCGAGTGCGTAGCCGGCGTTGCGCCGTTTGGTCTTCGGGAAACGCTCGCGGATGAGATCGGCGTGGCGGTCACAGATGTCGACGAGGCCCGCGGCGATCCGGCGCTCGGTGCCCGAGTGCGGCGTGCGGGGGTCGCCGGGTCCGAGGGCGACCGTTTCGCCGCTGGCGAGGATCAACTGAACCGACTCGACGCTCTCGCTGGTGCGACCGTACTTGATTGAGCGCGTGCCCGCGGCGTTGTTGCCGATGCAGCCGCCGACATTCGCCTGTTTCGTGGTCGAGGGATCAGGAGCGAAGAACAGGCCTGTGGCCGAGATCGCGTCGTTGAGGTCGTCGATGGTGATCCCCGGCTGGACGCGGCATCTCCGGCCCGGCTGGTCCACTTCGATGATGTCGCGGCAGTTGGCCGAGCAGTCAATCACCACCGCCCGGTTGACGCACTGGCCCGCAAGGGAGGTCCCCCCGCCTCGGGGCAGCATGGGAAGTTCGTGTTCTGCGCAGTACGCGACCACGGCCCGCAGATCCTCGACATCGGCGGGGATGACCACGCCGAGCGGCTCGACCTGGTAGATCGAGGCATCGGTGGCGTAGAGCATGCGGTCGTGGATGCCAAACCGGACCTCGCCCCGGATCCTCGCGGCGAGCGCTGAGGCGTGCTTGTCGCGGATCAGGTCGTCGGCGAGGCCGAGTTGGGCGTTGGCGCGGTGCATCGGAGGGGATTGTAGGCGATCGCGCCCGAACCACCCGCGAGTCGGTCAGTTGGCCGGATTGCTGCCAAGGTAGGCCTGGAACATCCAGCGGCGCTTCTCGAACTGCTGGATCAGGTCTTCGAGGAGCGCGACCGTGCCGCGATCTCCGGCTTCGTCGGCGATGTTCGCCGCGTTGTGGAACGAGTCGAGCAACTTGCCCAGCCCGTCGATGGTGCCCAGCACCATCTGGTCGGGCTTCCAGTTGTTCGGGCTGACCTCATCGAGGGTCGCCTTCGAGACCGCGTCGGACAGCGTCAGAATAGGCGTTGCTCCGATGGTGAGGAGTCGCTCGGCGATCTCGTCGCCGGAGGCCGTCAGGGTGTTGTAGAGCTGCTCGAACTGCTCATGGAGCGTAAAGAAGACATGGCCGGGGACCATCCAGTGATACGCACGGACAGACTGATAGAAGACGAGGTTATCGGCCTGGCAGGTAATCAGGGCATCGGTGGTTGAAGCTGCTGTCGTGGTCATGGATCGCTTTCCTTTCGAAACGCTTTCTGCGGCGGTTTGGAGACTCTGAGACCCCTCGGAGCGGGGTACTCTCACGCAGAAGCCGGTTACGATGCTAGGCGCTCCATCGCAAGCATTCCAATATCCCTACAAGGAGCCGTGAATTGCCCGATCTCACCGCACCTGTCACACGGCATCTCGATGACCTCGAAAGCCGCCATCCGGCCCTGGCGTCCGTCCGGGAGCAGGTCGTGGCTGGGTTCGAGTTGCTGAGAGAATGCGTCGCCAGCTCTGGGACGATTTATCTCTGCGGCAACGGGGGCAGCGCCGCCGATGCGGAGCACTGGGCGGGCGAGTTGGTCAAGGGTTTCGAATCCAAACGCCCGCTCACCGCACAAGAGCGCAGCGGCTTGGTTCCGGAGCTGGCGGACCGCCTGCAACGGGGCATCCGGGCCGTGCCGCTGACCGGGTTCGTCTCGCTGCGCACTGCGGTGGCCAACGACATCGCAGGGGATATGGAATTCGCCCAGCTCGCCTGGACTTTCTGCAAGCCCGGCGATGTGCTCGTGGGGATCAGCACCAGCGGGAACTCGAAGAATGTCGTGCTGGCGATGCAGGCCGCAAAAGCGAGGGGAGCAAAGACATTGGCACTCGTCGGCTCCGGCGGCGGGTCGATGGCCGAGATGGCGGATCACGCGATCCGGGTTCCGGCCAAGCGCACGCTGCATGTGCAGGAGCAACACCTGCCGGTGTACCACTGCCTGAGTCTCATGCTGGAAGACCACTTCTTCGGTTGATCTGTACTGCATCGCAATGTGAACGATGCGCAAAGATTCATCAAGATTTTCCGCGCTGCGCTAAGACTCAGAAAAGTGATCGGTGAGGGTATTGCCGAAATCTCGCAACGCCGCGAACTTCTGTCCTCATGAAGAGATTCTTCGGAGGATCGCGGATGTCGAAATGCACCACATCATCGGGTATTCGCGGATTTACGCTCATTGAACTGCTCGTCGTGGTCGCGGTCATTGCGCTGCTGATCGGGATTCTGCTTCCCGCGCTCGGCGCGGCCCGTCGATCGGCTCAGTTGATCCAGTGCCAGAACAACATCCGGCAGATCTCCCTCGCTCAGGTCGCACGCGGCAGCGACTTTGATGGCCGGATGAACTCCGGCCCGTTCGACAACCGGATCCGCAGCGCGTACGGCCCGCTCAACGCGAAGGGCTGGGTCGCCGACATGGTCAACGGCGAGTACGGAAAGCCGGGCGAGATGCTCTGCCCCACGGCGATCGCCGAAATCTCTCAGAATCTGCACCTCCCCCGCTTGAATGACAGCGCCTACCGCACCTTCACCGAGGAGGAGCGTGATCAACTCATCGCGGAGGGGTACAACACGAACTACACGCAGGCGTGGTACGCCGCGGCGTCCGAGTGCAAGGACTGGCGGAATACGGGCCTCGATCCGAAACGAACCGAAGGCGTGCGCGGTCCGCTCACCCTCCAGTTCGCCGCAAAGGCGAACCCGACGATGATCCCGCTGCTGGCTACAGCACGGGGCGATCTGGCCGAGGTCGCCACGGTTCAGGGCCGTCAGGTCTACTTGAGCAAGGCGCTGACCGACGGCCCTCAGCCCAACCCCGGGCAATGGGGTCGGCAGGATTACTCCGACTTCGGCCCGGCTCACGGAGCGCGGCGCTCGATCATCGGCAAGTCCAACGAGAACACGATCGCGAACTTCGGGTTCGCCGACGGCCATGTTGCCTCGTTCCGGGACACCTCAGGCGCTCCCGACGGTGGTCCTGACGGTGAGTTCGGCTACACCTTCCGGAACGGTTTCCGTGTCTACGACGACGAGATCGAGGGGAAGGTCTTCGGAGGGATCATCTCGACCGGTGATCATCTCGCCCCGCCGGCGAACCCATGACCCGATTCAGCCGGGCGGGCTGACCCGCCCATACGCACACGCCCGTCGCCGCAGTGCGCGGTGCATACCCCGACCGAGGAGAGAGATATGAGACGATCCGGATCCGTTCTGCTCAGCGCGCTGGCGCTGATTGCCTGCGCTGGTGCATCCGATGCCCAGGTGGTCATCACCGAAGTATTCGAGAACCCCCCCGGCAGCACCGACAACCGCTGGGAATACATCGAGTTGTACGGCCGCCCGGGCATGGACCTGACCGGGTACGCGGTGGCCTCGATCAAAGGCGGGAACGGCGCGGGCTCGTTCACGCCGCCGTTTCCCCTGATCCCCGGCGATGTCGAGATCGATGAGGCGTTCAGTCTCGATGGGTACTCGATCGGGTGCGACGGCTTCTTCGTGCTCGCCAACGACCGGGATTTTCTCACCGGTGTTGCGAGCTTTCTGACCCCGAATCCTGATTTCAATCCCGGTCAGCCCGATGGTCGCAACAACAAGCGGTACCTGAACGGCGCGCTGTTCACGACGCTTCACATCACCAACCCGAACGACACCGTCGGCAATCTGGCCAACGACGACTCATCGACCTATGTGCTGGTGTGTCGCCGTCCGAACCACTCGATCGTAAACGGCCAGAGCGTGTACGCCCCCGGATATTCGTTCTGGAAAGATACCTCGATCGATGTGAACTACGACGGGGTGCTCGACTGGGGCACGGAAGTCCCCGGTCCGGGGTTCCCCGCCCCGAGTCAGATCGAAGCGATCCAGATCGTTGATGAAGTTACCTGGTCCCACAACGGCGGCAAGGAGTACAACCGCTGGTCGCAGAGCGAGATCTCCGACACTCCCGGCTTCAACCCCGATGCGCTCTCGCGGATCAACCTCTTCGTATCCAACCCCGAGCGCGGCTATCGCTTCAACGATGAAGGAGAACTCCGGTTCACCCGCGTGGCGGACGAGGAGTGGATCTTCGGCGAATTGACCACGAACTTCCAGAACGACCTGCTGTTCAACAATACGATCGACGGCGACGGCTACCGGCAGGTGAAAGGGCCGACCGATCCGAACGGTCCGGAGTACGACGGTTCCTGCAACCCCGACGATCCGAGCATCGTCTGCAAACCGGTTCCGGGCGGCGGGCTGCTCTTCCGGGACATCGATCTCAGCGGATTCCGCATCACTCCCGCAGCGTTCAACGATCATGAATCGAACCCCGCGATCCGCCAGTTCCGCTTCGGTTTTCAGGACTGCAACGGCAACCCTCTGTCCGGTGGTGTGGATTTCCCCAAAGGGGACTTCAACCTCGACGGTGTCGTGGACGCGATCGACCTCGCGCTGATCACCGATCGTCTCGGTGCGACGCTCGATGACACCACCACCGAGATCTACGACAACGGCACTCCCGACGATACGAGCGATGACTACATCGTCGAGATGTATCGCTGGCAGGTCCGTGAGTTCCAGCAGGTGCTCATGATGCTCGAGATGGACATGACCGACGGCGACGCCGGCTCGAACGCTCTCGAGATCACCGAAGCGGATATCGCCGCACTCGAAGCGCTCATCGCACCGGGCTGCGGCGGAGATGTCACCGGTGACGGCAAGACGGATCTGGACGACCTCAACCTCGTGCTCACGAACTTCGGCCAGAGCACAAACATCGGTGACACCGATGGGAACGGTGTTGTGGATCTGGACGATCTGAACGCTGTGCTCACCAACTTCGGATGCGAATAAAGTCCGCAGAACGCGGCAGGCATTTCAATCGCTCGATCGGAACCGGTCTCTTCGAGGCCGGTTTTTTCATGGCCATGGCAGGCGTGCCGCGAGCCGGTCTCTTGTGCGCACGAAAAAGGCCGCTCCGTGGGGAGCGGCCTTGTCAGGGTGCGTGATCTTGATCAGATCAGTTGCAGGTGCTGCCGAAGTTCGTCAGCACGAGGTTCAGGTCGTCGAGATCGACTTCACCGTTGCCGTCGGCGTCACCGTTGCTCGTGGTCTGGCCGAAGTTCGTCAGCACGAGGTTCAGGTCATCGAGGTCGACGGACTGGTTGCCATCGACATCGCCGAGGCAGGGCTCCGCGTCGTCGGGGCAGGCGGCGAGGAAGGCCTCGAACACCGAGATCCGGTCGTTCATGTTACTGATCGCTTCGATCGGCCAGGGCAGGAACACCGCGAGCGAGTTCTCGGTGAGGACCACCGTGCCCGCGTCGCCCCGGTTGCCGGCGAACGCGAGTTCGGCCGAAGCGGTCGGACCGGCGATATCGGAGAAGTTGCTGAAGGGGTAGGAAAGCGAGAACGGTCCGAGCCCGGAGAAGATCGACGAACCCGTCACAGAAGTCTGCGATTCGTCGTGATCGATCGGTGCCGCGATGCCGAGGTACTCGGACATGAAGGCGTTCGGGGTCGTGCCACTGAAGCCCAGGCGGTCGTACAGGTAGTCCTGCGAGACCAGCATGAGGCATCCGCCCGCATCGAGGAACTGAGCCAAAGCCGCCTCTCCGGCCGGGCCGGGACCGGCGGCACCGCCGAACTCATCGCCGGTGAACCAGAGCACAACTTCGTACCCGGCGAGGGTCTGGAAATCGGGCTCGTTGTCGGTGTTGTTGGTGTCCCAGAGGTCGAAATCGATGCCCATCTGGTCCAGCATGGCCGTGTAAGAGGCCTGGACATTGGGGCCGTTGTCGTCGTCGTCGACGAGCAGCAGGGACGGAACATCGCGCGTCTGGAACGAGAATGCGCTCGAAGCGGAGCCATCGCCGCAGGCGTTGGACGCAGTGACACGCCAGTAGTAAGTAGTGATCGCATCGAGGGCGATGCTCTCGAGCGAGTATTCGGAATCAGAGGTGGTCCCGCTGGCGATCACCGAAGTGAAGGACGGGTTGGTCGAGAGCTCGAAGGTGTACTCCGCGGCCTGAGGCACATCCGACCAATCGAAGGTCGGAGCGAGCGAGGTGCCGGTCGCGCCGTTGGCGGGCGACTGGAGAGATGCAATGGCCGGCACACCGGCGGAGAGGTTGAGCGAGACGGTGGTCGAACGCTCGATGCCTCCCGATTCACCCTCGACGAGGATGCTGTAGACCCCGCCGGCGGCGGCGCCGGTGTTGCTGATGGTCAGCGTGGTCGAGCCGCCCGGCGTGACCGGGTTCGTCGAGAAGCTGGCACTGGTTCCGGCGGGATTGCCGGAGACGCTGAGGTTCACCGGATCGGTGAAGCCGAGGATGGAACCGACATCGATGGTGTAGACCGCGTTGGCCGGGGCACAGATCACCTGCTCGCTGTTCGCGGAAGACAGGGCGAATCCGGGCTCCAGAGCCGCGTTGTAGACCACGAGTGCGAAATCCTGATCCGTTTGGTTGCCGACACCGGGTATGCCGTCAGAGTTCAGGTTCGAAGCGCGGACGGTGATGGTCGCCGCGGCGGTCCCAGCGGGCAGGTAGACACCTTCGGTGTTGTTCTTGTTGTCCGGGGTACCTCCGGCCATCGAGAAGCCATTGGCACCGATGCGGTTGCCGTAGTAAGTCTGGCCGTTGGCTTCAACGATGAGGTCGAGGTCGTTGTTCCAAGCCGGGGTCGAGCCGCCGAGACCGTGCCCGTGGGCGTCGGTCCAGACGAGCATCATGCGCATCGGCTGGTTGGTGTCGAGCGCGGAGAGGGTGGTGGTCCATTCCTGACCGGTCGCATCGAGCACCTGGGGGTTATCGAAGTAACGAGTACCGATCGGATCGGAGGTCAGCACGGCTTCGAGGTCCATGCGGCCCCAGCCCTGCTTGTTGTCGAAGGGGTGGCCGAGCACGCCACCGTCGGCGTCGAGGTTGCCCGCAAGCGAGCGAGAAACCGGGAGGAAGGCGGCCTTGATCAGCGCGGGGCTGGGCTCGGCGCTCTGATCATTGACCAGATTCCGGTAGTGCTCGATGAAGAGGGCGACCGCACCGGCGACATGGGGCGAGGCCATCGAGGTGCCGCAGAGCAGCGCGTAGCCGGTCGCGCTGCCGGCGGAGTCGACGCTGCAACCTGGGGCGACCATATGGGGAATGGTGCGGCCGTCGAGCGCCGGACCGTGAGCCGTGTTCGACGAGAGGTCGTCGATATCGAGTATCTGGCTCCCGCTCGATTGCTGGCCCTTGGTCGAACCGATGTTGAAGATGTTCTTGGCTTCGTCGGGCGAGCCCTGCGACGAGGTGCCGCCGTAGCCGTTCATGAAGGAGAGCACGAAGGTGAGCGGCTGGTTGCCCTGCAGCGAATCGATGGCATCTCGCACACCGATATCGACCTGCATGGTGTCGTTGTCGTAGCCGCGAGGAGATCCTGCGGGTCCCCATGAGTTGCCGGAAAGGAGCGCGCCGTTCTGCCGGGATTCGCGCATGAGCTTCAGCATGCCGCCCGGTTGGGTGAAGATGCCGCTGTAGCGCTGCTCGCCGAGATTCGCGCCCGGAGCAACGCCGAGGCCTCGCAGGAACCCGAATGAATCGGTCACGCCGGACGCGCCGTCACCCGCCATGATGGCTGCGGTGTGGGTGCCGTGTTGAGATCCCGAGCCGCCGGCGCTCTCGCCGGTGAAGGTGACCATGCGGTTCACCAGGTCGGGGTGGGTGTCGTGGATGCCGCCGTCCACATTGGCGATGATCACGCCCGCGCCGCTCAGGCCGACGGTGTTGAGCCAGTTGAGGTAGCCGGGGAAGGCCTGGTTGGCCCCGTTGACATTATTGACATTGATCTGGTTGGTCATTTCGCCACGCAGGCCGCCGTCGGTCGGGCGGGGCTGGAGCGAGTACACACCGGGGATCTGGGCGAGGGCCTGGAGTTTATCGCCGCCGACCACCATAGTGGCCACCTCAAAGCGATCGTTGAGGATGTTCGATTCCACGCCCTTGGCGGCAAACAACCCGAGTTCTGTGGCGATCGCGCGGGTGTCGGCGAAACGCGACATGAGCACATCGACCTGGATCTTGTCGGCCGGGAGGTTCCGCCACTGGGGGAGGACCTTGTAGGCGGGAGCGAAGTTGCCGGTCCAGCGGATCGCGGGGTTGGCCATCGCGGCGTCACGGGAGGCGGCGCTGCCCCAGACGATGTAGGTGTTGGGGTAGATGTACTGCATCACTTCGAGACCGGAATCCCGCAGGCCTTCGATCCACTCGGCCTTGGGGGGGCCGCTGAACTGCACGAGGCGGAGGTCGGGTCCGTCACCGGCACGGCTCTTCTCCCAGCCGCGAGGCAGGGTGGGATCGCCATCGACGATCGGATCGAAGCTCATCTCGCCGAGGCGGATGGTGAATGGCTGCTCGACTTCGACGAAGGGAACGCCGGCATCGTTGAGTTCGGAGATCTGCTGAGGAGTCAGTTCGGCCCAGACAAACGAGCCGTAGTCATGTCCGGGGGCGTTGCTGATGCTGGTGATGCCCGCACGGTTGATGGCCGAGGAATCAACGCGGACGAACTTGTTTCCGGTCGTTGCCTTCGACCCCTGCGGGGCGGCATTGGAGATCGACACGGTGGTACCTGCTGCCAAAACGCAGGCCCCAAGCAAAAAGGCCATTGATGATGTTCGCACGAACATACTCCCTTCCGATATTCAGACACGAGCAAAGCCAGAACACTGACGATGCAAATGAGACCCGCCCACGACAACACCTGCCGGACCCGAGCCACGCTCGATAGTCAGTAGACAGCAAGGTCGGCATTTCTGGAATACTGAATCGGGGAAATCCCAAAGATGGGCATCAGGAAAAACGCCTGAATACCAATGTTTTCGCGCAATTTCCTATTCAGCTACCGGCGAATTCGAGCCGCGCATCGTCCATGGTGTACAGACTGACCAGCCAGCCACGGATGAGGTATGGATCGACATTGAATCGACCTGTGACGGTCACAAAGCCGTTGCGGCCACCGAGGTTGACCGGCTCATCGAGCAGAACTTCCACACTATCATAGGGAGTCGGCGGGGCTCCCATGTGGCAGCCGTCCCACGGATTGAGCATGAGCAGGATTTCTTCGGTTTCACTGGCCACAATGGGCAAGAACGCGAACCCTGTCAGCCGAACATGCTTGTCGTTGAGAGAACTGGCCCATGCCGGCAATTCGGTCTGCTCGAGGCGCGGGTTATAGGTCCTGATGGCCGAGATCAGCACTCCCCACGGCAACTCGTACGGATCGGCTTCGGTGCCTGACCCGGGGATGGTGACCCTGCCGATGACCAGGGCGCTGTCCTCGGTTCGGATCTCGTCTTCCGGGTGGATGCTTCCGGCGATGCGGCTGGCTTCTTCAACACTTTCAGAGGCCTGGAGGGCGAGTTCGGCAAACTCGACGGTGCGCATCTGCGAGAGGGATCGGCCTCCCTCGACCTCGATTTCGCTGTCCTGAATCGCCATATCCGGGGTGACCTGACCGGGTTCTTTTTCAATACCCAGTAGTTCATCGAGATTGAGGGGTTCAACTGGATCTGGGGTCTGGCCAACGACGGGATCGGGGCCTGTGTCCAAGTCCTGCTCATGTAGGCTCGTCGCTGGTTGCTCGCCCTCCGATGAGCCGGGAGGTTCGACCGTTCCAGCGGTCGATGCTGATCTCGTGGGGTCAGAACTTGAGCCGGGAAATATCGAGGGCGGCTGCTGAGCGGATGGCTGATTGGGGGTGCCCGTTCCGCCGGATGTGAAAACGATCGCAGAGGCGATCATGAATGATCCGAGGAGGATGGCCCAGAAGATTTTCATGCTGAGTCCTTCATCACAAGGGGCAGAATCGACACTCGCGTGAGGGTCAACCGACGGGGCGCAGACTGCGGGCGACTGGGGTCCGGTATGCCATGATAGACGGCACAAGCCCGGCGAAACAGGCGAGAAACACGGTGGCCATGACGATCGACAGGATCCACTGGGCCCCGACGCTGGGGGTGACGATTACGCCCAGCCGTTCACGCATCAGCCCGGCAACGACATCGGTTGCGAAGGCGCTGACGAGGATGCCGACTCCGGCTCCGATCAGGCCGATGATGGCCGCTTCGGTCATGACAAGCCCGAAGATGCGTGGGCGGGAACATCCCAGCACGCGCAGGATGGCGATCTGGCGGCGGCGCTGCTCGGTGGAGTTGTACATCGCGAGCATGATCGCGATGCCGCTGGAGAGCATGACGACCGCCGCCATACCGAGGAAGATCTGATCGATGTTCGAGACGATCGAAAACAGTCGTGTGACTTCCGCGGCGGGCTGGGCGACATTGATCGAGGTATCGGCGCGGAGCTGGTTCTGCACGGACTGCATGGCTGCGGACACGCCTCGGCCGGGTCGTGTTGCGACTTTTGCGTAGATGCCCGTGATCAGACGGTCGGCGTCCGTGACATCTTCGGCGGTTGCGAGGTCGTCTTCTGCCCCGCCCTCGGCGATGCGCCGGTCGTGGGCGTGGACTATCCATGACGATTCGAGCGTGACATAGAGCACACGGTCGTGGGGGCTGGAGGTCGGTTCGAGGATACCGACGACGGTGAAGGGGTATTCGTTGTGGAGGTGTGCGTTCTCGCCGCTGCCGTGGGTGAGGGCGATGCGGTCGCCGATCTTCAGGCCGGTGATCTGGGCGACTCGAGCTCCGAGCGTGACCTCGAAGTTGTCTTCGAACAGGCGACCATCGGCGAGTTGGAATGGGCCGTCCACCGTCGGATGGAAGAGGCGGAAGTACTCGCGGTTGGTCCCGACCACGGGGAGCGAGCGGTAGGTGTCCCCCACTGCGATCGGGATGGCGAAGCCGGGCGGAACATCGGCGTCGTTGGCCGGATCGTCATCGGCATCGAAGAGAAAGTAGCGGGGATCGTTTGCGATCTGCTGGTACTTGGCCCAGGGAATGACCTGCTGCGGCGGGTTGGCGTAGTACACACCGTTGAGCACCGCGACGAGGGAGCTGGGGTCTCGGGAGATGAGGAAGTCCATGTTCCCCGTGCCGCGTTCGAAGGCCTGGCGGCCGGAGTCGCGCAGACTGAGCAGCGTGAGCATGAGCGCGACGGCGACGGCGACGGTGAGGATGGTGGTGACCGTAGAGAAAGTCCGTCCGAACATGCTGCGCCGGATGATGGCGAAGTCGGTCAGTGCCATGTCAGACGGCCTCCGGGGCGCTGGAGAGGAGCTCGGCGAATTCGGTCGTGCGCGCGAAGCGGGCATCGAGCGACCGATCGTGGCTGACGCAGAGCAGCGCGGCGTTGCGATCGGCGCAGGCCTTCTGGATCAGGTCCATCGCGGTGTCCGCGTTGTCCGGATCGAGACTGGCGGTCGGTTCGTCGGCCAGCACGAGCGCGGGTTCGCAGACTACGGCGCGAGCCACGGCGACGCGCTGCTGCTGACCGACGCTGAGTTGGCTGATGTCGGCGTTGTGACGCTCAAGGCCCAGAGTCTGCAGCGTCTCGGCGGCGAGCGAGCGGTGCTGTTTCGGAGGGATCTCCGAGAACATGAGCGCCGCCATGACATTCTCGATCGCGGTGAAGCCGTGGAGCAGGTTGAAGGTCTGGAAGATGAACCCGATCTTGCGGCCTCGGAAAAGATCGGCCTTGGCCCCGGTCAGCATCGTGATGTCGGTTCCATCGATCCCGATCGATCCCTCGCTGTGCCGGAGCAGCCCGGCGATGAGCTGGAGCAGCGTGCTCTTGCCGGCACCGGAGCCGCCCTTGAGCAGCACCTGCTCGCCCGGGTTCAGGTCGAGCGACGAGATATCGACGACCCACTCGCCGGAGGGCATGTCGGGGTATCGAAAACGCAGGCCCCGGATGGACAGGGCCGGTTGTGGAGAAGTCTGATCGGGCATGTCGGCACTGTATACCGCGAAGAAGGGGTTTCGCCGCGTCAGCGGAGACGGATTTCGGCGGCCCGGGCGTGGGCTTCAAGGCCTTCGAGCCGGGCGAGCCGGGCGATGGACTCGACGACCTGCGGTGTCGGTGGTTCGGTCAGTTCGATGGTGGTGCGGATGCGCAGGAAGTCGAAGACGGAGAGCCCGGCGAAGGAGCGGGCGGAGCCGCCGGTCGGGAGGGTGTGGTTCGGGCCGAGGCCGTAATCGCCGAAGACCTCTGCGGTGTGGGCTCCGATGAAGATCGCTCCTGCATGGCGGATCGAGCCAGCGAGCGTGGGGGCGTCTTCGGTGATGATCTGGAGGTGTTCGGGCGCGAGTCGGTCGGCGACCTCGACGGATTGGCTGTTGGAATCGGTGAGAACGGCGAAACCGTTGTCCAGCGCGGCGCGCGCCGTGGCGGCGGTCGGGAGATCGGCGAGTTGGGATGCGAGCTGCGTGTTGGTGCGATCGATGAGCGACCTGCTGCTGGAGACGAGGATGGCGGCGGCGTCGGTGTCGTGCTCGGCTTGGGCGAGCAGGTCGGCGGCGATCATTGCGGGATCGGCTGCGTCGTCGGCGATAACGACGAGCTCGGACGGCCCGGCGAGCATGTCGATGCGAACGGAGCCGGAGACGAGTTGCTTGGCGGCGGTGACCCAGCGGTTGCCGGGGCCGACGATGACATCGACCGGGTCGACGCCGACTCCGAAGGCCATCGCGGCGATGGCCTGGGCGCCGCCGACGGCGAGCAGGCGGTCGGCCCCGGCGACGGCGGCGGCGGCGAGCGTGATCGGAGCCGGGCGGGGCGAGGCGACGGTGACGCTTGCGACGCCGGCGACGCGGGCGGGGATGGCGGTCATGAGGACGGAGGAGGGCAGCGGGAAGCGTCCGCCGGGGGCGTAGCAGCCGGCGCGTTCGACGGGGATGACCTGCTGGCCGAGGGTTCCAGGAGTTTCGGCCTTGATGCTTATGTCGGTGATGCTGTCACGCTGGGCCCGCGCGAAGCGATCGATGCTGACGGCGGCTCGCTCGAGTGCAGCACGGTCCTCGGCGGGTGTGGCATTGAGCGCGGCGTCGAGCTGGTCGCGCTCGATGACCAGCGGCTCGCCGGGCCGGCGGTCGCCGAGGCGCTCGGCGATGGCGCGGAGCGCGGCCTCGCCGCCGGATTCGACCTGGTCGACGATCTCGCCGGCGGCGATCAGGGTCTGGCGGTCGATCGGGTTGCGCCGGATTGACGGGACCTCGGCGGGAGCGATGACGCGCAGGAGCGGTGCGGTGGCGCGTGTCATGATTGGTCGGCTCCGATGGTTGTGGCGGGGTTTGCTTCGTGGAAGGACTTCTCTCGCGGGTCGGCGGAGCGCCGGGTCACTTTGAGGGCTCGGCGATCGAGCTCCTGCTCGACCTCGGCGAGGGCGATGCCCGAAGAGGCGAGCCGGGTCAGCGCGAAGTACAGCAAGTCTGCGGCTTCGGCGATGGTCTGGTCGCGGTCGGTCGCGTCGCCGAGTTCACCGGCCTCTTCGATGACCTTGCGCGCGAGGAGGTCCGGGCTTGCGAGCAGCTTCGCGGTGTAGGAGCCGGCGGGCGGGTCGGAGGCGATGCGTTCGAGGCGCCGGGCGAGTTCGGCGAGGCCCCGGGCCTCGCCGAAGCAGCTGCGCGTGTTCAGATGGCAGAAGCCGGGATCGTCCTGGCGGACGCGGAAGCGGAGGGCATCGCGATCGCAGTCGGTGTCGATGCCGAGCAGTTCTTGGCGCGCTCCCGAGGTGGCTCCCTTTTCCCAAATGGCGTTGCGTGAACGGGAGAAGTAGACACCTGAGCGGCTTTCAATGGCGCGTTTGATGGAGGAATCGCTCGAGTAGCACAGGCCGAGGGCCTGGTCGCGCTCGTCGACGACCACGGTCGGGTACAGACCATCGGGTCGGTCGGTTCGAAGGCAGGCGATCAGCGCATCGGCGATGTCGAAGACGCCGGTGTAGAGGGCCATGCCGACCTGGGCGTCGGCGCCGAGCGAGTCGATGAGGGCGACATCATCGGCGGACTTCACGCCGCCGGCGATGGTGACGCGGGCGCCCTGTGCGGCTTCGACGATGGCGCGGACGCGCTCGGCATCGACGCCGGTCATGCGCCCCTCGTTTTCGACGAGCGTGACGAGGAAGCCGTCGACATAAGGACGGAGTTCGCTCATGCGGTCTTCGATGCGCTGGCCGGTGCGCTCGCGCCAGCCGTCGACGACGACTTCACCGTCGCGTGCATCGAGGGCGGCGATGGTTCGGTCGGCGGGGAGTTCGCGGAGGACCTCGGGCGTGGCGGCGGTGCCGAGGATGACCTTTCGTGCGCCGGCGTCGAGCCAGTCGACGGCGGTGTGGACATCGCGGATGCCGCCTCCGACGCGACACGGGGCGATCTGGAGCAGGTCGTGGATGGTCTGGGCGTTGGATCCCTGCCGGAGGGCGGCGTCGAGGTCGATGACGGCGATCTCGCCCACGAGGCCGAAGTTGCGGGCAATCGGGCGCGGGTCACCTGCGTCGAGGGCTTTCTTCTCGCCGCCGATGAGCTGCACGGCGCTATCGGACATCAGATCGATGGATGGGATGATCATTGGCGGACCTCCATTCCGGCGCGCGCCATGGCGGCTTTGGCCTGCTGAATGGTGTAGACGCCGTCGTGGAAGATCGAGGCGGCGAGGACGGCGCTGGCACCCGCGCGGATGCCTTCGACGAGGTGATCGAGTGTGGACACACCGCCTGAGGCGATGACGGGGATGGAGACGACGCCGGTGACCGCGCTGAGCAGTTCGGTGTCGTAGCCCTCGCCGGTGCCGTCGCGGTCCCAACTGGTCAGCAGGATCTCGCCGGCGCCGCGCTGTTCGCACTCGATGGCCCACGCGACGGCGTCGAGTGGTTCGCGCTGCGTGCCGGAGCGGGTGATGATCTGCCAGCGACCGTCGGGGTCATCGGCGGGCCGTGCGGCGTCGATGGCGACGACGGTGCATTGGGCTCCGAAACGCTCGGCGATCTCGGTGATGAGGGCGGGGTTGGCGACTGCGGCGGAGTTCACACCGACCTTGTCGGCACCGGCGTCGAGCAGGGTGGCGGCGTTGTCGGCGGTGCATACGCCGCCACCGACGCAGAGGGGGATGGACAGCTCGGCGCGGACGGCTTCGACGGTGTGGGCGGCGGCGGCTCGTGCCTCGGGGGTGGCCGAGATATCGAGGATGACGATTTCGTCAGCGCCCTGGGCTTCGTAGGCGCGGGCCTGCTGGACCGGGCATCCGGCATCGCGGAGCCCCTGAAAGCGCACGCCCTTGACGACGCGTCCGTCGCGGATGTCGAGGCATGGGATGATGCGGTGCTTCAGCATGACGAGGCGGCTCCCTCGGGGGACGGCTGGTTCAGGGTGGGTTCGAGTCGGGCCCATCGGGCGAGCAGGCGGAGGCCCCACTGCCCGGAAAGTTCGGGGTGGAACTGGCAGGCGAGCGTAGCGCCACGCTCCATCGCGGCGATGAACGGACCGGCGTAGTTGGCTGTCGCGATGTGCCAGCCACAGGGCGCTTCGGTGAGGCGATAGGAATTGGCGAAATAGGCGCAGCCGGGTTCGAGAAGGCGGGCGTCGGCGGGCGCTTCGAGCTCGTTCCAGCCCATTTGCGGAACGGTGACTTCGGACGGGAATCGGTGCGCGGCTCCGGGAACTACGCCGAGACCGCGGACACCCGGCGTCTCGTCGCTGCGTTCGGCGAGCAGCTGCATGCCGAGGCAGACGGCGAGCAGCGGGCGGTCCGAACCGGCCCGCTCGGTCAGCGTCTCGCGCAGGTTGAGGCGGTCCAGCGTGGCGATCCCGGAACCGAACGCGCCGACGCCGGGCAGAACAAGGAGTTCTGCTTCATCAATCGCCACGCGATCCTCGGTGATCGTCGAGGCGAGACCGAGGCGCGCGAACGCCGCGGCGAGCGACGCGGTGTTGGCAACTCCGGTGCGGATGATGGTGACGATGGGGCTCATGAGAGGGTGCCCTTGGTGGACGGGACGGCGTCGCCGTCGAGGCGGACGGCCTGACGGATCGCGAGCGCGAGTGCCTTGAACGCGGCCTCGGCGCGGTGGTGGTCGTTGCGGCCGCGCAGGACATCGACATGCAGGGCACAGCGGGCCGTGGTTGCGAAGGACTCGAAGAAGTGTGTGATGTTCTCGCAGGCGATCTGGCCGATGGCCTCGCGGTTGAGACCGAGTTCGACGGTTGCGCTCGGTCGGCCGGAGAAATCGATGACGACGCGGGCGAGAGCCTCATCAAGCGGGGCAAAGGCGGAGCCGAAACGCGCGATGCCGGCTCGATCGCCGAGCGCTTCGTCGAAGCAGGCGCCGAGCACGAGGGCGCAGTCCTCGGCGGTGTGGTGGTCATCGACGATCAGATCGCCTTCGGCCTTGATCTCGAGATCGATTCGGGCGTGGCGGGCGAGAGCATCGAGCATGTGGTCGAGGAAGCCGATGCCGGTGGCGATGGAGGATTCGCCTGAGCCGTCGAGGTTGAGTTGGACGGTGACGGAGGTTTCCTTGGTCGAGCGGGTTCGCTTAGCGGAGCGCGCCATCGGCGGCCTCCTTCCAGTTGGGGAGCACGGCGTCGAAGAGTTCGAGGATGTGGGGACGGACGAGGGCAGCACCGGCGCTGCGCAGGCCGTCGTCGGAGGTGGCGGGTGCGCCGGGGGCTCGGACGGCGAGCGGGATAGCGCCTGCGGCGATGGCGGCACGGAGGTCGTCCACGGTGTCGCCGATCATCCAGATGGGGTCGGTTTGGGAGTCGTCGAGCGTGCCTGCCTCGCGAAGCCGCCTGAGGGCTTCCTGCAGGGGCTTGGGACTCGGCTTGGGCTCTTCGGCGTCTTCCATGCAGACGATCGCGTCGAAGCAGCCGCGGAGTTCGAAGCGGTCGAGGAACTCGGCGGCGTCCTCGCGGGGGCGGCCGGTGACGATGGCGCAGGGGAACGCGGAGGTGACAGCGCGGAGCTGCTCGATGGCGAGGAGCATGGTCTCGGTTTCGTTCAGGCCGGGCCGGTCGGGCGTGCCGTGGTAGCGGCGTTCGAACTCGTCGGTGACGGTGTCGTATTCGATTTCGACCCCGGCGCGGGTCAGGAGGCGGTGCGTGACGACCCAGTCGTTGTTGGCGTTGCCTTCGAGTTTGACGGTCTCGATCTGCTCGGAGCTGATGCGGATGCCGAAGTGGGCGCAGGTGTCGGCTATGGCGCGTCGATAGGAGCCCGAGACATCGGCGATGACGCCGTCGAGGTCGAACAGGATGGCGCTCGGTCGGGCCCAGCGGAGGATGGCGGTGCAGAGGCGGTCGAAGTCGGCCGGGTCGCCGGGGCAGGTGATGCGGATGGCGTCTTCGAGGCCGGGCTTACTGAACGCGCGGATCAAGATGCCGGCATCCCTGAGAACATTGACGAGGCTCGGAGCGCGGTCAGAACGGGCGAAGACGAAGTTGGCCTGCGAATCGGTGACCTCGAAGCCGCAGGCAGCCAGCAGCCGCGAGAGTACATCGCGTTCACGGATGACCTGCTCGGCGACCTTGCGGACAACCGGTTCGCCCGAGCCGAGCATCACCGACGCGGCCCGGAGTGAGGGGCCGGAGGTGGGGTAGGGACCTCCGGCGACGCGGACGCCGTCGGCGAGCGGCGCGGGCGTGATCGCGTAGCCGACGCGGAGCCCGGCGAGCCCCCACGCCTTGGAGAGCGTGCGGACGATGATGATATTGTCGTAGTCAAGCAGTTCGGTGGTGGGATCGGACTCGGCGAATTCGGCGTAGGCGACATCGACGACGAGGACGGCGCCGACTCGCCGCGCTTCGGTCGCGATCTGCTTTAGATACTGGACCGGAGCGACCAGACCGGTCGGGTTGTTGGGGGTGACGACGGTGATCACGCTGATGCCGGGCCGGATCTGCTGCAGAACGGCTTCGAGCGGGAATTCGCCGGTCCCCCACTGCACTTCGACGATGTCGGCGCCGGCGACGCGGGCATCGACGGAGATCATCTCGAAGGTGGGCACGACCGAGAGCAGTTTGCGATCTCGATCGAGGAACGCGGTCATGATGCGGGCGATGGCGTCGTCGGCGCCGGCGGTCACGATGACGCGCGACGGCTCGACGGCGTAGCGCTCGGCGATCTGCGCTTCGAGCGGCGCTGGGACGGGGTAGCGCCGGATCTCCTCGGCGGTAGTGCGGCTGAGCGCCTCGGCGGCGAACTGCGCAACTGCAGCGGGCGCTTCGTTGTTGTCGAGGCGCAGCGTGATACCAGGCTCGTCAGGTCGCGGCTGGTAGGGCCGGAGGGATTCGAGGCCGGGCTTTGGCTTGATGGGAGGTCGGTCGTTCATATCTGCTCCTCAGGCCACGATCTGGGAAAGACTGGTCACGATGATGTCGGTGCCGCCTCGACGCTTGAGCTCGGGGATGAGCGTTGCGAGCTGAGCCCTGGGGACTGCGGCCTTGACGGCGTATCCGGCCCCGCGATTGAGTTCGGCGATGGTGGGAACACGCATGGCCGGGAGGGCCTGAACCACGCTGTCCAGACGATCCGGGGTCACATTGACTTCGAGGATGACGCGCTGGCGTGCCGCGAGAACAGAGGAGAGAAGCATGACCAGCTCCTCGATCCGTTCGCGCGTCACGGGCGATTCGAGCGAGCGGGGGGAAGCGTACAGGCGGGTCGAGGAGGCCATCAGATCGTCGAAGATGTCGAGGCCGTTGGCGGCGAGCGTCGCGCCGGTGGTGGTGTTGTCGACGATGAAATCGGCGTCTTCGGGCGGGAAGACTTCGGTCGCGCCGAACGATCGGACGATCTGGGCATCGATGCCGGACTTCTCCAGCCACGCCTCGGTCAGCCGGACATACTCGGTCGCGACGGTCAGCCCGCGTCGCTTGAGTCCATCCTCGGCGAGCAGGCGTGTCGGGGCCGCGGCGACGAGACGGACCGGATCGAGGCCGGTATCGAGCAGTTCCACAAGGTCGAGGTCGAACTCGGCGACCCAGTCCGCACCGGCGAACGCGAGGTCGCGCGAGCCGGCGGCGAGCATCTCGACGGCGTTGTGCGGCTTGAGGATCTTGGATTCGGTGTTCGCGAGCGAGATGCTGGGGCGGTACCCGCGATCGGAGGCGCGCACGGTGATGCCCGCGTCGGCGAGGAGCTTGAACACGCCTTCCTGCATGCGACCTTTGGGGAGGGCGAGGCGGAGGGTGGAACTGTCAGATGATTGATTGCTGGGGGTCATGAACCGGGATCCTTGATTGGTTTGGGGGTCCGGGACCGGCTCGTTCGGATTGACCGTGCGTCAAAAACCGAAAGACGCCGACTCGGGGCCGGCGTCTGGTCAATGTGTGCTGCTTGGCGTTCAGTCGCTTTCAGCGTAGACCATCACCGGACCCGCGTGTGCGGGATATGGGCGTGGGCATGATGGTGGCTGAAGTTGAACACGGATGAAGAATAGCAAGCCGCCAGATGCAGTCAACTATGGGAACGGAGAAAGCGGTTGAATAGGGAAAACACCAGTGATGGTCCGTGTGTCAGCGGCGTTCACCGATCGGCCCGATGTTGACCGTCGGCCGACCATTGGCCACCACGGGCTCGCCGTCGACGGGTATGAATGTAGCGCGGAGTTGTGTGCGCGTGGCTCGATACCGATCCGTTCCGACCCGGAGGAGACTCAACTGGAACTGATGGCTTGGGCCTGGAAGCGGACGGGTCCGCGCCTGGCGGACCTGGTCCTCTTCGAACTCCCAGAACACGACGACTTCCTCGTTCTGGTCGAGCAGTTCGAAGAGCATGCGACCATCCACATGGATTGGGAGTGGGAATTGATCGCTGCGCGGAAAGAGGAACACATTGACATTGAAGGTGTCTACGAACCCGTTGTTATCGGAATCCACGGGATATTGATCCGCGGCCAGCACGACTGTGTGCACGCTGAGTCCGGCGGGAATGTCGATGCTTCTGGGCTGCTGGCGAGGTGGTGGCTGGGGACCATCGGACACACAGGCCACCAATGCGGTCAACACGACGAGCAGCAGGAAGGCGCAGATCCCAGGACGGATTCGTGATATTGAATGGGGTGACTGCATTAGAGGGGGAGTTCGAAGCCGTCGTGTTCGGGATCGTTCTGACGCGGTTGATCGTTCGGACGCGTGGGCTCTCGGTCAGGGTTTGCGGGCTTCGAAGGGGACGAATCACGCAGTCCGGGCCTGAGCATCGAATTGGTGCTGATGTCGTTTCGCCTCAACTGGAGCTTGGTCTCATCGGGGAGTGTGAGGCGATCGATTTCCTCATGACTGAACTCGAGGAGGTCGGTGTCGTTCGTAATGATCCGAGGCGTAAGGATAATCAGCAGTTCGGTTTTCGTCGTGCTGGTGCGCTCGGTCTTGAAGACCTCTCCGACCAGCGGTATCTCTGAAAGCAGGGGTACCTTGGACTTTCTCGTGTCGAGCAGGTTCTGTATCAGGCCGCCGATGACAATGGTCTCACCGTTTCGCACGGTCACGGTCGTGTCGGCGCGACGCTGAGAGATGATGGGAGCGGCGAAGTCTTCTGAGATCTGGATCGTTCTTGTGGTGAGCTGGGAGATCTCGGGGGTGATGTCCAGACGCACATATCCGTCGGGGCTGATGGAGGGAGTGACATCGAGGATCACGCCGACCTCGCGGGGTTCCACGCTCGAGTTGAGGTTGCCGCTGTCGGTCCGGGTTGACGAGGTGACCACCCGGATTTCTTCGCCGACCGAGATGAGTGCTTCTTCGTTGTCGTTCACCAGGATCTGAGGACGCGAGAGCACTTCAAGGCGGCCCTGAACTTCCAAGGCGCGGATGAGAAGATCGAAATCGAGACTGGCGACGGCGAGGTTGGGGACCCCGATGGCGGTCTGCACACCGCTGCCAACGGCCGTGAGCGCTCCGGTGAATTCGTCATTTCCGAAGGGGCCGACGCCGAGATCGACTCCCCACGAATCTTCTTCGTCGAGCGTGACCTCGGCGAGCAACACCTGAATGAGCACCTGAGCCGGGGCCCGATCGAGCTCGTTGATGAGCGACTTGACCTTGTCGATGTAGCGCGGCGAAGCTGAAATGATGAGTCGGCTGGAGCCGGGGACACCGACGACGCTGACTTCCCGCTCGAGCTGTCGGACGATCGATTCGGAACGATCAGGTCCCAGGGTCCGCGTGATTCGGGCCTGCTCCTGGTCGATGAACTGTTGAAGGGCGTTGGAGACATCCTCGACGCGTGCGTTCTTGAGCTCGTAGGCAATCTGCTCTCGTTCGGTGCCCACGAGGGTGTCGAGACGCTCGATAATTTCCTGAACGCGTTCGAGGTAAATCTCGCTGCCGGAGACAAGCAGCGAATTCGTGCGGGCGTCAACGCCGATCAGGAGTTGCTGCCGTTCATCGGGGACAGTGGAGAATGTAAGATCGCTGCCGAAATCGGCGGGGTTGTTTTCGCTTTCTTCTGCCGTGTTCACGGTGGAGGGTGCGCTCGAAGGGACGAGAACGAACAGGTTGCCCTGCTGGCGGAGTGAGAAGAGATCGCCGAGGAGTTCTCGCATGGCTGAAGCGTCGGCGTTCACGAGAGTGAACATCTTGAACTGGCGGAGTCCCTCTGCGGAAGAATCGAGATCCTCGATGAGCGACTCGATGAGCAGCATCATCTGGGGCGGTGCGCTCACAACCACGGCGTTTGAGCGGAGGTCCGGCTGGATCGATACCTGCTCGCGGATCGCTGACGAGACCTGGGCCTCGGTCGGTTTGCGACCGGTTTCGCCCTCGATCAGGCCCTCGGTCATGCGGTTGGCGAAACGCAGGATTGTGCCCTGACGCGATGATTGATTGCCGCCGGCGATGCTGCGACCGCTGAGCACATTGTTGAGCAGATTGACGATCTCCAGCGCGTTTGACGACTTGAGAGAGATGATCTTGATATCACGAACCGCGGTCGGAACCTGACGGTCGAGTCGCTGGACGAGTTCGCGTATTTCGGCGATGTCCGCCGCGGAACCGTTTGCGACGATGGCGTTGAGGCGTGTGTCGGCTCGAACTCGTATAGCCCCGGCGCCTCGTGTGCGGTTCGCCTCTCGGACATAGAGCTCATCGAGCAGGTCGACCATCTCCGAAGCGGTTGCCGAAACCAGCGGGAACACTTCGAATCCGCCGGTGAGCGATGCTTCATCGGAATTCAGAAGATCGATGAGCTCTCGGATGATGACGAGGTTTTCGTCACTTGCCGCGACGATCAGCGAATTGTTGGCCTCGTTTGGCTGGATGGAGACCACATCCCTTTCGGAAGGTCGGCCTGAAGTGTTTGCCTCCAACCGCTCCCTCATGATCTGCTGGATACGGGGTGCGAGCTGACGGGCATCGTTCTTGCCCGCCGAGATGACGGTGATTCCAACGGTTGGATTGATGTCGGCCGAATCGAGCGTCTTGAGCAGGCTCTCGATGATCGCGAAGCTGCGCGGGCTGGTCGCCATGATCAGCGAGTTCGTGCGGGAGTCCGCCTGCACGGTCAGCTGATCCTCTTCGCGCATGTTCTCGTTGCGGACCTGATCGCGGAAGAGCTGTTCGAGCACGCCGGAAACGCGGTCGGCGGAGGCGAAGCGGAGCGGATAGACCCGGACGAGGGCGTCGCGCGATGCGGCTTCGACATCGAGTTGGCGAACCAGTTCGTTGACGATCTCCACATTGGCGGTCGAACCAACGGCGATGATCGCGTTGAGCTGTTCTTCGGGGAGCACCGAGAGACTGGTGAGCGGCGCGAAGATCTGGGATTCGAGGAACGAGTCCGGGGTCACCGGGCGTCCCTGACCTTCGCGTTCGCGGGCGATGCGCAGCCGCCCGACCTGTCTCTGCAGTGCGATCTGGTCCGGTGTGGAGCCGATACCGTCAACGAGCACGCGGTTGATTGTTTCGGCGACCTTCGCGGCGTCGGCGTGGCGGAGGGGGATGAGGCGCGGCTCGATCCAGTTGGCGGTTTCCGACGAATCGAGCTGCGAGATGAGAACTTCGGCGAGCGCGACGGCTTCTTCTCGCCCGGCCACGATGAGCGCGTTGGTGCGATCGTCGATCGTGACGGCGATCTCACCGGCGAGGGCGCGTCCGGTTTCCGTGGTTGGCAGGCCGGTCACATCTCGGGTGCCGGGGGTGCGCTGGAGCGACTCGCCCTGGCTGAACAGTTCGTCGATGACCGAGCTCAGGCGCTCGGCCGACGCGTTGGACAGGTGGAAGATACGGATCACCACCGCATCGCCCTCCGGTAACCGGTCCAGCATGCCGACGAGTTCCGAAATGGCCCCGAGATTGGCGGCGGATGAAGCGATGATGATCGCGTTCGACTGCGATTCCGCTTCAATCCGTGTAGGGACACTAAGATCGATGTTCAGATCCGGCGCACCGATGCGATCGGATGAAACGCTCAATCGACGGATCTGCTCGGTCAGTGAATCGGCGAGTTGGGTGCGAGCGTCGGACGAGGCGGGGTTCAGGAGGCGTTCGATGGAAGCGACCACGCGATCCGCGGTCGCGAGTTTGAGCGGGACGATCGCGACGCGCTGCTCGGCACCGAGCGGTTCCTCGTCGATTGACTCCACGAGCGCCCGAACCGATGCGAGATCGGCCTTGCCGGCGAGCACGGCGATTGCGCGGCGGGTATCGAGTGCGACAGCGGTGACCTGCTCGGAAACGAGGCCGGGGCGGTCGAGATCCTGCGGGCGGGTGACGCCGAGCTCACCGAGCAGCGACACGGCCTGATCGGGGCTGATGTTCGTCAGATCGATGATGGCCAGATCCTGCCCGGGCAGACCTTGGAGCGGCAGACGCGACTCGTCGTCTTCGGCTTCCGGCGCAGGCCCGTCGATCTCCCGCACGACGGCGGTGATTTCGTCGTAGAGCCGCTTGGTAGAAGCGATGATCAGCGCGTTGGACTGGCGATCAACCTCAACGGCCAGCGTCTCGCCGTCGCGTTGAGCGGCGGAGGCGAAGGTGGCCTGGATCGTCTGCGCAAGGCGGGAGGCGGGCTGGCGGTATACGGGAAGCACGCGGGCTGTGGTTCTGGCGTCGTCGCCCTGTTCCTGCAGAGAGCTTGCGAGCGATCGGATTTGCTCGAACTCCTCATCGGAGGCGCGCACGATGATGCTGTTCGAACGAGGGTCCCCGATGATCGCTATGCCGCGGCGGGAATCCGACCGTCCCCGGCGGTTGCCATCGGATTCGAAGAGCTGGCGGAGGGACTGAGCGATGTCGATGGCCTTGCCGCTTTCGAGCGCGATGATCCGCGGCTCGGGCAGCTTGGAGTACTCGGGCACATCGATCTGCTGGACGATCTGACGGATGCGCTCGAGATCGCGCTTCCCTGCGGAGACGACGAGACTGTTGGTCAGCGGCTCAGCGCTCACGCTGACAACCTCATCGTTGTTGATCAGCAGGGCAGGCGCGTCCATCGGCGGGTCGATGAACGGCGACTGGTTGCCCCGACCGCGGTTGGCGGCAGCGCGTTGACGCTCGCGTTCCAATTCAGCGCGGAGTGGCGCATCGAACGCGGCTTGGATCGCCCCGGCGACTGAAGCGGCATCGGCGTGGCGGAGCGCGATGACCTCGAGCCGGCGGGATGCGTCGTACTGCTCGGAGTCGAACTTGGCGATCAGCTCGCGGATGCCCGCCCATTCGGTCTCCGCCGCGGAAATCAGCAGCGAGTTTGTTGTGGGATCGGCGGTGATGGAGACATTCCGGGCCTGCGGTGTCTCGGCTGCGGTTGCGAAGGTGCCGTAGAAGACGGCGAGCGCTTCGCGGACCTGCGCAGCATCGGCGAACTCGAGTGGAACGAATTCGGTGACCCGATCGGCCGTGGGCTTCACATCGAGCTGATCGATGAGTTTCTGGATCTCGGCGAGCTGGTCGGCGGTCGCGGAGACGATGAGGGTGTTGTCGCGCCGTGAGCTGGTGATCGTGGGTTCGGGATCCCCTTGCGCACGCGGGAGCGATCTTACGAGCCGTCCGAGGGAGATCGAGACATCCGTCGAGAGGGCGTTCTCCAGCGTGATGATGCGGTACTCGACGGCGCTGACGGCCGGCTGCTCGTCGAGGGTCGCGATCAGGTCCGCGACCACTCGCATCGATTTCTCATCCGCGGTCACGAGGAGCGTGTTCGAACGCTCGTCGGGCGTCACCGAGGCGTTGACCACGATGGGGTTGCCCTCGGAATCGAGGACGCGCTTGGCATCGCCCTGGCGCTCGCGGCTGCGGGCGGCGGCTCGGTCGGTGAGGCCGAGCGTGGCTGTGATGGTCTGGGCCACTTCTCGGGCGCGTGCGGACTCAAGGGCGAAGGTCTTGAGCTGGACCACCTCGCCCGCCGGCTCGGAATCGAGCTGAGCGATGAGGCCCTCAACCTGAGCGAACAGTTCGGCGGGCGCCGAGACGATCACGGAATTGGTGCGGATGTCCGGTGACACGGTCACTGCGAGGCGCCCGGAGGTGCGCGAGCGCGGGAACAGCTGGCCGATCGCGCGGCTGATGTCCTGGGCTTCGCCGTTGGCGAGCGCGTAGACCTCGATGCGATGGTCTTCGCTGACATCGGGCTGATCGAGCCGGGCTGCGATGTCCGCCGCGAGCGGTAGGTCGTCGGCGGAGCCGGTGACGATGAGCGTTGATCCGCCTCGGACACCGATGGCAGATACGGTAGAGTCGCGGCTGCCGGCAAGGCGGGCACGGTCGCTGAAGAAGCGGTTGAGCGACGCGGCGACGGTTTCGGAATCTGCGAAGGAAAGAGAGAGGGTCTGGGTGTCCTGGCCTGCGCCGCCGACCTCGGAATCGAGTCGGGCGATGAATTCGCCGGCCTGCGTCACACGGCTCTCAGGGCCGATGACGATGATGGACCGGCCCCGGGTATCGACCTCGAAACGGAGCTGCGATGGATCCTGTGGTTCCCACCAGCGCTGAGCGGCGGTGGGATCGTTGAGTGTCTGCTCCAAAGTCCGCTGGACCATGTTGACATCGGCCCGTTCGACTTTGAACACGCGAGCGGTCACGGGAGGGCCATCGGCGCTTGCGGTGTCGAGCGAGCGGATCAGTGATTCGATCGCGTCGAACGAGTCGCCGCTGCCGACGAGGATGAGCGAGTTCGTCCGGGAATTACTCTCAACCGTTACCGAATCGGTGTTCCCCTGGCGACGCTGGGACTGCCACTGCAACTCGGATGACAGATTCTGAACGCTGCCGATGATGTCGGAGACCTTGGCGTTCTCGAGCTGGACAATGCGGAACTGCACGGCACCGGCGCCTGCCTCGCCGTCGAGGTTTTCAACGATGGACTGGATCTGCTCGAAGTCGGCGTCGGACGCCGCGACGAGCAGCGTTCCGGAGTCTCGGTTGCCTACGACAGAAACGCGTCGTTCGACCCGGCGCTGGCCGGGGCGTGTCGAGGTGCGGGCCCGATCGTCGAGAAACCGCTGGAGAGACTGGGCCACGACTTCGGCGTCGGCCCTCTCCAGCGTGATCGTGCGGATGGGCAACTCGGAAGCTTCCGGGCGGTCGACCTCGGCCAGCAGAGCGCGGATCTGCTCGACATCGTCCTCGGGGGCCCGGACGATGAGCATGTTCAGGGCGTCGTCGGCGGTGATGCTGATGCGATCTCGACGGGCGGGATCCCGACCGATCACGATATCGCTGACGATCCGCTCCACGGTGCGTGGGGCGACGGACTCGATCGGGAGGAAGGTGACCGGGTAGGCATCATCTTCGATGGAGACATCAAGCTGCGTGAGGAGCTTCTCGATCTGCTCGTGCTGCTCGGGGGAAGCCGTGACGATGAGAGCGTTCGTGCGATCGTCGGACTCAAAGACGGCGCGGGAAGTGGCGTTCTGTGTGACCTCTCTACGGATGGCATCGAAGGTGCGCTGCAGCGTCTGCCGGACCGAGCCCGCTTGGGCGTTCTCGACCGTGTAGACGCGTACGAGCCCCGATTCGGTGACCGGGCTCTGATCGAGCATCGCGACAAAGCGATCGATGAACGGGATGGCCTCGACCGGTCCCGACACGATCACGGACTCACCGGCCGGACCAAGAGCGGCGCTCACGGATCCGAACGCGATCTCGGTCGACGCCTCGGCCTGCCCCTCCACCAGCGTCAGCGAGATTTCCTGGCCGCTGCGAAGGCGCTGGGCCTGACGACCGCGCGGCTGCTCGGACATCAAATCCTGAATGGCGTCGACCACCCGGTCGGCTCGCACATTGGTCAGGCGGTAGACCTTCACACCGATGTCGGTTGAAGCGCCCGGCGACGACACGGCCCCGATGATGCTCGAGATCGTCTGGAAGTCTGTGTCGTTGGAACTGAGGATCAGTGATGAGCTGGATCGATCTGCGATGACTGCGACACGCCCGGTGAGCCCCCCGGGGTTGTCATCTGCGAGTTGACCGATCTGGCGGACGGATGCGTTGACGATGTTGGCGATGGCCTGAGCGTCCGCCGCGGGGTCGAGCTTGATGATGCGGACCCGGCCCGGTTCGGCGGGCAGTTCCCGCTGGATTCTCGCGGCGAGTTCTGCGATGCGGGCGGTGGCCCTCTCGGAGCCGACGAGAACCAGCGAGTTGGTCTGCGGATCGACGGCGATCGTGATGTCCGCGGCGTCACCCGATTCCGTTTCGGTTGCTGGTTGAGAGGGGGTATCTCGAACGCCAGACTCCGATTCGATCGTTTCTGCCTCGTCCTTCGATGCCAGTGATTCGGCCATCATCTGCCTGGCGAGCGCAGAAAGCTCAGCGAGTTGGTCCTCGGTAATAGCGGCTTCTGGCTTCGCCGGATCTGCCTGCTGATCCTCGGTGTCAAGAGTCGCGATGGTGGTCTGGGTGTAGCCGATGATCAGCTTGACCCGGCCGGGGAGGAGGATGCCTCGCCTTGTGAGTTCTTCGGCTTCGAATTCGTACTGCCAGTCCGGCTGATCGAATCGGTGGCCTTGTGGATCGGTCTTCGGCTCTTGGGGAGAGGGTGTGCGGAGGTCCGCGGCGTCGATCACCTCGACGCTGCTGCCCTGTTCGGCGAGCAAGCGACGCAATGTTTCCGCGAGGGCCTGAGCATCGATGCGCGAGCGATCCACGGCCAGCGTTCGGATCTCGCGGGTCCCGGCGAGTGTGGCACCGTCGAGTTCGGAGGCGAGCGATTCGACCTGCTCGATCTGCTCGGCGCTGCCCCGAACAATCAGGGAATTGGACGCGGCATCAACGCGGATTGTCGGCGCCGGAACCGTGGATACCTGTGTGTCGTCCTCGAAGAGCAGCGTCGCGTTCTGCGCGACCGACGCGGCGTCGGCGTTGCGGAGCGTGAGCACGCGGACCATCCGGTTCGTCCGACCGATCTCGCTCGGGGCCACATCGAGCTGCGTGATGAGCTCCTCTGCGATGGAGGCGATCGAGGCGGGCGCCGTCACGATCACCGCGTTCACCCTCGGCTCGGCGGCGACACGCACTTCGGCCATGTCCTCGAGCGCCTGCGGACTGCGTCGGAGCAGTTCCATGCGCATCCAGCCGTCGATCCGTTCCGAAGCGAGCAGCTGCTCGACCACCGGCGCGACAAGCTCGGCCCGGTTGTTCTTCAGATAGACCGTCCGGACGGTGACGGAGGCGTCGCCGGAGGGGACATCGATCTCCTTGATGATCCGCTCGAGGTATTCGATGTCGGACTCGGCGCCGGAAACAATGATGGCGTTGGAGCCGCCGGCGGCGGTGACCTCGACAATGCCACCGGAGGGCAGGTCGGCGTTGGCGAGGGTGCGGGACAGCGCGGGCGCGGTCTGCGCGGCATCTGCGAAGGACAGGGGGATCACGCGAAGGACATCGCGCCCGACCGCGCTGTCACCCGAATCGAGTTGCGCAATGATCTCGCGGGCGGTATCGACCATGTCCACCGGCGCGGTCACGATCAGCGTGTTGGTGGCACGGTCGGCCACGACCTCGATGCTCCCCGCGACCGCATCCTCGGACAACCCCTGCTCTCGGCGGAGTTCCTCAAGACGAGCGGTCAGCAGCCGCGTGACGGTGGGCTCCACCCGATCGGCGCGGGCCTTGGAGAGATTGAAGAAACTCAGTTGCGTGCGCGGCCCGCCGGAGCGGGCTTCGACCTCGTCGATGACTTGCTCAATACGCTCGAACGCTTCGGGAACCGCGGAGATGATGAGGGTGCGCGAAACCGGGTCGGCCTCGACCGTGAAGCCGGTCTCGCCGGTTGCGGTCTCCGCGAGGCCACCGGACTCGGCGAGACTGCGCAGGGTGCGTGCGAGAGTATCAAGATTCGCCGAGGGCACGCTGTAGGTGCGCAGCTCGCGATTGCCGCGGACCTCGGTCCGGTCCAACTGCTCGACGAGCTGCTCGAATCCGGCGAGTCGGTTGGCGGGCGCATCCACGATGATGGAGTTGGTCTGCTGATCCGCCCGGACGACGACATCCTTCGGTTCGCGCAGGTTCGGCATCGGCCGGCCGAAGCGGTCAACGGGCATCGGCGGCTCGGGGAACATCTGGTCGAGCGTACGGGCGAGCTGTTCGGCTCTGGCGACTCGCAGCGGGAAGATGCGGATCTCGCGACCGTCGGAGTCGTAGGACTGGGCGTCGTTGAGTTCGGAGACCAGTCGTTCGACCTCGGGGAGCATCTCCGGGTGGGCGGAAACGATGAGCGTGTTGGTCGCGGCGTCGGCCCGTATGGAGACCGGCTTGGCTGCTCGCTCCTCGGCCGGACGCTGCGAGAACGCATCGTTGAGGACGCTCGCGATGCCGCCGGCTTCCGCGGTGCGAAGACGGAGGATGCGCAGCGGCCCGGCCTGCGCATCCGAAGGCACATCGAGCGAGCGGATGAGCGACTCGATGATCGCGTGCTGTCCGGGCTGCGCGGCGATGAGGAGCGTGTTGTTGCGCTCGATCGGTTCGATGACCGGATCAACGACATTGCCCGCGCTGAACGGACGCGACGACTCAATGAGGTCGCTGAGGAAGGCGACGATCTCTCCGGCCTGCGCGTGCTGGAGTTCGACCATGCGAAGCTCGCGCGGCGGACCGGCCTGTTCTTCGAGCTGGTCGATGATCCGCATGAACCGGGCCATCGCTTCGGCCTCGGCGACCACCAGCAGGCTGTTGGTCGATGCATCGACGGTCACATCGATCGGCGTCGCGTCGGGGAGTTCGGCGGTCTGCTGCTGATACACCTGCTCAGCCCGCTGGGCCACATCGCGCGGATCGGCGTTGTCCAGACGAATGACTCGCAGTTCCCGCTCAACCGGAACCGCGGACAAGTCTGAGAGGATGCGCTCGACGATCGTGTGCGTCGCCTCATCGCCCGCGACGATCAGCGTGCGCGAGCGGGGCTCGCTCTCGATCGTGACCGGGACGCGCTGCGCTCCCGGCTGGGCGGGTCCGTTGAGCGAGCCCTGATCCGCGAGCGTGCGCAGCGTGCGGGTGATTGCATCGAGATCGGCCCGGGCGATCGAGTAGGTCCGGAGCTCGGCCTGCGGTGGAAGTTCCACGCGGTCGAGCTTCTCGACAAGTGCGGTGAATGCGGGCATCCGCTCAGCAGGGGCGTCAACGATCAGGGAGTTCGACGCGTTGTCAGCGGTGACCTGCACCTCCCGGGCTTCCCTCAGCCACGGCTGCGGACGGCCGAAGCGGTCGACGGGCATCGGCGGCTCGGGGTAGAGCGTGTCCATCGCGCGAGCGACATCGGACGCCTTGGCAACCTTGAGCGGGAAGATCTCGGTGACCCGATCCGCGGTGTCCTCATTGGACTGATTCAACTCGGCGACAAACGCTTCGATCTCCGGGAGTACATCGGGCGCAGCGCTGACGATCAGTGTGTTCGTGGCGGCGTCGGACTGGATATCGACCGGCGAGGAACGCCGGACTTCCTGGGGTCGACGGGCATATTGGTCATTGAGCATCCGCGCGATCGCGCTCGCGTCGGCGGCACGGACCTGGATGAGCTTGAGCGGAGGCAACTCGGTTGGCTCGAGCGCATCGAGGCGACGGATGAACTCCGCGATGACCTGATGCTGGAGCGCTTCGGCGGTCACCAGAATCGAATTCGTCGCCTCAACGGCCTGGAACGAGGGCTGGGGAGCGCTGCGGCCCGGCTCGTCCGGAAGGATCTTGGCAACCTCTTCGGGCAGGACACCGAGGATGTCGGCCGCCTCGACATACTGCAGGTCGACCAGGCGAGTGGTCCGCTCGGGAGGGCTCAGCCGCTGGGCCTGATCGAGCAGCGCGGTGAAGCGATCCATCCCGACGCTGTCGGCGGTGATCAGCAGATTGCCGGTCTGCTCGTCGAAGGAGTGAGTAACCGTGCCGACCTGATCGCGTTCGAGGCCCGCGCTGAGTTCGTCGAAGAGTTGTTGGGCCCGCTCGATGGTCTGGCGGGGATCGGGCGTACGAAGGCGGACCACACGGAACTGCAGCCGGGTTGGCTCGGCTTCGTCGAGCACCGAGACGAGTTGATCTATCACGGCGAATTGATCGGAACGAGCACGGATCAGCAGCGTGTTGAGTTCGTCGACCGCGATGATTTCGGGCGGCTCGTACGCCGCGGCATCTTCGGCGGCGAGCATGGGGCGGGCCAGACGCGAGAGCGTCGAGGCGACGGTCGACGGCGTGGCCTGCTCCAGGTCGAACCGGCGCGTCTCCATCGGCGGCAACGACGCCTGCCGGACTTCGTCGAGAGTGCGCCCGAACGCAGCGAATGCCTCGCGGGTTCCTACGAGTGTGATGCGCGTCTGCGACGACTCACCAGCGACCGAATCTACGATTTCCACACGATCGGACTGTTTTGGCGATGTGGCATCGATCAGATCGATCGCACTGACAATCTGCTCACGGGTCAGCCCATCGCCGATCCGGAAGAAGCGGATCTCGCGCTGGACCTGATCAGGAAGATCGATCGATTCGGCGAGGGCCTGCACGACCCGCACATCGTTCGGCTGCCCGCCAACGAGCAGCGCCCCCCGCCCGGACACAGGGGCAAAGCGCAGCATCCGCTGCTGACGCTGGTCGAGCATCGGCCGGATGGCGTTGACGGCGCTGTTCGCGTCGATGAATTCGAGGTCGATCACGCGAACCACGGTCTCGCCCAGCGACTCGGCATCGACCGTCCCGTCCAGTTCCTCAAGCAGCGTTCTGGCCTGATCGACTGCGCCTTGAGAGCCCAAGATGGCGATTTTGCCAACCATTGCAAGAGGTACGAGTGTTGGACGCTGGTTGCGAGGCACGGCCTCAAAGAGCTGCCCCAGCGAACGCATCGCTTCGTTCACATCCACACTGCGGAGCGAAAATGTCGTCATATCCCGGCTGCTGTCCGCTTCCGGCACATCGATGACTTCGATCAGTCGCTTGATTGTGGCAAGCCGGCCCTCCGGACCGATCGCGATGATTGAGTTCGTTCGCGGATCGGCTTCCAGTCGGATGCCCGCAACCTTCTCGTCTTCGACAACCTGGCGGTTGCCCTGCCGGTCAAAGACCACGACCACCTGACGCTCAGCAATGAGAACACTCAGCGTCTCTTTCGCCGTCGCAGCGTCGAGGTGCTCAAGCTTGTACACCTGCACCGACTCTTCGAACGCCGGGCGCGAATCGATCTCAGAAATGATCCTGCCGATGCGACGGCACTGATCGGCGGTGTCGGTGAGTATGAGCGCGTTCTGTTGCGGCAACGCCACCACCGAACCGTAGCTCCCGACCAGCGGCTTGACCTGATCGGCCAACTGACCTGCCGTTGCGTTGTTCAGCGGGTAGACGAGAGTAATGATCTGCTCGCCGGTCACCCCCTCAGGGATCTGGCCGTCAGGAAAAGTCGGCACGGGCGCACGCTGCATGTCCTTCAGCGCACCGAGGTAGAGGAACTCCTCATCTCGACGGAGCTGCACGCCGCGGGTCTGCAGAATGACATTCAGGACACGGAGGGCTTCGGGGAGTTCGTACTCCTCTGCGCTGATGAAGGTGACTGTGCCGTTGGGCGCATCCGTCTCGCGGATGACAGGAAGGCCGGTCTCACGCGCCATGAAGTCGACGATCTCGTCGATCGTCGTGTCCTTGAAAGTGAACCGTACCTTCGTCGGTGAGTCTTGAGCGGCAATGTGAGCCGAACCGAGGAATCGGAGCAGATCGCTGCCGCGATGGAAGGGTCCTGAAGCGGGTTCGGCCTCGATCGCATGGGCAGGTGGTCCCGCGGTGACAGCGGTGGCGAAAAGCGATAGCCCGACCATGCGTCCGAACATCAGGTCATCCTCCCTGAATGGATCCCCGAAGGGATCGCCGATGCCACCGCTCCGTTGATGGCTGGGTCAAGTCTACTGGACGGCCTCCGGATTGTCGCGGCTGGCCAGATTCTGGCCAACCCCGATCCTGAATAGGTTGCCGTCTATTTCAAACAGAGCATCCAAACGATCGAAGCCCGAAAAGGTCATACCGTGGAATCGTTCACCCATTGACAGAACGCGGGTTTGCCCCGACCCGGAGCGGCGAATCGTGATCTGGGGCCCATCGCTGCCATCCCGAAGGAACGCGACGAACCATTGGTCATACGGGGGCGGCGGCGGTGGATCCGGTGGCCGCTGCACGACCGGCTTCGGCTCCGGCTGGGGTCGTTCTTCGACCACCGGTTGAGGCGGCGGGGGCGGGGTGAACAGCGAACGACCTGTGATCGAGCTGACCAGTTCCTGTCGCAGTGGTGCGATCGATGCGAGGCCCGGGCCGTTCTCAGGAGAAGTCTCCGGTATGTAAACAGTCTGGATCTCAAAGCTGTAGTTCGCGAGTTCTCCTTCGGACCGGGTGGTCGGCTCGATGGATACCGCCGTCACCCGTTGCAGCCATTGCTGCGACTCCAGCATCGCCAGTGCCTGAAGCACTCTTTCGGTCGGCCCCTCACCCCGGAGCGTGGCGGTCATGGTCACAAACGCCGCCTCGGGGGCAGAACGCAACCGCCCCCTCGCGTCGGGACGGCGATAGGCGCTCAACCGGGCATCGCTTGCGGGGTTTATCGTCGCTCTCTGTGCGACGCGGGACTCGACACTGGTGCCGGGTAGCCCGGCCTCCCTCGCGAGTTCATTCAAGCGCGATCGAAGGGCCGCCTCCGCGGATTGTGCGCTCGATCCGAGCGTGCGGGCGATCAGCGGCTTGATGTCACGCCGGTTCTCCAGCATCGTCGCGGTGCGATTCCTGAGCGAACGGATGCGCTCTTCAACCTGCTGGAGTTCCGCACGCTTCTCCTTGATGGGCGCAGCGTACCACTTCGCGTACGCGAAATAGTTCGCTCCGGCGATGATCGCGATACCGATCAGCAGCGGGATGGTGCGAGATCGCTTCATTTCTCCCCCGCCGTTTGTTGCGAAGCCGCACCGTCACCGCTGCGCTGCAACGGTCTCGCCACACGAGACTCCATGTTCAACGCGAGTTTCTCGGGATAATCGGGCCGATTCGTGCTCGCGCCATCCGGCCCTGAAGTGCGCACGGTGTAATCCGCATGCTCGACGAAAGTCTGCCGGATCGAGTCCGCGAGCGCTCGATCCTTTGCGGCGATTTCGACGCCGAGGGATACGAGCACACCTTCTCGCCAGTTCTCGGGGTTGTATTCGGTACGGTTGCGTTCGCGTGGATAATCGACCAGTGAATCCGCAGACCACCGCATGGACCTGAACAGCACCATCTGATTGCCGGGCAGCAGTTCCATGACCCGATTGAGATGCTCAAGCGGCGAAGCGCTCGCTTCTTGCCAGCGATGCAAAAATTCCGCTGCCGCGTGCTCTCGGATGACCCGGTGGTAAGTCTGTTCCACCTCGCCGCCGGTCTGACGCATCGCCTCAATATCCGACTCGATCGATCGGACCTGCATATTCCCCATCGATTTGATGCCACCCATTGACACGATCAGCAGAAGAATCGCCGCCATCACCAGTTGCCGCGTCGCTGCTGAACGATCCGCGGCCTGCACCGGATGGGCCAGATCGATCTGATGCGATCGGCTCCCGGCACCCTTGGGCAAACGAGCGTCCGAAACCGCGAGACCGAGCAGGCCCAGCAGCCGCTCCGATTCCCACTCTCCATCAACAGCAAGCCACGACTGCTTCTGGGGGTCGACCGCCTCGGTGATCACCCCCAACACATCCCCCACTTTGGACGCGAGATCTTCGGTGTCGCCAAGCACGCCCGAAGGAACCGCAATGACCAGCGCGGAATGAATCGGATCACTGTCTGGACTCAGTTGGTGGCTCATCCGCGTCCTGCGGGCTTCGGACACAATCAAGTCGGCCAACTCGGCACCACCAGCCCGGTGCTGCGTCTCGATCCATCTTGAACTCAGCACCCGTCCACCCTGGTGGATCGAATAATCGATACCGTCGAGCGTTGGCGCAATCACAAGCGTCGGCCCGACCCGATCGGCCATCGCGGCCGACGCGATCTCGCTCAGGCCGAGAGAAAAGATCGAGATCCGCTGCACATCGAGGCCGGCCTGCTCGCATACCGCACGAAGGTGCGCCACCCGTGCGGCCGGTGCAGTCGCCGCAAGCACCTCAGCTTGGCCAGCGATCTCCTTGAGCGTGCGGACTTTGGGCTGAAGCACCATGAAGTCGATAGGGGCATCATCCGTGTGGAAGGCCACTTGTCGCATGAGTTGGTACCGGACCATGCCCGGCAGATCCACATCGCCTCGCTCGATGCCATCCAAGGTCAGCCGCTTGGCAACCACATCGCTTCGTTCCAGGACGAGGGTCACCGACTTGGACCGACAGCCCGCCTGATCGATGCTCGCCGCGAGCCAAGAGCCGAGATCCCGGGAACTCGAAGCATCAATGTCCTGTGGGATCCGCATCATCTGGGCAACGCGGGTCTTGACCGCGGACTGTCCGGACCGATCGGATTTCACCGAATGCACTTCGAGCACGCCGACGGACTGGTGCCCGATGCAGATGAACAGTTTCGTGCGGCTTCGGCTCAACGGTTACCCCCCGCCCTGGGATTGCCGTTCCATCGCCCGATACGACGATCCTGTCCCTGCCCTGGTGCTGTGGGTTGAGTTGGTGGCAACGCTCGACGCTCCGTCTGGGGTTCTCCGACCCCGGGCCGATTCCGACGCAACTCACGACGCTGCTGGTCGGCTCGATCGCTCGGTCGCTCGAAGGACGATCCGTCGTCCTCCCCACCCGAGGCGGCCACCGGGCCGGCGAACGGGTCGGGAAAATCGTACCACTGCTCCGGATCTATGGCTTGCTCCTCCGTGGCGATCGTATGAATCTTCAGCGCGTCGCCGAGCCATGTCACATCCCGGAGGTAGGCGATCCGGGCTCGATCTCCCGATATATCGATCACAGCTTCGGCAACGATGCGCTGGTCGAGTTCCAGCGCGGCGAAATCCCCGGATCGCGGCCCATCGGTAGGGATCTCGAACCCGGCCTCGATCAAAACTCGAAACTGCATCGAGCGCGCCACAATCCACGGAGCCAACTCCAGAAATTGTTCGCCGCTGATGATGCCCTCTTCCAGGGGCCAAGTCGCCGAAGCCAGTCTGGACTCTGACAGACTCGAACGACGAGCAACGATCTCGGCGGCGAGTTCCTCATCAAGGCCGGGGAGCATCGCCAGCACCTTCTCCGACGCGTTCGTCAGGTCCACTCGTCCGAGCACGAACGGATCGGGGCTGGCGCTGATCGCATCGAGAACCAGCCCTCGACGCTCGGGCGCAACGCCGGTGATTACCCGTCGCAAAAGAGACTGCTCATCGGTCGCGCCTTCGAGCCGCTGCGCTTCATCCGGGGTGAGAAATTCTCTCGCGCTCTCCGTGATCTCGAGCGAGTCGCCGTTCCTGCTCAACACCTCAGACGGAAACAGCAGTCTCGGCTCACCGACGGTGTCGGAAGAAGCGTTCTCAATCGCGGACCGCACACTGGGATCCGCGCTGTACACCGTGATCAGGTCCGCCAGAATCGGCTCGGCGAGGAAGGACTGCGCCTGGGAAGACCGATCTTCGATGCTCTCATCCGCCGGACGATAACGCTGCGCAAAGAGTTCGAGGTCGCCCAGCAGCAGGCTCGGTGTGATCTCGTCGATGGCGAGCAGTTCCTCGATGGATTCGAACGGACGGCTCTCACGCCGAGCAATAATGGCGTCGACGGCCGCTTCGGTCACTCCCGGAAGCGAGAGCATCATTTCGCGTGGAGCGCGATTGATATCAATCCGAACGCTCTCCGGCGAAAACAGTTCGCCGCTCGGCTGAGGAAGCAGCCGCATGATGCCTCGGCGGTTCCCGAGTTCGCTGATGACATGCCCGTCGCTGATTCGCAGCGGGCTTGCAGTTGAGGAGTCGCCGGTCAACAACACGCCGCCGCGAAGCAGTTCCACTCGTGCGTCCTCGAACTCTGTGAGCAGCACCCGCAAACCCGATCGCAACAGCGCTCGCGATGAGTCCTCGCGGATCGAGGCCCTGACGATGTCCGTGTTATTCCGCACTCGGAACACGGCCGTGGGGGGCCCCCCCCCGGGGCGCCCCACAAACACCACCAAACCCCCAACCAAACCACCCCACACAACAGGACAGACAGACACCCAACCACACACACAA
>CBFGVX010000022.1:0-39151 GCA_965652425.1 uncultured bacterium | reverse complement strand
CCCGCGAAACCTCCCGCATCACCTCTTGACAACGGCTTGCTCATAGATGCCACCCCGGTCGAGCATCGGGTGGTGTGGGGCACGGGTTGCCCTTCGGGTCAACCCGTGGCACCCGAAGGAAGGCTCGGGCCGCCCCCTCATCCGGCAGCGTGCTGAAACCGCACGCTGCCACCTTCTCCCGCGAGGGGAGAAGGAGTTACGCCGCTCTTGCCTGTTGGGGTTCTCTGCACCGGTCGGAGACCGGTGCCACCTTTGGGACCGGTGCTTTGAGGATCTTGAGTTGGTTCAGGGTGACGGTCGCGGCGAGGCGGCGTTGGGTTCTGTTGGTGCGGGCATCGCGGTGGGCTTTGGTGGCCTGCGGGGTGATGGGGGTGAGCTGGGCGTCGGTTTCCGCTTCGGTCTGGACCTGTTCGAGGGTGATGAGGGCGCGGCGGGACTTGGCGAGGGCGGTCTGGCGGGTGCGGCGTTCGAGGAGCTGGTCCATCTGAGTCAGCAGGGCATCGACTTCGGGGGTGCGGATCAGGTCGAGCAGATCGCGCAAGGAGAGGTTGAGTTCGGCGGCGATGACGCTCAAGGGGAGGTCATCTCGCTCCCAGAGGTGCAGGAGGTGTTCGATGAGGTGGTCCTGTGTTGGGGACGAAGGGGCGGGAGGAGAAGAAGGCAGGCTGGAAGCCTGCCCCACTGAAGAACTCTGCTGGGCGCGTTTGGATTTCATGGTTGGGCGACGGGGCTTGGGGTGGTTTGGCTTGGTCATGGCGACAGTGTGCGCCGGGGTTGGGGGCGGATCAAGGGGTCTGTTTGGTAAAAATACGGTACCGGGTGTGAGCGGTGACATACTGTTGTCACTGGGTGGGGAGCCCGTGGGCTTCGCTGCGCGAAGACCACGCCACCCGGAGCGCTACCCGACGAAGACGCCCCTACAAGAGAGCATGCTCAAACAAGTTTGAGCATGCCACACGGGCGAATTCGCTACCATGCGGGCATGTTCAAGATCGCTTTCAGCACGGTGGCCTGTCCGGACTGGTCTTTGCGGGATGTGGCGCGTCACGCCGCGGCGTGGGAGTTTGACGGGGTGGAGCTTCGCAGCTTTGGCGAGGGGTCCACTCGGTTCGCGTGCGACCCGGGGCTGACGGATTCGGCGAAGGTGCGGGGGATTTTCCGCAACGCCGGGGTCGAGATCGCGGGCGTGGCGACGGGCGTGAAGTTCGACCACGCGATTTTTCCCCCTGTTATGGGGAACATCCTGCTCTCACAGCGGGAGGCGGGGGTTCCGGAGGGGTGCCATTTCGTCGATGTGGCGCAGGCGATCGGCTCGCGGTATGTGCGGACCTTCGGGTTCGATATCCCGAAGTTCCCGCCGCCCCAGACGCGCGACGCGACGCTGAACCGGATCGCAGCGCGGCTGGCGAAGGTGTGCGACCACGCGCGGTACCGGGACTGCTATGTGATGATCGAGAACGGCGGGGCGTTCGCGACGGCGGAGGACCTGGCGGAGATCATCGCGAAGGTGAACAGCCCGCTGCTGATGGCCTGCTACGACCTGTACGCGGCCCACACCGTGAAGGACGACATCGAGGAGGGCATCAAGATGCTCGGGCCTCGGCTGGCGATGGCGCGCCTGCGGGATCGCAAGGGCGATTCGCCGGTGGCGCTGGGGACGGGCGAACTGCCCTGCCGCGAGTTCGTGAGGGCGCTGGCGGACGCGAAGTTCGGCGGGTGGGTGACCTACGAGTGGGAGCGGGCGTGGCTGCCGGAGCTTGCGGCGGCCGAAACGGTGCTGGGCGATGTGCCGCGCACGGTGTACGGGTGGGCGAATGAGGGGCGCAGCGCGCTCTCGTCGCCCGCGGCCTGATCGACGGGGCACGGCTGTGCGACATGGCGCGGGAGCGCGGCTTCGCGCTCGCGGGGGTGACGCCGGCGGGACCGAGCGCGCACGAAGAGCATGTGCGCGCGTGGCTTGCGGCGGGCAAGCACGGCGAGATGAGCTGGCTGGGCGAGCATGTGGACCAGCGGCTGGACCCGGCGGCGATGGTGCCGGGTGCGAAGAGCATGCTGCTGGTGGGCGAGCTGTACGCGACGCGGAACGATGACCCGGACGAGCAGCGGGCGGGTGTGGGCCGGATCGCGCGGTACGCGCGGGGCGTGGACTACCACAAGACGATGCGCAAGCGGCTGATCTCGCTGGCGGACGCAGCGCGCGAGGAGTTCGGGCTGGGAGATGAAGATGTGCTGCGGGCGTTCGTGGACACGGCGCCGGTGCTGGAGCGCGAGCACGCCGCGCGGGCGGGGATCGGCTGGGTGGGCAAGCACACGCTGCTGATTCATCCGCAGAAGGGGAGCTGGTTCTTTCTGGGGGGATTGATCAGCACGGTGGAGATCGGCGTGCCGCGGAAGCAGGAGCAGGTCACCGATCACTGCGGCACCTGCACGCGGTGTATTGAGGCGTGCCCGACCGATGCGATCACGGCGCATGAAGTGGATGCGAGCCGGTGCATCAGTTACCTGACGATCGAGCACCGGTCGCCGATCGATGAAGCGTTTCATGGGGCGATCGGGGACTGGCTGTACGGGTGCGACATCTGCCAGGAGGTGTGCCCGCATAATTCTGAGAGGCCGGGGCGGGATGTCGGAAAGGCGAACCCGGCGCTTCGTGCGCGGTGCACGGATCTGGACGCGGAGCACGGGCGCACCACGGATGGTTCGGGGTTCGACCTGCTGCGCGTGCTCGGGTGGAGCGAGGACGATCGGCGCGAGGCGTTTCAGAGTTCGGCGATGAAGCGGGCGAAGCCGGACATGATCAAGCGGAATGCGCTGATCGTGCTGACGAATACGGCGCTGGCGGGGGAAGTGGATCGGGGGATGGTGGTGAAGAGGGTGGGGGAGATTGCTCGCGATGCGGGGGAATCGGAGTTGGTGCGGGGGACGGCGGAGGTTTGTTTGGGGAGGTTGCAAAAATAAGAGCCCGGAGCGCGAGCTCCGGGTCCCCGGGTTCGTTTCGAAGAGGAAGAGGTACCCGGAGCTTGCGCTCCGGGCTCTTGTGATTACGCAGTCGCGCGTTGGAAGAGTTCGTTGACTTTGTTCCAGTTGATGATGTCGTAGAAGGCCTTGACATAGTCGGCGCGGCGGTTCTGGTATTTCAGGTAGTAGGCGTGTTCCCAGACATCGATGCCGAGGAGGGGGATGACGCCGGTGATCATCATGTCCTGCTGCTTTTCGCCCTGGATGATCATGAGGCGTGCGGCGGTGGGTTCGTAGACGAGCCAGCCCCAGCCGGAGCCCTCGACCGCGCCGGAGGCGGCGGAGAAGTGGGTCTTGAAGCCGTCGAAGCTGCCGAAGTCGCGGTTGATGAGGCGGGCGAGGATGCCGCTGGGTTCGCCGCCACCGCCCTTGCCGGCGGGGGCCATGGTCTGCCAGAAGAGGGAGTGGTTGACATGGCCGGAGCCGTGGAAAGAGAGCTCGCGGGACCAGTGCTTGATGAGCGAGGCGTCGCCTTCGCCCTTGCGGATTTTGTCGAGTTCGTCGAGGGCCTTGTTGAGGCCGTTGACATAGCCCTGATGGTGGCGGCCGTGGTGGATCTGCATGGTCTGGGCGTCGATGGCGGGTTCGAGCGCGTCGTGGGCGTAGGGGAGTTCGGGGAGGGTGTAGCGACCGCTGCTGGAATCGAAGCCGAGTTCGCGGGCGGTGAGCAGGGTTCTGGGGGCGGCGTTGTTTCGGCCACCGGCGGGCTGGGCGGCGGAGGCGACGGCTCCGAGGCCGAGGGCGCCGAGGGTTCCCATGGCGGCGCGGCGGGAGAGGGTGGTGCCGGGGGCGTTGAAATCGGTCATGGTTGATCCTTTCCTTGGGTTGGTTGGTCCGGGAGGGCCTTAGACAGGGTAGGCGGGCCGAAACGGGGCGGTCTGGATCGCAGCCGCGGCGGTCGGAGGCGGTAGAGTGTGGGGTTGAGCGGACCGGATCACGCGAGGAGGATTTTTGACTATGTCATCTGGGGAAAACGGCGGCGTGAGCGTCGCGGATCGTGTGGACAGCGTGACGCGCGAGGTCGCGGAGGTATCGCAGCCGATCGCTCATCTGATCGACGCGGTCGGGAAGGTCGTGGTCGGTCAGCGGGAGATGGTCGAGGGGCTGATCATCGGGATGCTCTGCGACGGGCATGTGCTGCTGGAGGGTGTGCCGGGGCTGGCGAAGACGCTGACGGTGTCGACGCTGGCGGCGGCGATCCATGCGGAGTTCAAGCGGATCCAGTTCACGCCCGACCTGCTGCCGGCGGACCTCTTGGGAACGCTGATCTACAGCCCGAAGGACGGGACTTTCACGCCGCGCCGGGGTCCGATCTTTGCCAACATCGTGCTGGCCGACGAGATCAACCGCGCGCCGGCGAAGGTGCAGTCGGCTCTGCTGGAGGCGATGCAGGAGCGGCAGGTGACGATCGGTGATACCACTTATCCGCTGCCCAGCCCGTTCCTGGTGCTGGCGACGCAGAACCCGATCGAGCAGGAGGGGACCTACCCGCTGCCCGAGGCGCAGGTGGACCGGTTCATGCTGAAGCTGCGGGTGGGGTACCCCAGCCGCGATGAGGAGCGGCTGGTGCTGGACCGGATGTCGTCGATCGCGTCGCGGGGCGCGGGGGTCGAGGCGGAGACGGTGGTGACGCCGGAGCAGATCGTCGCGGCGCGCTCGGTGGTGGACCGGGTGCATGTGGAGGAGCCGATCAAGGAGTACATCGTGGAGATGATCCACGCGAGCCGGAACCCCGGCGAGCTGGAGCCGATGCCCGACGGGACGCTGCTGAGCCGGCTGATCGATTTCGGTGCTTCGCCTCGTGCGACGATCGCGCTGCTGCGGGCTTCGCGGGCGCACGCGTTCCTCGCCGGGCGCGGGTACGTGACGCCCGACGATGTGAAGGCGGTCGCGCTGCCGGTCCTGCGCCACCGGATCGTGCTGAGTTACGAGGCCGAGGCGCGGGGGATGGTGAGCGACGGGCTGGTGTCGATGCTGCTCGGGCGCGTGGCCGTTCCCTGAATCGATTCGCACTGAACGGAGGCGGCGCTCGCGATGGTGGTACTGTCCGACGATCTCATCGGGTATGTGAAGCGGATCGAGCTGCAGAGCCGCAAGGTTGCGGACTCGGTGTTCAGCGGCGCGTACAGCTCGGCGTTCAAGGGGCGCGGGGTGGAGTTCGCGGATGTGCGCGAGTACCAGCCGGGCGACGATGTGCGGATGATCGACTGGAATGTGACGGCGCGGACGGGCGAGGTGTTCGTCAAGCAGTTCGTGGAGGAGCGCGAGCTGACGCTGGTGCTGGTGGTTGATGTGTCGCCGTCGAGCGGGTTCGGCTCGCAGCGCAAGAGCAAGCTGGATGTCGCGGCGGAGCTGGCGGGCGTGCTCGGGCTGGCGGCGGTTCGGAGCAACGACCGGATCGGGCTGGTGACGATCGACCGCGGCATCGAGACGGTGGTGCCGGCGCGCAAAGGCCGCAAGCACGCGCTGCGCTGCGTGAGCCAGATCGCGAGCGCGGGCAAGCGCGGGCGCGATGCGCGGGCGACGCACACGGACCTCGCGGGCGCGCTGCAGCGGCTGTCGGAGGTGCTCAAGCGAAGGGCGCTGGTGGTGGTGGTGTCGGACTTTCTGACCGGGCTTGCGCCGGAGCATCTGGCGGGTTCGGGGGTCGAGCGATCGATGCAGCTTCTGGCGGCGCGCCACGACCTGATCGTCGCGCAGGTGCAGGACCCGCGCGAGCGGGAGCTTTCGCGCTCCGGGCTGATCGAGCTGCGCGATCTGGAAACCCGGCGGCGGCGGCTGGTGGATTCGTCCAACGGGCGGATCCGCAGCGCGTTCGAATCGGAGGGCGCTGCGCTGGAGGGCGCGGTGCGTTCGATCGTGACCGGGGCGGGCGCGCAGTTCCTGCGGGTGCGGACCGATGCGCAATGGGTCGAGGATCTGGTCGAGCTGTTCCGGCAGCGGGAGCGCGGGCGATGAAGGTGCGCTGGACGATTGTGACCGGGCTGTGCGCTCTCGCGACGGCGATCGCCGAGCCGGTGGTGGAGCGACCGGCGGGCGAGCCGCTGCTGCGCGCGGAGGACGAGATGGCCATCGTCGAGGCGTGGGCGGAGCTGCCCGCCGGACCGATGGACCTGCTCGGCCGGTTCGAGGCGGTCGTCGAGGTGCGCGCAGACGCGAGCGTGCGCATCGAGAACTGGTCGATCGACGATGCGTTCGGCGATGCGATGCTGGTGACGGTGGTCGAGGCGCAGCGGCTTGAGCGAGCGGAACTGGGCGGATGGTTCGGGCGGTACGCGGTGGTGGTGGAGCCGCTGATGGATGGGCAGGTGAGCTTCGGCCCGCTGCGCCTGTCGTATCTGGTGGACCCTGATCCGGAGGCGGACCCGACGCAGCTCGAGCCGACGCGCACGGGGATCGAATCGGACGCGATCACGCTGGAGGTGCGCGGGCCGGGCGGCGAGGTGCCGGAGCGGCCGCGGCAGGCAAAGGTGGCGATCGAGCCGGAGAAGCCGTTCGACTGGAGGCCGCTGCTGATCGGTGGCGCGGCTTTGGGCGTGGTGCTGCCGATCGGGGCGGCGCTGGTGATGGCAGCGCGGACGAGCAAGCGGAGGCGGCGCTCGGACGCGCCCGAGCGCTGCGCTGAGGAACTGGAAGCGCTGCGCCGGGTGGTGCGTGCGGGCGCGCCGAGCGGGCTGGGCGTGGACAGCGCGGCGGTCGCGGGCGAGGTGATGCAGAGCGTGCGCGCGATGCTCGACGATGCCTACGGGCTGAGCACGAGGAATCTGTCGGGTCCGGAGATGATGAAGGACGCTCGCGTGCGTTCGGTGCTGTCGGCGGATGCGCTCGAGTGGCTGGGCGAGGTGGTCGAATCCACGGAGGGGGCGCGGTTCGCGGGGGCGAGCTTTGATGCGCAGGGGGCCGAGCGGGTGATCGAGAGCGCGGCGGCGCTCGCGCGGGCGGTCGGCTCGCAGCGGAGGGCCATGGGCTGATGCGATTCGAGCACCCGTTCGTGCTGTGGTTCCTGCTCGCCGTGCCGCTGGTCGTGGTGTGGTCGCTGCTGGTGAAGCGCAGCGCGGTCGGGTTCTCGACGGTGGACCGGGCGGCGCGGATCGGGCGTGGGTGGCGCGAGCGCGCGCTCTGGGTGCCGGTGGTGCTGCGGGCGCTCGTGCTGGTGCTCCTGATCGTCGGGGCAGCGCGGCCTCAGCTCGGCGTGGGCAAGCAGCGGACGGTGACCAAGGGCGTGGCGATCATGATGGTGCTGGACCGCTCGACCTCGATGCGGGCGCAGATGCAGTACGACGGCGATCGCGTGTCGCGCCTGGAGGGTGTGAAGCGGGTGTTCCGCGATTTCGTATTGGGGAATCAGGACCGGGGAGGTGAACTGCCGGGGCGGGACGGCGACCTGATCGGGTTGATCGGCTTCGGCTCGTTCGCCGAAACCTATTGCCCGCTGGTGCGGGAGTACGGCGCGCTGACGGAGGCGACGGACCGGATCGATTACGCCGCGATCCGCGGTGTGGATGCGGGTACGGCGGTGGGCGACGCGATCGCGCTGGCGGCGGCGCGCCTGCGTTCGGCGGAGGAGCAGCTCGTGCGGTTCGGGGCCGGTGGGGCGGAGCCGGGCGATCCGGAGTTCGAGATCGCCTCGAAGGTGATCATCCTGCTGACGGACGGCGAGGAGAACGCCGGCGAACGCAGCGCTCTGGAGGGCGCAGCGCTGGCGAAGCAGTGGGGCATCAAGGTGTACACGATCGGGCTGGGTTCGGACTTCGGGCGCGGGATGTTCGGCTCGGGGACGCTGCGTCGCGTGGCGGAGATTTCCGGCGGCAAGCACTTCGACACCGCCGACGGCGACGGGCTGGAGGATGTGTACGCGGAGATCAACCGGCTGGAGCCGACGGAGATCGAGCGGGTGGAGTACGCGTCGTACCGCGAGTGGTTCGAGGTGTTCGCGCTGGTGGGGCTCGTGCTGCTGCTGATCGATTCGGTCCTGAGCTGGACCGTGCTGCGGAGGGCGGGCTGATGCGGCTGCTTGAGGGAGCGTGGCTGGAGTGGTTGTGGCTGGCGCCGATTGTCGCCGGGCTGCTGGGCTGGGCGATCGCGGCGGCGCGGATGTCGAGCCGGCGGTTTGCGCAGGAGGATCAGGCCGCACGGCTGTCGGGATGGCTGACGGTGTGCCGCCAGGTGGCGCGGGTGGTGCTGCTGCTCGGCGCGCTCAGCGCGATTCTGGCGGCGCTGGCGAGGCCGGTGGACCGGGCCCGCTCGGCGCCGGTGACGACGATGGGGCGCGATGTGTGCTTCGTGATCGATGTGTCGCGCTCGATGCTGGCCGAGGATCTCGTGCCGAACCGGCTCGAGCGGTCAAAGCTGTGGATCCGCGATGCGCTGGGCGTGCTGTCGGGGGACCGGGTGGCGCTGGTCGCGTTCGCGGGCGACGGCCGGGTCATCTGCCCGCTGACGCACGACTACGGCTTCTTCGCCACGATGGTGGACGAGCTGGACCCGCGCAGCGTTGGCGAGGGCGGCACGCTGATCGGCGATGCGATCCGAACGGCCATGGACCGCGTGTTCGTCGATGAGGACGCGATGCGCTACCAGGACATCATCCTGATCACCGATGGCGAGGATCAGGGGAGCGTTCCGGTCGCCGCGGCGGAAGCGCTGGGCGAGCGCGGGATCCGACTGATCGCGCTGGGTATCGGCGACCCCGCGGAAGGGGCGCGGATCCCCGTCACGCGGGACGGCCAAATGCAGTACATCACCGATGATTCGGGCGAGCCGGTGGTCAGCCGGCTCGACGAGGAGACCCTGCGGGACATGGTGGCCCAGACGCCCGGCGGGCGGTATTACTCGGTACGGACGAACGACATCCGTCTGGACGAGATCTACCGCACGCTGATCGGCGAGGCGGAGCAGCGTGTTCTGCAAACGACCGAGACGATCGTGTACCGGGAGTGGTTCCCGGTTCTGTTGGGGCTTGCGGCGGTGTTTCTGGCGATGGAGGTGATCCTTGCTCGACGCTGAACGGATCATGAGAACGGGCGCTGCGCTGATGCTGATCGCAACGGTTGCCGCGGGGCAGACTCCGAACCTGCCGGGTATGCCCGGCGGGGATCGTTCGAACCGGAGCGCGATGCCGGGGCTTGGCGGGATGCAGGGCTTGCCGAGCTTGCCGAACATGCCGGGGCTGGATGGACTGCCGTTCAACATTCCCGGTCTGGGTGGAGGCGGTGGGCAGCAGCCGGAGCAGCCGGCACCGCCGCCCGAGCCATCGGAGGAAGCGCTGGCGGAGATCGAGGCGAAGCAGTTCGAGCCGCTGTCGCTGGTGTCGCTCGGGCTTGGGTGGCTGGGCGAGGAGCGGTATCCGGACGCCGCGGCGGCGTTCAAGGCGCTGCGCGAGCTGCACCCGCGGATGTCAGCGCTCGCGCTCTACAACGAGGGATGCGTGCATTACGCCTCGGGCGACCGGGCGCTGGCCGAGCAGTACTTCCAGCGGGCGCTGGCCGAGCCGAACGCGCGGCAGATCCACCGGCTGTCGACCTTCAACCTGGGTTCGATCCGGCTGGACCGCGTGGCGAACCGGCGCGACGAGGTGCTGCCGGGGCTGGACCCGATCCGCAACGCGCTGCAGGCGGGTCCGGAGCGTGCGTGGAACGCGTACGCGGGCGCGGTGGGTCGGTCGATCGAGGATCTTTCGATCGCGTCGGCGATGTTCCGCGCGGCGCTGCAGGCCGATGCGAACGACACCGACGCGATGGAGAACCTGCGCTATGCGCGGTCGCAGATCGTGGAACTGCGCCGGGAGCGCGAGAGCAAGCGGGCGGAGTTCGAGCAGTTCCTGACGGAGATCATCCAGCCGCAGGAGGCGCTGCAGAAGATCATGGACCTGACCGAGCGTCAGGAGCGGCTGGCCACGCAGACCGACGGCGCCGAGCGGCTGCGCTCGAGCGAGCGGGCCGAGCGGGTTGGGGAGATCCTTCGGGATCAGAGCCGCGTCACGGCGGAGACGGAGGATCTGCTGCGCCGGCTGGACGCGATGGCGAGGCGGAGCGACGAGCTGTTCGGCGAGCAGAACCCGCTGATGGCGGGCATGTTCGACCAGCTTCTGGGGACCGGGGCTGACGCGATCGCCGATGCGGTGGGCGCGCAGCGCTGGGCGGACTTCGAACTTCGCGGCGATGAGCTGGAGGCGGCGGAGGATCTGCAATGGCAGGCCCACGAGGACCTGCGCTCGATCATCGAGGACTTCGCCGCGCAGGTCGAGGACTTGCAGGAGCTGATGGAGATGTTCGCCGAGCAGATGGAGCAGCAGATCCAGCAGGCCGAGCAGGAGTTCGAGGGGCAGGACCCCGAGCAGATGGAAGAGCGGCCCGGTCCGGGCGAGCTCGATCCGGAGCAGATGCGACCGGGAGGCGAGGGCGGCGAGGAGGTGGCCCGGGAGATCCTGACCAAGGAGAACCGCGACACTTCCCGGCGCGATGAGTTCATGCGGGAGCGTCAGCGCGACCGGGGAGGGAACGACTGGTGATGCGAGGCGTTGTGCAGAGGATGGCGAGCGTGCTGGTGGCGATCGCGCTTCTGGTCCCGTTTGCGGCGGGGCAGGAGCCGGTGACGGTGCGCGCGAGCGTGTCGGCGGGCGCGGTGTATGTGGGCGACTCGCTGATCTTCTCGATCGAGGTCGAGAACGCCGAGCCGGACGCGACGCCGGTGATCCCGGGCGGCGAGCGCGCGGGGTTCGAGGCGGAGTACCTCAGCCGGCAGAACAAGAGTTTCAGCAGCACGGTGATCGTCAACGGCGAGATCACGCAGACGAGCGTGGTGAGTTATGTGCTGTACTACCGTATCATGCCGCTGCGGTCGGGCGAGTTCGCCGTGCCATCGATCGAGGTGCGTGCGGGCGGCGAGGTTCTGCGGACCGAGCCGGTCCCGTTCCGCGTGGTCGGCGCTTCGGAGCGGCAGGACCTGCGCGCGACGCTGAGCGCGAGCTCGACCGAGCCGTATGTCGGCCAGCCCTTCGAGGTCCGGCTGGAGCTGCTGGTGGAGCGGGGGGCGAGCATCAACAACGCGGTGTTCACGCTGCCGGGCGTCGACGAGCGGTTCTCGGTTCAGGAAACGCCCTCGCGCGGCAGGCAGACCCGCGGCGGCTTCGACTTCCTCGGCGCTCCCGCGCAGATCACGATGGACCGCGTGACGGTGGACGGCGTGGAGTTCGACCGCGTGCGGACCAGCCGCACGCTGGTCGCTTCGGTGCCGGGTGAGGCGACGATCGGGCCGGGTGTGTGGATCTGCGATTTCGTTCCGGCACGGACGCGCCGGGGGGCGCGCGTCGCGGTGCCGACCGATGAGTTGACGGTGCGCGTGCAGGAGTTGCCGTTGGAAGGGAGGCCGTCGGAGTTCACCGGCCTGATCGGCGAGTACCGGCTCAGCGCGAGCGCGACGCCGACGGAGGTGCGTGTCGGCGATCCGATCCGGTTCGAGCTGACGCTCGAAGGTCCGGGCGATCTTCGGCGCATCGAGGCACCGGAGATCGCGGGGATGCCCGGCTTCGATTCGGGCTTCCGTCTGGCCAACCGCGATGCCGAACGCCAGCTCGGCGACGGTCGTGTGACCTTCCGGTATGTCATCCGCGCGATCACCGACGCGGTCGAGGCGATCCCGAGCGTGGTGCTGAACTCGTTCGATCCGGTGTCGGGCGAGTACGACCTGATCGAGACCGACCCGATCCCGCTGAAGGTTGCGCCGTCGAAAGTGGTGACCGCCGTGGACGGCGAAGCGTTCACGCGGCCCGCGGCCGAGGCCCAGCGCGTCGAGTCGGCCCCGCGCACGCTCGCGGCGAACCGGTCCGGATCCGCGCTGCTGCAAAGCCAGCGGTTCACGCTGGGCGAGGCGGTCCGTTCGCCGGTGGTGATCGGTCTGGTCGCGGCTCCGCCCGCTGCGTACCTCGGGCTGCTCGCGGCGGTCGCGCTGCGCAGGCGCAGCGAGCAGCGCGATCGGGCGCTGGCGATCCGTCCGGCGGCGCAGCGGGCTGCGGCGGAACTCAAGCGGAGCGGTGCGTCCCACGCCGAGGCCGTCCGAGGCGCGCTGGTTCGCTACGAGGCCCTGCGCAGCGCGTGTTCCGAGGATGTGCTGACGCCCGGCGACGCGGCGTTGCGCATCGCGAAAGAGCGTCCGGATCTGGCCGAGCGGGCGAGCCGCCTCGCCGAGGCGTGCGAATCGGCGCGGTTCTCCGGGCGGGCGGAGGCGTGCAACGCCGAGCATCGGCGCGAGGTGGCAGCGCTGCTTCAGGATCTGGCGAAGGGCGGTGCGCGATGAGGGTGCGAGTGCTGATCGCGCTGGCGTGGCTCGGCATCGGGGCGTGGTGCGCTGCCGCGCAGTCGCCGCGGGAACTCGCCGAGCGCTCGGGCGCGCTGTTCCAGGAGGCGGCGGAGACGATCGATTCGGACCGTGCGGCGGCGCTCGACAAGCTGGACGAATCGATCGCGCTGCTCGAACAGATGATCGAGGAGCACGGCATCGAGAACGCCTCGATCCACTACAACATCGCCAACGCCTACGCGCTCTCGGACCGCTTCGGACGCGCGGTGATGCACTACCGGCTCGCGCAGCGGCTGGACCCGAGGGACACGCAGGTTGCCGACAACCTGGAATATGTGCGCGGGCGCGTGCCGGACCGGCTCGGCCCTCCGGTGAGCGAGTCGCGGGTGCGCCGGCTGCTCGACACGGTGGATGCGCGGGTGCGCCTGTGGGTGTTTGTCGGTCTGTTCGGCGTGTTCTGGGCGCTGCTGATCGCGCGGATTGCCGTGCGCGAGCGGGTGCGACGGAGTTTCGATGCGCAGCTGATCGATGAGGGCGTGGCTCCGAGCGTGCCGCTGCTGCCCGCGATGGCGGTGCTGGTGGTTTCGCTGGTGGTGGGCGCGACGCTGGCGGCGGAGTTGGTCTGGCCCCGCCCGGTGGTCGGCGTGGTGGTCGATGCGCCCGCGGTCGCGCGTCAGGGTCCGAGCGACGCGGCGTACGACGCGGCGTTCACGCGCCCGGTCAACCCCGGCGTGGAGTTCCGCGTGCTGGAGATCCGCGACGGGATCGATGCGCCGGGGCAGTGGATCCTCTCGGAGTTCGGCGATGCGCGGCGGGCGTGGTTCCGGCGGGGTTCGGTGGCGCTGATCGGGGGTTGAGGGCTCAGCCCTTGGGCTCGCCGGGCTTCTTGATCATCGCGCGTCGGCGGGCCTTGGCGCGGGCGAGGGCGAGGCCCTGCAGGTCGGCGACGGTGTCGAGCTCGTCGAGGATCTCCGCGCCCAGCAGGGTTTCCATGACATCCTCGAGCGTGACGAGCCCTTCGACGGAGCCGTGCTCATCGACGACGAGCACGAGGTGCTCCTCGCGGGTGATGAGCTCTTCGAGCAGCGGGGCGAGGCGCTGGGTTTCGGGGATGTAGCGGATGGGCTTGGCCATGTCACCGAGCTTGGTGCCGCCGCGGCTGGACAGGCAGGCCTCGTGGATGTCGGTGCGCAGGACCATGCCGATGAAGTTGTCGGCGCTCGAGACGATGGGGATGCGCGAGTGGGTGAGGCGGGGGTGGTCCTTGACGACATCGGCGGCGGTCATGTCGGCCTGGAGCCAGAACATCTCGGTGCGCGGGGTGAGCACATCGCGGGTGCGCACATCGTCGAGCTTGAGCGCGTTGGTGATGAGTTCGTAGCCGCGTTTGTGGATGCCGCCGGTCTCGCGTCCCATCTCGGCGGTCATCATGAGGTCATCGCGCGTGACGGTGGTGATGCCCGAGCCGCCGAGCAGCTTGGGGATGCCCTGCAGCAGGAGCACGACGGGCAGCAGGGCCTTGACGAGCAGGTTCATCGGCAGCGCGACGACGGGCGCGAGCGGGCGCCAGTAGCGCGCGCCGAGGGTCTTGGGGATGATCTCGGAGAAGATGAGGATCGCCAATGTGAGGATGCCGGAGGCGACGGTGACCCAGAGCTGCTCGCTGTCCGTGGCCCCGGCGTTGCGGGCGAGACGGCCGGCCTCGTTGCCGACGCCGGCGGCGCCGAACATGTTGGCGACGGTGTTCATCGTGAGGATCGCGATGAGCGGGCGATCGACGCGGTCGCGCAGCTTCCAGAGGATCTCGCCGCTGCGCCGACCGGAGCGGCGCAGGGTCTCGATGTGGGTGGGCGACACCGACAGCAGCGTCGCCTCGAAGAGCGAGCAGCAGAACGAGATCAGCAGGGCGAACAGGAAGTAGGCGATGAGTGTGGCGGAGAGCATGAGGGTCCTTGCGCGGCGTGCGCGGATGGATCATACCCGAAGCATGGTGTATCTCATCGCTGGAATGCCATCTCCATCGCACGCCGTCCGCTGGCCATTGCGCCGTTGAGAGAGGTGTCGGCGAGGTGGTCGCCGCAGACGATGATGCCGGAGTCGGTGGTGAATTCGCGTTCGTGGGGCGTGAGCGTGCCGGGGAGCTGGCGGGGCAGGGCGCGGTCGATGCGGTCGACGCGGAGCAGTCGCCACGACCGGACAATGTCACCGAACCACTCGGCCAGCTGGTCGCGGCAGAGGGCGTCGAGGTCGGCATCGGACTCGGGGCGCGTGCCGACGATGTTCGCGGCGATCAGGGCTTTGCCGTCGGGCGCGTAGGACGGCGCGGCGTTCGACATGACGGCGAGGTGGTTCACCGGGCCGGTCCCGTCGCCGTCGAGGGCGAGGATGGCTTTGTCGATGGGCGGCGCATCGGCGGCGTAGTGCATGGTGATGGTGCTGTTCCAGTCGCGATGCGGGACGGCGCTCTCGCCGAGGAGCGCGCGGGCGGTGTCGGGGTCGGTCGCGATGATCGGGCGGCCGGTGATGCGCTCGCCGGATTCGAGTGTGATGCCGGAGCCGTCGACCGAGGCGACGGGTGTGCTGAGACGGATGCTGCCACCTGGCAGTTGCGATGCGAGCTGGTCGGGGATGGCCTGCATGCCGCGGGCGGGGATTGTGGCGTGGCCTTTGGCGAACATTTTGAAGCAGAACTCGAACATGCGGCTGGAGGTGGCGAGGTCGCGATCGAAGAACACGCCGCCGAAGAAGGGCCGGAAGAATCTGTCGATCGCGGCATCGGAGAGCTTGGCTTCGCGCAGCAGGTCGATGGTGGCGCGCTCGGGGCGCTGCCAGATGTCGTCGAGGGATGTGCCGATGATCTTCAGGCCCATGGTCGCGAGGCGGGCTTTGTCGGCGAGCGTGGAGACGGGGCTGAGGAAGCTCTTCGCGGCTTCGATGGGGTGGCGCCAGGGGTCGGCGATGGTGTGGAACTCGCCATCGAAACGGACGAGCGCGCCGGCGTGGAAGGGCTTGAGGTCGAGCGCATCGTAGTCCAGCAGATCGCGGCACTCGGGGTAGGCATCGAGCAGGACCTGGAATCCGCGATCGAGCGTGTAACCGTCAACAATGTCGGTGCGCACGCGCCCGCCGACACTGTCCGCGCGGTCGAAGACGAGGACGCGGTGCCCGGCGCGGGTCAGGTGGACGGCGCAGGACAGCCCGGCGATGCCGGCGCCGACGATGAGGTAGGGGTTGGTTTCGTGCTTATTCATGCGCTCGCGAGTTCGCAATAGTCGGGTCGATCGGCGGCGGTTTTGTGGCGGAAGGCGCGTTTGATCGCGCCGTCCTTGAGCAGGAACACGCCGGGCATCTGGAAGCCGTCGCCGACGAGCTTGCCGACCATGTGCAGGCCGAAGACGGTCGCGATGAAGCCGCGCCACCAGACCTTGAGTCCGAAGAGTTCGCCCAGCGAGCCGCGGCGGAGTTCGAAGGCCTTGTAGAGGTGCTGGTCGGGATCTGCGATGCGGGGGAGGTCACTGACGCCGTACTTGGCGAAGAATCGCTCGGCGACGGCGGGCTTCTCGTTTCCGGCCTTGTCGCGCTCGGGCATGTAGACGAAGCAGATGCGGGTGCCATCGGCCTCGATCTGCGCGCGCTTCCTGGCGATGTCGGCGACGGCCTCGCGGCAGAAGGTGCAGCCGAGGTGGCGCAGGAAGACGACGAGGACCGGGGACTCCTGCGAGAGTTCGAGCAGGGATTGGCCCTGATTCGTGGTCGCGCTGCGGATGGCGGTGTCGAAGTCGGGGGTTGCGGAGTCGGTCATGAGCGGGTTCCGTCCCATCGGTTGGCTCGCCACGCGGCGAGGAGGATCAAAGTGAACGGTATCCACCAGAGCAGGTCGTTGGTGAGGATGGTGAATCCGAAACTGGCGGGGAAGATGCCCTTGATGAACACGGCGTCGACGAAGCCGATCGGCCCAAGGATCTTGCCGAGCAGCCCGGCGGCGACGACGGGCCAGTGACGGATCGGGTCGCGGGCGGCGGCGGCGTAGGCCAGGCCGTACACCCCGACAATCATCCCGACGCACTGCCAGATCGGGATCAGCAGAGCGTAGGAGGCCTCGTCGGCCATGGTGAGGGTGTCGATGCCGAGGACGCGGAAGGTCCATGCGGGTGCGAGGACGACGATCCCGCCCCAGATGATGTTGTACGCCGCGGCGGCCCAGAGCCAGAGGGACATCCAGCGGGGCGCGAAGCGGGGTCGAGGGGGTTTGGACATGGGAGGGGATTATGGCGGTCCGGCTGGGTCGGGTGAGGGAATACCCAGCAGGAAAGGGAAAACGGCAGGGTGCGGACGGGGTGTGGGGGGCAAAAAACGAAAACGCGGCCCGTGGGGGCCGCGCTCGAAAGCTGGGGATCTGAGATTTGAACTCAGACTAACTGAACCAGAATCAGCCGTGCTACCGTTACACCAATCCCCAGTCGGGAGTCGGAATCAGATGTGTTGGATCTGACCGGCGGAGAGTGTACCGACGAGTTTGCCTGATGGGCAAGGGGGAGGGGTCGTGAATACGGGGATTTGCGGGCTCAGACGGTGCGGGCGGAGTTGAAATCGCCTCGAAAGCCCTCGGGGCGGGGTCGCATGGGGCGGGCGCGTCCGGGCTTGGCGTTCTGGTCGGCGGGGTTGGTCTCGGCGGCGGGCTTTTCATCGGTATCGAGGCGGCGCTGGCGAGCGTCGGTGATCGAACGGTCGAGCTTGCGCAGGATGTTCTTGACCTGGTCGAAGGTTTCCGGTGAGGTGCCCATGTCGATATCTTCCTTGAATGAGTGGGGGATAGGCGTCTGATCCGCTGACGCTGCTGTGGACAGAGGGGCTATCGGGAGCGCAAGGTCTGCGCCAAATCCCATAACTGTGAAGGGGCGTGAACCGGGAGAAACATGTAGGGGTTGTGCGGATTGGCGTAGAAATGCGTGCGGGGTACACTCGGGCGTTCCGGTTGAACGCTTTACCCGGTGCCTCCGCCGCCGCGTCCTGGCGGCTGGAAAGGGCAAGCCATGCGATGGGTCATCCTTGCTTTGGTCTTCGTGTGGGCGGTGCTGTCGGTGGTGGCGTACACCGTGGTGCTGCCGAGCGAGTCTGAAGATGCGGCGGTGATCGCGTCGTACTTCGCGGTGGACGGTGAAGCGCCGGAGCGGGTTCAGAAGTTTCTGGACGGGTTTCGAGCCCACGCCGCGGGGGAGGGGGTCGAACTGCCGGCGGATCTGAACGGGGTCTTTGCGCTCGGCACGACGGAGCGGGATCGGGTGCTGGATCTGTTCCGGTCGTACCACGCTTCGGATCGGCCGGAGGGGACCGTGGCGATGGGAGATGTGCCTCGGCTGGTGTGGTCGACGGACGACAACCCGGCGCGTCGGACGCAGGCAGCGCTGTTCCGGGCGTGGCATCTGAAGACCTACGGCGAGCCGATCGACATCGTGACCGACCCGGCGAACCGGGACATCACGAAGGTGGTGATCCAGTGCGTGGCGGGGAAGGGGCCGGATCTTATTGAGAGCTACGGGCCGTCGCAGCTTCAGCAGATGGTCGATGCGGGTGTCGCGCTGGATGTGACGGCGGCGGCGCAGGCCGAGGGGTTCGGGACCGAGCGGGCGTTCGAAGCGGCGTGGCCGTCGATGGCGGTGGAACAGGAAGACGGGAGCTGGCAACAGTACGCGTTCCCCTGCAATGTGGGGTACACGGTGCTGTTCTATCACCGTGATCTGTTCGAGCAGGCGGGGGTGGAGGCGCCGAGCGGGCCGTGGTCGATCGACGAGGCGACGCGCCGGTCGAAAGCGCTGATCGAGGATGCTCGCTCGCGTGGGATCGAGCGGCGCGTCGGCATCATGAACCTCGGCGCGTGGGACATGGCGCTGGCGGCGGGCGGGCGGTTCCTCAACGAGGGCGGCACGGCGTCGATCTACAACTCGCCTCAGACGATCGCGGGGCTGACGGCGTTCCAGAACATGATGTATGTGGACCGGGTGTCGCCGACGCCGGCCGAGGCGGCGTCGATGGCGACGGCGGGCGGGGCGAACATGAACACGACGGCGGAGACGGCCTCGGCGTCGTCGCTGTTCGCCGACAAGGTGGCGGCGATGTATGTGGGCGGGCGCTGGGAGTATGCCCAGATGGCCAGCCGCAATTTCGAGCAGGTGATCCGGCCCGCGGCGGTGAGGGAGCTGGCTTCGGGCGGGCTTGGCGACGAGGCGGCGGCGCTGGTGCGCGAGGCGATCGCGACGCTGCAGCGCGACATTCTGAACCCGCTGACGGATGCGCAGTACGAGGCGCTCGCCGGCACGCTGAACGATGCGGACCGGTCGCGCCTGCTTCAGGTGGGCGTGGCGCATGTGCCGAGCGTGACGGGCGTGCCGTTCTACATGGCCGGCGCGCGGGTGGCGGTGGTCAACCGTTCCTCGGAGCGGCGGGAGGAGGCGGTGCGCTTCCTGCGGTTCCTCGCGAGCGATGTGTACAACGAGCAGATCAACGGGGCGTTCGACTCGATCTGCGGCGTGCCGGAGTTCTGCCTGGATGAGAACGGGATTTCCGGCCCGCCTCGGGCGCTGCCCGGGCTGGAGCAGATGGATTCGCCGGTGTTCGTTGAGGCGATGCTGGATTACGCCGAGCCGGAGCAGCTTTCGGACTTCATCGGTCCGGGCCGGCTGGGGGCGCTGGCGGGGCCGGTGATCGAGAAGCTCGAGAAGCGGGACATCGGTCCGGCGGAGGCGGCGCGGGTGATCGAGAACCGGATCAACATGCAGATCGCGGCGAACCTTCGGCGCGATGCGACGCTGCGCGAGCGGTGGGAGGCGAGGGTGGGGGTCGAGTTCGATCCGGATCCGTCGGTGCCGCTGCGGGTGCAGGTGGAGCGAGCGAGATCGACGGCGGTCAGTGTGGCGGGGGGCGGGTCATGATCGGCAGCGGTCGGAAGCGGCTGCTGATCGCGCTGGCGTTCCTGTTGCCGAACCTGATCGGGTTCCTGCTGTTCACGGCGGGCCCGGTGGTGTTCTCGCTGTATATGTCGCTGACGGACTGGCAGCTGACGAAGCACAACCAGTATTCGACCGAGAGCGTGAAGTTCATCGGGCTGGAGAACTACACGCGCCTGCTGTGGGGCGATGAGTCGCACCTGTTCTGGGATTACTTTTACAACACGGTGTTCCTGATGATCGCGATCCCGATCTCGATCGCGGGATCGCTGCTCCTGGCGGTGTGGATCAACTCGAAGGCGACGCCTCAGAAGCCCAAGTCGAAGGTGAAGCTCGGGATGATCGCGCTGGTCTGCACGATCGCGGCGTGCGCCGGGGCGTGGGTGCTGGCGGCGCCGACGGGCGCGGCGGATGTGATGAGCACGCGCTCGGGCATGACCGACCTGACGCAGTACCAGGTCGGGGCGATGCAGCGGAACGGGCTGGTGCTGTTCGTGGGCATCGTGGGGGCGGTGATCACGGCGGGGCTGTTCGTGGGGCAGATGTTCTTCCGCGCGGCGTTCTACCTGCCGACGCTGCTGGCGGGCGTGGCGATGTTCCTCCTTTGGAAGACGCTGTACCGACCCCGAGGCGGGCTGATCAACTCGGTGCTGGATCCGATCCTGGGGGGTGTTGAGCGGGTGGTCGTAAGCACGCCGGCGTTCCTGTGGTACGGGCTGGGGATCGTGCTTGCTCTCGCGACGCTGGGGGTGATCGGCAAGTCGCTGATGATCGGCGTCGAGCGCGTGAAGGCGAAAGAGACGGGCGGGTTCGCGCTGTTCGGGCGGGTGTTCATTCTGGCGACGGTGGGCGCGGCGGCGCTGGGCGTGAGTCTGGTGCTGGTGCAGCTTCCCGAGAAGTCGCTGCTGGCTTCGGGGTACGAAGACTTCGACCGCGCGACGATGGTGGAGATCGGCGCCGAGCTGAAAGCGATCGAGGGTGTGGACCCGGCGGAGGTCGACCTGATCGTCGATGCGCTCGGCGAGAGCGCTTCGCGGGCGGACATGCTCAGCGCGCTGCTGTCGGACCAAGTGCTGCGTGGCGAACGCGCGAAGGTGCTGAGCGCGGTGGACGAGCGTTCGGAGCGGGTCCGGCGTGGCCTGACGGCCGGGCACGAGACCGAGCGGGGGGGGTTGCAGCCGCCGGACTGGCTGCTGTCGTCGAGGTGGGCCAAGCCGGCGTTGGTGATCATGGGGATCTGGCTGGCGATCGGTGGCGGGAACATGCTGCTGTACCTCGCGGGGCTGTCGAACATCCCGCAGTCGCTGTACGAGGCGGCGGCGATCGACGGGGCGACGGGCTGGCAGCGCTTCATCAATGTGACCTGGCCACAGCTCGCGCCGACGACCTTCTTCATCGTGATCATGTCGACGATCGGGGGCCTCCAAGGCGGCTTCGAGCAGGCGCTGGTGATGACCGAGGGCAAGGCCGACACGATCGTCCTGACCTATTACCTGTACAACCTGGCCTTCACCGATGACTTCCAGCTCGGGCTGGCATCGGCGGTGGCGTGGGTGATGTTCGCGATGATCTTTGCGATGACGGCGTTCAACTTCCGTTTCGGATCGAGGTTGACCAATGAGTGAGCGTCATCCGATGGAATCGGCGACCGGATCTTTGGCGAAGCTGGCGCGGCCCATGACCTTTGTGGCGCTGGTGCTGCTGGGGATCACCTTCGTGGTGCCGTTCGTATGGCAGGTCCTGATCTCGCTGTCGGACCGGAGCGAGGTGGACCGGCTGACGGAGACGGGGTTCCCCAGCCGCGTTTCGTTTGACGCGTATGTGCGCGTGTTCGAGCAGGTGCCGTTCGCGAAGTACTTCTTCAACTCGTTCTTTGTCGCCGGCTGGGTGACGCTTTTGCAGGTGATCACCTGTTCGATGGCAGCGTACGCGTTCAGCCGCATCCAGTGGCCGGGGCGGGACAAGGTGTTCCTCTTGTACCTGGGCACGCTGATGGTTCCGGGCGTGGTGCTGATGGTGCCGAATTTCGTGGTGATCCTCGGGCTGGGCATGTTCGACGACTACACGGGGCTGATCATCCCCGCGGCGTTCAGCGCGTACGGGACATTCCTGCTGCGCCAGTTCATGCTGACGATTCCCAGCTCGCTGGACGAGGCGGCGGCGATCGACGGCGCGGGGCACTGGCGGATCTTCGTGCAGGTGATCCTGCCGCTGGCGAGGCCGGGGCTGATCGTGCTGGCGATCTTCGCGTTCCTGTTCAACTACAACAGTTTCTTCTGGCCGCTGATCCTGACGCAGAGCGAGAACCTGCGGGTTTTGCCGGTCGGTCTGCTCCAGTTCAACACGACCTACGGCAGCGATGTGCCGGCGATCATGGCGGCGGCGCTGATGGCGATGATCCCGCCGATTATCCTGTTCCTCCTGCTCCAGAAGTACCTCGTGAAGGGCATCCAGCTCGGCGCGGTGAAGGGCTAAAGGCGATATGGCGCAAGTGACGCTCCGCGATGTGAAGAAGGTGTACGACGGCAAGGTCGTCGCGGTGCGCGATGTGAACCTCACGATCGGCGACGGCGAGTTCCTCGTGCTGGTCGGGCCGTCGGGCTGCGGCAAGTCGACGACGCTGCGGATGATCGCGGGGCTCGAAGCGATCACCGAGGGGACGATCTCGATCGGCGATCGGGTGGTCAACGATGTGCACCCGAAGGATCGCGACATCGCGATGGTGTTCCAGAATTACGCGCTGTACCCGCACATGAGCGTCGAGAAGAACATGGCGTTCGGGTTGCAGCTGCGGAAGCTGCCGCGGGATGAGATCAAGCGTCGCGTGAACGAGACGGCGGGGCTGCTGGGGATCGGGGAGCTTTTGCAGCGTCGGCCCAAGCAGCTCTCGGGCGGGCAGCGCCAGCGCGTGGCGCTGGGACGGGCGATCGTGCGGGACGCGTCGGTGTTCCTGTTCGACGAGCCGCTGTCGAACCTCGATGCGAAGCTGCGCGTGACGACACGGACCGAGATCAAGAAGCTGCACAAGCGTCTGCAGACGACGACGGTGTATGTGACCCACGATCAGGAAGAGGCGATGACGCTGGGCGACCGGATCGTGGTGATGAGCGCGGGTCGGGGCGTGGGCGTGATCGAGCAGGTGGACACGCCGCTGAATGTGTACCGCTACCCGAAGAACCGGTTTGTCGGCGCGTTCCTCGGGCGGACGCCGATGAACTTTTACGAGGGGCGGCTGGTGGAGGCCGAGGGCGAGGTGTGGTTTGTGGCGGGGCCGCAGGACAAGCCCTCGATCCGGCTGGCGATGCTGCCCGAGCACGCGGATCGGCTGCGCGAGCGCGTGGGCTCCGAGGTGACGCTTGGGCTGCGTCCGAGTTCGCTTTCGGAGCACCCGATGGGCAGGGAGACCGCAGCGCACAGCACGATCGATGTGGAGATCCAGGTCGTCGAGCCGCTGGGCAAAAACATCGATGTATCGTGCGAGCTTCGCGGCGGCGAGCCGATGCTCGCGCGGATCGATGCCCGGCACGACTTCCCGATCGCGGGGCCGATGCGGTTCTTCGTGGATATGGCGCATGTCCACCTGTTCGAGCCGGGCGAGTTCGGGGAGAGTCTGCTGTACCCCGGCGGCGCGCCGCGGGCGGTCGAAGTGGCGGGCGCGTAAGCGATGGCGCGGCTCCGGGTGGCGTTTCTGGGCGATGTCGTGGGCGAGCCGGGACGGCGCGCGTTCGCGCACGCGGCGGGTGTGCTGCGCCGGGATCGCGGGGTGCATGTGGTCATCGTCAATGGCGAGAACGCCAGGCACGGGCGGGGGCTTCACCCCGACGGGTATGACGAGCTGATGCGGGGCGGCGCGGACGCGATCACGCTGGGCGACCATGCGCTGGACGACGATCGGATCGCGGCGTACCTGAACCGCGCCGATGCGCCGGTGGCGTGCCCGGTGAACTTTCCGCTGCGATCAGAGAAAGCCAAGCGGTGGAACACGATCGCTCCAAAGGTTCCGGGCGCAAGCGGCCTGCCGCACCTGTACACGGTGACCGTGCTGGGGCGCGTGTACATGAAGCAGGACAACGGCTGCCCGTTCGAGCATGTCGATGAGGCGATCCGGGCGATCACCGGGAGCGACCCGGACGCGCTGGTGATCGTGGAGATCCACGCCGAGGTGACCAGCGAGAAGATGGGGATGGCGCACCACTGCGCGAAGTCATGGGCGGGCACGGTGGTGGGGGTCGTCGGCACGCACACGCATGTGCAGACGAGCGATGCACGGCTGGTCGTCGCGGGTGGGAGCGAGGGATTCTCGATGTGCCAAGTCGGCGCGATCAGCGATCTGGGCATGACCGGCGGGCACGCTTCGGTGATCGGTTTCGACCCCGACGAGTCGCTGGAGCGGCTGCGCACGCAGACGGGCGGGAAGCTCTCGCCGTCGGAGCGGGACATCGCGGCGAGCGGGGCGATGCTGGTGATCGATACGGCCGAGCGGTCGGCGGTGTCGATGGAGGCGGTCCGCATCCCGCTGGACCGCTGAGCGGATCGGACGGTCGCGCTGATAATCTGCGGGGCTTGAAGGGGCTGGGCCGGTGTTTATCGGGCTGGTTGGTGCGGGTTGGTTCGCCGGTTTACCTGCGCCCGAAGCGGTTGAGCGAGGTACAATGCCTCCCCGAGACTTCCTGCGCAACTGGCCCGGCGTGCCGCCGCGGCGTGGCTGCGCTGATCCGACGGCCATAGAGCGCGACCCGCGCAGAACGACACATGATGAGCACCAGCACGCAGACCCCGGTCATCGACCGCCCGCAGGCGGCCAATCTTGCGATCAAAGGCGGCGACAAAGTCGCCGAGACGAATGTCGGCATGATCGCCGTCAAGCTTTCGGAGGCCGAGATCGAGGCGGCCGTGGGCGTGATGCGTTCGGGCATGCTCGCCGCGGGCAAGCATGTAGCTGAGTTCGAGGAGAAGTTCGCACGGATGACCGGCGCGAAGCATGCGTTGGCTTGCGCGAACGGCACCTGCGCGCTGCAGCTCGCCTACGGCGTGACGCTGGAGCCGGGCGACGAGGTGCTCTGCCCGTCGTGGACCTATGTCGCGACGGCGTCGATGCTGGTCGCGGCGGGGGCGAAGATCGTCTGGGTCGATGCCGATCCGAACACCTACACGATCGATACCGATGACCTGCGCAAGAAGGTGACCGGCAAGACCGTGGCGATCGCCTGCACGCACATCTACGGCAACCCGGTGAACATCGGCGCGGTCGAGAAGCTCGCCGCCGAGCACGGGCTGACGGTGATCTACGACGCCGCCCAGTCGCACATGGCGACCTACGACGGCAAGGGCATAGGCGCGTACGGCGACTGTGTGACCTACTCGTTCTACGCGACCAAGAACATGACCACCGGCGAGGGCGGGATGGTCACGACGAACGACGATGACCTCGCCGCGCGGATCCGGCTGCTGCGCAGCCACGGCGAGACGGCCAAGTACGAGCACTCGTACATCGGCTTCAACTACCGGATGACCGATCTCGAGGGCGCGATCGGCAGTCTGCAGATGGACGCCGCAGAGGAGATCACCGAACGCCGTCGCGCCAACGCCGCGGCTCACACGGCGGTGCTCGCGTCGATCGACGGGCTGCACGCCCCGGTCGAGACCGACAAGGCGACGCATGTCTACCACCTGTACCCTGTGCGGATCGACCCGGCGAAGTTCATCGAACCCGAGGACGGCTCGAGCATCCGCGACCTGTTCTGCAAGGCGCTGAACGCCGAGGGCATCGGCACGGCGATCCATTACCCGCGCAGTCTGACGCACCAGCCGGTGTTCGACCTGCCGGGCGTCGATCACCAGCCCGTTGCGGACTCCCTGGCGCAGCTGCTGTTCTGCGTGCCGGTGCACCAGCACCTGAGCGAGCAGCAGGTGGCGCAGGTCGGCAAGGGCCTGAAGAAGGTTGCCGACGCGCTGCGCCGCTGATCGAGGCGGAGCGGCTGCAGTGGGTGCATGAGCGACCCGATGCTGCGTTCCATTCGAATACTCATCTGCATCGCCGCGGCCCTGTGCTGCGGCGATCGCGTTTTTGGCGGATCTCGCTGGATGTCCCGACCGTTGCGGATGCCGTCATCGGCATCACGATCGCGTTCCCGCAGCGCGATGTGCACCTCGATACGCTCAGCCCGCTGAAGGTGGAACTGAGCCGGGCGCGGCCGATGCAAACATGTGCGGCCTCACACGCCCCGGACTTCGACATCGAGCAGGCAAGCATCGGCGCGGCTGCTGACCGAGGTTTCGGTCAGGCACGCGGGAAGGAGCACGGTGCGTCCGGCGGGCAGCTCGATCGGTGCGAAAGCGCCCGTATCCGAGTGCAGGCGCACCTTCCCGGAAGTGACCATCAGCACCTTGGGTCGCGAACCGTCGGCGTGCAGGCGCAGCGTCGAGGCGCCGTTGAGACGGTGCTCGTCGATTTTGTAGTGCGCGTTCTCGGTGAGCGTGCGGCTGCCCGCTTCGCGCATCGGTTCGGCCTGATCACCGCCGCACGGCGCGAAGTCGATGCACTGCATGGCCTGATCGATGTGCAGCGTGCGCCCGGTGCGTCCCCAGTCGTACACGCGGAAGGTCGTGTCGCTGGGCATCTGGACTTCGGCGATGACGATCCCCGCTCCGAGGGCGTGACAGGTCCCGCTGGGAAGGTGATGGAACGCGCCGGGGCGTGCCTCGACGGCGATGAGGTGCTGCTCGACCTCGTCGCCGGTGATCGCGGTCTGGAACCGGTCGGCGTCGATTCCGGGTTTGATTCCTTTGAAGATCTTCGCGCCTCGCGCGGCGCTCAGGATGTACCACGACTCGGTTTTCAGGTGTGCATCGGGGTGAGCCGCGGCGTAGGCGGTCGAGGGGTGCACCTGCACGCTGAGGTTCTCGGCGGCATCGAGGAACTTGACCAGCAGAGGGAAACCGCCGGAGGGCGTGGGCTTGACCTTGCCCATCAGGTTCGCGCCCATCGCTCGCATGGCATCGCGGATCGTGAGGCCTTTCATCTCGCCGTTGTCGATACGCGAGCGTTCGGCTTCGCCGCCGCCGCCGTCGATTGAGGTCTGGTCGAGGTCGACGAGTTCCCATGATTCGCCGACGCGCCGATCCGGGTCATCGCCGAGATCCTTGCCGAGCGAGCGAAGGGTCTGGCCGCCCCAGACCTTGTCTTTGAAGATGGGCTGCAGAACGAGCGGGTAGGGCTTCATGGAGGTCCTGGAGGGTTCGCGTGCGAAACGGGGAGCGTATCACCGGGGATCATCGGCGGGGGGCGGGCTCGAATTCGGTCTGAGTTGCTGTCTCATCTGAGAGGAGACCCTTGCGCAGCCGGTCGAGCAGGACATCGAGCATGAGCCACGCGATGCGGCCGGTGGCGATGGGCGGTGGCACGGTGTGTGAGGGGGAATGGCCGTTGCGATGGTCGGCGTGCAGGTGCAGGCCGGCCGGGCCAAGTGTGGCGGTGCGAGTCCACCCGGATTTCGGAGCGGACCCGGTCAACTCCCACGAACCGCGAAGGACTTCGCCGACGCTCCACGGACCGCCGCTGCTGAGTGAGGTGATCGCGTCGCATCGCTTCTTCAGGTCGGCGGCCTGTTCGAAGTCGAGCTGGTCAGATGAAGTTTGCATCTCCTGCTGGCATCGATCGATTTCGTCGTGGAGCGCGCCGCCGTAGAACCGGCAGGCCGTCGCGAAGCGCTGGCGGTAGGACTCGATCGGCTCGCTGCCGTCGCAGGGCGCAGGGCACTTGCCCATCTGCTTGTACACACAGGCGGTGGCGTTCGGGGTTTGGGCCAGCAGGTGGTCGTAGCGGCAGAGATCGAACAGGTCGATGACGGTTTCGGCCCATCGGTGCGCGTGCTTGGGTGTCGAGAAGGGACCGATCAGGTACTCGTGTGGGGTTGTGGAGCGCTCGCCGCTCCAGAGTTGGGCGAGCGGCACGGTGCTGAACATGGGGAGTCGGGCGTTGGGGTCGCAGCAGACCAGGCAACCACTCAGTCGCCGCGCGGTCAGTTCCGCCGCGGCGGGGTCGAGGGTGGCCTCGGCGAGCGGGACCAGCAGCTCGGCCAGCAGGGTGAAGCCGGTCGGGATGATGCGCACCACGCGGGTGATCGCCGCGAAATCGGTCCGGGCGCTCGGCTCATCGGGGATCGCGGACGGGTCCAGTCGACGGCGGACGAAGGCGCGTGCGTCGCCGATGGCGCGGATCAGGATCGTCTTTCGGTTTTCATCTTCGAACAGAACCAGCCCCGGCTGTGCGGGGATGCGGGTCCAGTCGATCCCGCCATCGGACGCGGTGCGGTCAACCTGCACGCTGACGGTCGCGAGCGTGTCGAGCAGGGGGGCGTGGTTGCCGGTCATGGACGGGGATTGTGGAATTGATCAGGAACCGGCGTTGCCGACGAGGTCTTCGGCGAGCGGTTTGCGTGTGACCGTTCCCATTTTGGGGAAGACCATGCCGGTGATGTTCCCGTCGAAGACGATCTCGCCCTCGACGAGGCCCTGGATCTGCGTGACGAAGCGCTTGGGGTTGTACTTGAGACCCTTGCAGAGCAGGATGAGCTGGTCGCCGGGGGAGACCTGTCCGCGGAAGCGGACATCCTCGATGCGGGTGAAACCGGCGAAGCAGGTCTCGGCGCTGCGCTTGTAGTACATGAGCGAGGCGAGCTGGGCGCCGGCCTCGACCATGAGCACGCCGGGCATCAGCGGCAGGTCGGGGATGTGGCCGTCGCGCCACCACGCGTCGGTGGGCACATGGTGCACGGCGACGGCGTGATCGCACTGCTCGTCCATCCAGATCAGCCGGTCGAGCATGAAGATCGGGCCGCGATGGGGGAGGTACTCGGCGATCTGGGCGCGCGACATCTGCTGCTCCCCGAGGTCGATCGCATCGATGTTGAAGATCAGATCGCTGGCCATGGCTTGTTTGCGGGCTCGCTCGGGTCAATGCTGCGGCGGACGGACCCTCGGAAAATGATGAGGATCCGTCCGGCGAGCGGGGGATTGGAAGCTCAGCCGTCGTCGCGGATCTCGAGGATTTTGACGCGGACTTCCTGGGCGGCGTTCTTGATGTCCTGCATCTGTTTGCGGACGCGGGTGCCGGCGGCTTTGTTGCCGCCCTCTGCCTTGCGGATATCCTCTTCGGCCTCGGCGACCAGGCGTTTTAGGGCTTCGAATTGTTCCATGGGGTGCACTCCGTTCGAGGGACATGGTGAGGTTCGTCCGATGCTGCACAAGGCCCGGTAACCGGCCAGCGATCGGGGGGATCGGCATATCTTCGGGAAATCGGTCTGCAAAGCAAGTATCGACCCGGAAAATCGGTCAAAAAATACCTTTTTAAGAGTGGGGCTTGTCGTCGCAGCAGAGGACGCCGGAGCCGTACCGGATGGCGTTCTTGCCGGCTTCCTTGCTCTCGATGAGCAGGCGATCGGCGCTCGCGAGCAGTTCGGCGGGGGTTCTTCCGTCCCACGGGTAGGTCGCCAACCCCCCGGATATGGCGAGTGGGCCGGGGCTGTCGCAGCCGAGCAGGCGGAACTCTTCGGTCTGCACCCGTTTCTGGAATCTGCGGGCGATATCGAAGATGGAGGTGGGCTGGTTGCTGCCGGTTTCGCGGGGGCCGTCCGGCTCATAGAAGACGACGGCGAACTCATCGCCGCCGATGCGGCAGACTCGATCTTCGGGCCTGATGCAGGTTTTCAGGAGCCGCACGGTGGCTTTGAGGATCTCGTCGCCGGTCGCGTGCCCGTGCTGGTCGTTGAACCGCTTGAAATCGTCTACATCGAACAGGAGGATTGTGACCTGCTGGCGATTGCGGCTGGCGCTGCGCAGGCAGGTTTCGAGGTAACGATCGAAGTACCGCCGGTTCCACGCCCCGGTCAGGGCATCGGTGAATGCGGCTTCGCGGAGCTGGCGCTGCTGCTCGGCGAGGGCGAGCCAGTGGGCGAGCCAGAGCGCCTCGATTTTGAGCTGTTGAAGCGGGCAGCGCCCGCTGGGATCGACCAGATGGCCCAGCGTGAAGCCGCGATGGGTGACCGGGGCTGCGTTCAGGCCGGGCTGGAGGTCGGCGTTGGACTCGAGGCGGAGATCCGGGTTCTGAGTCCTGTGGCGGAGCTGCTCCATGCAGGCCTGCTGGATGGGACGGCCGGAGAGGATGGCCCGGACAAGCTTGGCATCGTCGGGCAGTTCGGTGTGACGCGGTTTGGCGCCATCGCCGGGAGTGGCCTCGACCGGCTGGGGGGTGGGCTGGGGGGATGGCTGGGCGGTTGGTGGGGGGGCTGGCTGCGAGACGCGCGCTTGGCGGGGCGGGCAGAGCGCAGCGCGGAACGCCTCGAGATCGGCCGAGGGCTGGATGACGCCGCGAAACCCGGACGGCACGGGCTGGAGCGGATCGGACGCGATCGCCAGGATGCGGGCGTGGGCATCGATCCGGGCGACGGCCTCGACGAAGGGGGCCGCGTGGGCTTCGGGCAGGCACTGCTCGCTCAGAAGGATCACCGACGATGCGGGGGAGTCCTCGTCGATGGGCTGGCTGAGTTCGCCGATGGCGAGCAGGGGGGTCTGGGCGCGAATGAGTTCGATGTCGGGATCTCGGCGCAGGACCCGGTCGATCGGGCAGGTGCCGACGAGGATGACGCGCAACCGGCCCGAGGCGTCCGTTGCGCTCGCGGCGTTGGGGTTGGTCTGGCTCTGGGGGCCGGTCATCGTGGATCGCTCCCGCGACGCGGTTTAGTGTCGAACAGGGGGTCCATGAGCATCTCGATCTCGTCGGAACTGAGCAGGCCGTCCTGCTCCTCATCGGGGCGGTTGCCGAATGAGGCGGGCTCCGGTCGGTCGTCCTGATCGGTCACGAGGCGAAGACTCGGTGGAGCGGAGGCGCGGGCGGCCTGCTCGTAGGGCGTTTCGCTTGCTCTGGCGCTGCGACGGGCCTCATCGATGTGCTCGGCTTCGGTCTTCGCCAGCGGGTCTTCGGGCGGCTGGTAGGCGCACAGCGACGGGCGATGGCCGGGACGGAACTGCCACACGACGGTGGAGGGGGAGTAGAGCTGGACGGCCCGGTGCAGTTCGGCGCAGCGTTCGGCGTGCATGTCGGGCTGGAGAAGCAGCAGGGCGGTGGTGCGGCGTCCGGTGGGAGCGGGTTGGGCGGCCGCGCGGTCCATGGAGATCAGCGTGGCCAGCGCGCAGTACTCATCGTCCACGCGGGTGACCGCTGAGCCGCGGGCCTCGAGAGACTCGTGAAGATCGGGGGGAGTCGGGGCATTGGGGGGGCCGAGGAGAACGCAGCGCAGCTCCGCCGGGGTCGGGCGCGATCCGTGCACACCGTGTTCTCGTTGCGTACCGGCCATGATGCCTGACAGTGTAGCACCAGATCGGGCTGATTCCTTTGTATTCAGCGCTGATTCTGCGAGAACCGGTGGTGGTGCGATGATCCTCAGCGATGACTGGCGAGATCGATGATGCGCTGGGCGATGGTCTGGGCGCCGTCGGTCGGACCGAGCTGGTCGAAATCGCTGCGCATCTGTTCCCGGGCCTGATCGTCGAGCATGAGTTCGAGGATGGTCGCTCCGGCCTGAGCGGCGTTCGCGGCGGGATCGATGAGGTCGGTGTGGACGATCGCGACACCGGCGTTCGACAGACGCTCGGCGTTGAGGGCCTGGTGGTTATCGCGGTGGTAGGGGTAGGGGAGCAGAACCGAGGGGACCCGCGAGGCCCAGATCTCCGAGACCGTGCCTGCGCCGCACCGGGCGACGGCGAGGTCGGCGGCTCCCCATGCGGAGGCCATGTCATCGATGTACTCAAGGCATACGGCGTTGGCCCATGATCGCTGGTACTCGGCGTGTTGCTTGTCGCTTTCGCCGCTGCCGCACTGGTGGAGGATCTGCCAGTGTTTGAAGGACCCCGGATTGTCGCGGGTGAGCAGCGCCATCATCTGGTTGATCGAGCGGGCGCCCTGGCTGCCCCCGGTGACGAGGAGGGTCGGGCGGTCGGGGTCAAGCCCGAAACGCTGGCGGCATTCGGCGGGGGTGCCGCGGGGCATCGCAGAGTGCCGGACCACGGGGCGTATGGGTTCCCACGATGCGGGAACTTGGGGTCCGGTGACGGTGGTCATGCGGAGGGTGGCGCTGCGGGCGCTGAAGCGGTTGGCCTTTCCGGCGACGGCGTCGAGGTTGAGCAGGACGAAGGGGATGCGCTCGGCGCGGGCGGCGAAGCTGACAGGGGCGGACACGAAACCGCCGGTGGCGAGGACGACCTGCGAACCGTGGTCGCGCAATGCCGCACGAGCGGCGCGGACCGTCTTGCCCCAGCCGAAGACCAGGCGGGCGAGCGCTCTGGGGCGAAGCTGCACGGGGGATGCGGGCAGGGCGGTGAAGTGGCGCTGCTCGGATTCGAGGATCGACCGGTCGATGTCGCGGGTGGAGACCAGAAAGGTCGCGGAAACGGACTCCGGACCGAGGGCGGCTTCGAGGGCTTCGAGGACGGCGAGGTTGGGGTAGATGTGTCCGCCGCTGCCTCCCCCGGCGAGCGCGATGCGGAGTGTGTCGGGCCGGGCGGTCATCAGGCGGGTACCGGGATCGGGCTGGCCTGATCTTCCGTAGCGGGCTTTGGCTCGACGATGCGCCGGGCGGCGGTCTGGGCGGTTTCCTGAACCGCTTCGACCTGCGCCGCCTGGGACTTGGCGATGGAGATCAGCAGGCCCATGGCACCGGCGGTCAGGATCCAGCCGGTGCCGCCGGAACTGAGCAGCGGCAGGGCGATGCCCTTGGTGGGCGCGAGGCCGACGACGACGGTGAGGTTGATGCAGGCCTGGAACCCGAGCGTCGCCAGGAAGCCGAGGCAGGCGAGCTTCAGCAGGACATGCTGCTCACGCAGCACGATGCGCAGGCCGGCGATCATGATGCCCGCGTAGAGCGTGAGCACGAGCAGGACCCCGGCGATGCCGAGTTCCTCGCAGAGCACGGCGAAGAGGAAGTCGGTGCGGTCTTCGGGCAGGTAGCCGAACTTCTGAAGCCCGAAGCCGATGCCCCGGCCGAAGCCCTCGCCGTTGGCGACGGCGACGAGCGACTGGATCATGTGGTAGCCGTCGCCATCGGGGTCCGCGTAGGGGTTGACGAAGGTGGTGAGTCGCCGGACTCGGTACGGCTCGATGATGATCGCGAGCACCAGCCCGGCCAAGGGGAGCGGGGCGAGGGCGATGAAGTGCCACAGGCGTGCGCCCCCGGCAAGAAGGACGAGGCAGCCGACGCCGAAGATGAGCGCGCCGGTTCCGAGGTCCTGATGGGTGACGACGGCGCACACGATCCCGAGGATGAGCAGCGCGGGGACCAGGCCGGACCAGAATCGCCGGATCTGTGAGGCGTGGCGCGAGCAGTACCACGCGAGGAACAGGGGCATGGCCCACTTGGCGATCTCGCTGGGCTGCATGGTCAGGCCGGTGCCGGGTACGCCGATCCACCGGCGCGAGCCGTTGACCTCGCGGGCGATGGCCGGTGTGTAGACCAGGGCCATGGCCCCCAGACTCACCACGACCAGCAGGGGCATGAAGCGGACCACCCAAGGCGTCGTGGCCCATGCTCGGATGGGCAATCTGGTGGTGAGGGCGAGCAGTGCGATGGCGAGGGCGGCGAACTGGGTCGAGCGGCCCAGGGCGATCGACTGGAAGGTCACGCCCTCTTCTGCCCCAACGCTCAGACTCGCGGAATTGACCATCAGCACGCCGATGCACAGCAGACTCAGGACGCAGAGCAGAATGACATCACCGGCTTTGAGCATGGGGCAACCTCTTCTATCGGACGGCGGCGGGATCGTGCTGCACCGGCGAGAGATTGCTGCAGCCGCGACGGGTTTGGTGCGTACAGAAGTGATGGAATCGGCCCGGAATATTCGCCCCGGGCCGCCCGTTTGACCTCAGATCCGTACCTCCTGCGCTGGAGTCCAGATATGAACGCTCGCAATCGACTGGTGTCCCGTTCCCGTGTTTCTCTTCTCGGCGTGCTGATTTCGTGTGGCGCGACGGCCTCTCTGGCTGCGCCCGCAAGCGCCGGTCCGGATGACAGCGTGTGGTACCAGCGGCCGGGCGTGAGCCAGCAGGCGGTTCAGAACCACAACCACCATGTCTCGACCCGGTCGCACTCCTCGCGATCGAGCGGCGTTCATTTCTCAAGCGGTCATCGCTACGGCTACTCGTCGAGCCGCTATACCTGTCCGACCTACGGCCGATACGGCAACTACGGGTATTCCTCGCACCGCACCTACCGATCGAGTTCGTACTACCCGCGCTATTCCAGCTACGGCTACACCTACAGCCGCCCGACCGTGATTTCCTACCCGAGCACCTCGACTCGGATCACCTATGTCACGCCTCCGGTGACGCAGACCCAGTACAGCACGAGTTCCGCCTCGGGGGCGTACGACGCGGTGAGCTACCGGGAGTACCAGCGGCTCTTGGCCGAGCAGCGCGTGTTGCGCCAGCAGGTGATCGAACTGGAGAAGGACAAGGCCGCGGCGGAGGCCCCGACCTACAACCCCGGCCCGGCGGTCCCATCGAACTCCCCACTGAACCAGGTGAAGGGCCAGGGCGACGATCAGGTGAAGCCCGATCGTCCCCGTTCGGCCGATGAGATCCTGCCTCCCGTCCCGAACGAGCGGTCCGTGCGGGCCGAGAGCGAAGAATCCGCGGGGAACGCGCTTCCCGAGGCGTGGCGTCATCTGGCGAACGGCAATTTCCCCAGCGCGATGAACGGGTTCACCCTGCTCGCTGGCGAGCAGGAGGCCTCGACGGCCGATCGCATCGGTTTCGCGCTTTCGGCTGCGGCCATGGGCCAGCGCGAGAAGGCGGCGTGGGCGATGCGACGCGTTCTGGTCGCCGATGCCGACGGTTTCGGCTTCATTCCGGCTTCGGACGAGCTCCGTACGATGCTCAAGCGGCTGTCCTCGGACATCGGTCGCGATGCCGAGGCACGGGCCGAGGGCCCGGACCGGCGGATGCTGATGTTCCTCGCGGCCTCGATTGATTATCTGGCTCTGGATATGGATTCCGGGCTGGAGCGCCTGGATCAGGCCAGGGTCGATGGCGAGGATCACCATGAGGGGGCGGTGCAGCTTCGTCGCCTGCTGACGGAATCCGGGGCCAGCGGCTTCTGAGGGCGGGGTTTGGCGGCCTGGAGCACCGGCCGTGGCCTTGCGTCCGACTGAGAAAACAGATACATTCATCGACCCGCCGCACCACGGCGGGTCTGGTGATTTTGCCCGCGTGGTGCGGGTACACACACAGTCAACCGGTTGAACCACGCCATCCGTCGATCCCGTTGGCCGGGATCGCGTCCGAGTGATATCGGGGATGGGGTGGGAGGTGGAGACATCATGGCCAAGAAAGAAGTCGTCAAACAGTTCAAGGTGATGGCGCCGGGTGGCACCGCCACCCCCGGCCCGCCGCTCGGCCCCGCTCTGGGTGCGAACGGTGTGAACCCGGGCCAGTTCATCCAGCAGTTCAACGCCGCGACCGCCGACAAGAACGGGCGCGTGGTGGGCTGCGTGATCACGGTCTACAACGACCGTTCGTTCGAGTTCGAGATCAAGTCTTCGCCCGCTTCGGCTCTGCTGAAGGCGGCGGCCAAGGTCGACAAGGGTTCGGGCACGCCCCAGAACCTCGACGGCGGCAAGGTGACCCGTGACCAGATCATGGAGATCGCCCAGGAGAAGATGGCCGACCTGAACGCGGTGAGCGTGGAGTCGGCGGCTCGGATGATCGAAGGCACCGCCCGTTCCATGGGCATTGTGGTGGAGGGCTGAACCGATGGCGACCAAATCCCCCGATGTGCTCAAGCGTCTCGGCAAGCGTCAGCGTGCGAACTACGAGGGTCGCAAGGGCGAGCCCCAGTCGATGCCCTCGGCGATCGCGCTCCTGAAGCAGTTCAAAGGCCCCAAGTTCGATCAGACCGTTGAGGTCGTGATGCACCTGGGCATCGATCCGCGTCAGGCCGATCAGGCGATCCGCGGCTCGGTCGCTCTGCCCGCCGGCATCGGTCAGACCAAGCGCGTCATCGCGTTCTGCGATGCCAAGACAGAGCAGGCGGCGCTCGACGCGGGCGCGATCAAGGCCGGCTCCGAGGAGCTGGTGCGCGAGATCGAAGGCGGTTTCTTCGACTTCGATGTCGCGGTGGCCTCGCCGGACATGATGCGTGTGATCTCCAAGCTCGGTCGCGTCCTCGGTCCGAAGGGCCTGATGCCCTCGCCGAAGGCCGGCACCGTGACCCCCGATGTGGTCAACGCCGTGAAGGAATACGCGGCGGGCAAGGTGGAGTACCGCAACGACAAGTTCGGCAACATCCACGCCCCGATCGGCAAGATGAGCTTCAAGGAAGGCGACCTGCTCGCCAACCTCGAGCACTTCGTCAAGACGATCGAGAAGCTCCGTCCGTCGGCCGTGCGCGGCAACTACATCAAGAAGATCGCCATCAGCGGCACGATGACCCCCTCCGTCCTCGTTGAGATTCCCTCGGCAGCCCCCGCGAACTGAGCGGTCGCGATCCCAGAACAGTAAAGGTCAAGCAATGAGCAAGCCCGTGAAAAACTGGATGATGCGCGACTACCAGGAGCTTCTGGAAGGGCAGGACAGCGCCCTCCTGATCTCCGTTCGCGGCATCACCGCCAACGACAACAACCGTCTCCGCAAGGAACTGGCCAAGAAGGAGATCACCGTCACGGTGATCCGCAACAACCTGGCCAAGCACGCCTTCTCGGATTCCCCGCTTTCCGGCCTGTCGCCGCTGCTCGAAGGGCCCAGCGCCCTCGCGTACGGGGCGGAGTCGGTCGTGGATGTGGCCCGCGAATTCGTGAAGTGGGCCAAGGAAGTCGAGAACCTCGAACTCAAGGGCGCCGTCCTCGACGGTGTGCTCTTCGAGGGCGAGGCCGGCGTGAAGCGTCTGAGCGACTTCCCGACCCGGGAAGAGGCCCAGGCCAAGGTGGTCACCATGGTGCTCAGCCCCGCCAAGAACCTCGCCGGTGCCGTCACCAGCCCCGCCAAGAACATCGCCGGCATCCTCAAGACCATCGAGGAAAAGCTGGAAAAGGGCGAGACCATCGCCAAGGTGTCCTGAGCGAATTATTGAGAAACATCGAGCACTGACTGGCCCACGATGCTCCTCGGAGCGGGTTAAAGACCGGGCGTTCCGGTCCCTCTCGGTGCCCTTGTCCGCCAAGGCGATGAGCCGCGGCTGTTTGGAAAAGAGTTCAAAATGAGCGACGAAGCAACCAAGACTTTCGATTCGAAGATCTCCGACCTGGGCGACAAGATCGTCGCCCTGACCCTGAAGGAAGCGGTCGATCTGGCTGACTACCTGAAGGAGACCTACGGCATCGAGCCCGCCGCCGGCGGCGCGGTGATGATGGCCGGTCCGGCCGGTGGCGGCGACGCCGCTGCCGCCGAGGAGAAGTCCTCCTTCGATGTCATCCTCAAGTCGGCCGGCGACAAGAAGATCGGCGTCATCAAGGTGGTCCGCGAGATCACCGGCCTCGGTCTGAAGGAAGCCAAGGAGCTGGTCGAGTCTTCCGATGCGAAGATCAAGGAAGGCCTGTCCAAGGACGACGCCGAGAAGCTCAAGGCCCAGCTGGAAGAAGCCGGCGCCAAGGTCGAGCTCGCCTGAGTCGAGTCGAGTTTCCTGTCTAAGACCCGGAATACCCCGATTCAAGGGGTATTCCGGGTTTTCCCATCGGTAGGATCGTGTTGATCTGCTGGTGGCTGTTCTTTTTGGCCCGGTTGTTGCATTGGCGCAGCGACACTGGTACGATCTCGAATCCACCTGATCCCTAACACCTGTGCGCGCACTGATTGCGCGCCGCCTCCGAACTGCGTGTTCGGTTGTTGCGGCGACCGCTGTCTGTGCCCGAACGCAGTACCGCGAGGTAGTTGATGGCTGCGACGAAAGTCCGCGATTTCTCGAAGCGTGGCGACGCGATCCCCGTCCCGAACCTCACCAGTCTCCAGACCGATGCGTACGACCGGTTCCTTCAGCTCGACCTGGGGCCCGACGAGCGGGACACGAGCATAGGTCTCGAAGCGCTTCTTCGCGAAGTGTTCCCTATCGCATCGTACGACGAGACCCAGTCGCTTGAGTATTGCTACTACACGCTGGAAGAACCCCGGTACACCCCGGACGAGTGCCGCGAACTGCGCCTGACCTACGGGCGTCCGTTCCGGGTCTGCCTGCGTCTCAACCGCGAGAACCACCCCGACCTGGCCGAGGAAGAGATCTACCTCGGCGAGATCCCGATCATGATGGGTGGCGGCGAGTTCATCGTGAACGGTGCCGAGCGCGTCATCGTTTCGCAGCTCCACCGCTCGCCCGGTGTGGACTTCTCGATCGTGTCCGCCGAGGGTGACCGTCCGCTGCACTCGGCCCGCATCATTCCCGAGCGCGGCTCGTGGATCGAGCTCGAGGTGACCAAGAAGGATGTGCTGGCGATGCGGATCGACCAGTCCACCAAGCTGGCCGCCACGACCTTCCTGCGCTGCCTCGATGAGTCGATCGCCTCGACCGCGGCGATCCTGTCGCTGTTCTACGAGATCAACGAGGTCAAGGCGGCCGAGGTCCGCCCCGACCACTGGGCCGCCGAGTCGATCATCGACACCGAATCGGGCGAGGAACTCGTCCATGTCGGTCGTCAGATCGGCGAGGAGGGCGCCGCCGCGATCGCGGCTTCGGCGCTCAAGACCGTCCGCGTGATCGAGAACCCCTCCGACCCGTTGATCCTCAACAGCGTCGCCGAGGAGAAGCTCGAGCAGTTCGGCGAGGTCGCTTCGAGCGAGTTTGAAGCCGCGCTGCTGAAGATCTACACCCGCCTGCGTCCGGGCAACCCGCCCCAGGTCGAGAAGGCCAAGCAGCTCTTCGCCGAGAAGTTCCTCGACGAGAACCGCTACCGCCTGGGCAAGGTCGGCCGCTTCCGCATCAACCGCAAGTTCGATCTCGGCGTTTCCGAGGACCAGATGTTCATCCGCGCGGAGGATTTCCTGCGCGTGATCCAGTACATGCTGGACCTGCGCTCGAAGCGCCCCGACCCGAAGACCGGTCGCCCGATCGCGACCGTCGACGACATCGACCACCTGGGCAACCGCCGCCTCCGCGCGCTCGACGAGCTCGCGACCGAGGAGATGCGCAAGGGCTTCCTCAAGCTCCGGCGCACCGTGCAGGAGCGCATGTCCGTCAAGGAGCCCGACGAGCTGACCAAGATCGCCGATCTGGTGAACTCCAAGTCGATCTCCTCAGCCATCGACTTTTTCTTCGGACGCTCGGAGCTTTCGCAGGTGGTCGACCAGACCAACCCGCTCTCGACGCTGGTCCACGAGCGCCGTTTGTCGGCGCTCGGCCCCGGCGGCCTGAACCGCAAGCGCGCGGGCTTCGAGGTTCGAGATGTGCACATCTCGCACTACGGTCGCGTGTGCCCCATCGAAACGCCAGAAGGCACGAACATCGGCCTGATCGTGTCGCTGGGCATCTACTCTTCGATCGACGAATACGGCTTCCTGCGCACCCCGTACCTGAAGGTGGAAAAGGGCAAGGTCACGAAGAATGTCCTCGAGCTGCGCGCCGATGAGGAGATCCGTGCGGTCCTCGCGCCCGCCGAGGCCCTCGAGGCCGACGGCACCCTCGCCGAGGGTCGCGTGCTCGCTCGCGTCGGCGGCGAACTGGCCGAGGTCGATTCCTCGGAAGTCGACTACATCGACATCTCGCCCAAGCAGATCGTCGGTGTGTCCGCCGCGCTGATCCCGTTCCTCGAGCACGACGACGCGAACCGCGCGCTCATGGGCTCGAACATGCAGCGTCAGGCCGTCCCGCTCATCAAGATCGATCCCCCCTGCGTGGCGACGGGCATGGAGCACGCCGTCG
>CBFGVX010000021.1:0-40993 GCA_965652425.1 uncultured bacterium | reverse complement strand
ATGCTGAGAGCCCCCTCGTGGCGGAGATCGTCGATTCTGTTCGCGAGGAGAACCGCCGGCTCCGCAATTCGCTCGCGTCGGCTGAGGACCATCTCGCCGCGGCGGTGAAGCTCGCCAAGGGTGCCGCCGATCCGGTGTCTGCTCACCTTGCCGAGTTCGCCGGGTACATATCGCGATCGAACGATGGGCGGGCCGTCGAGAATCGGACGGAGATGCTTACCGCGGTCTTCGAAGACCTGAAGCCGAATCGGCTCACCGACTGCACACTCGAGCGCGTCAACGAATGGGGCCGCGAGGACTGGAGCGAAACTGCGATCGCGAAGGCCAAACGCGAGGCCCGGATCTTCCTCTCCTGGTGCTACCAGCAAGGGCACATTGATGTCGACCTGGGCAAGGGCGACAGCCCGTCCGGGGTCGACCACAGCAAACGGATCGGTGATCTCCAGGCATCCGTTGACGCGGCGAAAGCCGACCTCGCCGCGTCTGACGAGCTGCTCGCCGAGGTCGAGGCCGAGGCGGAGAAGCCGATCCCGTTCCAATCCCTCAGGGCATGAGGTGTCTTCGTGTCTCCCGTTCGGCTGAAGGGCTGGCACGGGAGTTTGGCATGCGTCGGTGGTTCGATGCGGGTCCACCGGCGCGGCTCCTTGGGGGGCGTCGCTTTTGGAAAGTTCGGCGGCGCCCCCTTTTCCAGACCACGCGGCGAAAGCCGCACCAGATCTTTCCTCCAGGTGGCGCCCGGCTCTCCGGGGCGGGCGTCACCCTTTCACGAATCCGCGGCGGATGCCGCACGAACCAGGAGACTCCCCCATGCTGCTTTCCGAACTTGCCGCCACCGAATGCACGATCGATATCACCCTCCGGGGCCACACGGTGCCCGTCCGATGGGTGCCGGCCCGCGTGCAACGGACGATCGAGCGGCTGATCAAACCGATACCGGTCACGGGCGAGGATCCGAAGCAGGTGGCCAAGCACAAAGCGAGCGAGGGCTACCAGGCACAGCTTCGGAAGATCGAGTTCCAACAGCAATGCCTCCGCGCGGCGTACGCGGCTGACCTGGAGATCGATGAGATCCAGTGGACCGATGAAATCACCCGCGAGGATGCCATCAAGCTCGCCGATGCGGTGGCCAACATCCTGACCGATGCGGAGCTGTCTCTGATCTACCAGGCGTCCTACTCGTGCCTGGTGCGCCAGAACGATCCCGAGAAGGCGATCGGCACCGAGGACGCCGAGGGAAACTGATCGGACCCGCGGGCGGCAACGGCTCAGGGTGGTCCCTCCCGAAGTCTTACGCCTGCTCGCGGGTCTACCTCCGGCTTCGGATCGCCGAGCGCTACAAGCAAGATCCATTCGCGATGGAAGCGAGCCGCACCGAGCGGGAGTTCGAGATCCTCGAAGCGCAGGAGCGGCTGCGGCTGGCCGAGGAAGCCCGCGAGCAACAGCAGCTCATCGAGATGCTGGCGGCGATGGCGGGCGTGAGAGGGTGAAACGGAAGGTCGAGCGATGATCAGCGGCAAGGTGGACACACGCGGATTCGACCGGAAGCTCGCCGTGCTCAAGGCCCGGAACCCCGCGGCGACACAGCAGGCCGTCGCCGCGATGGGGGCTGGGCTCGCCGCTCAGATGATCTTCCTCGCGAATCAGCACCGGGACACCGGGCGATTCGTGCGCTCACTGGAGGAGGCCCACAACGATCTTGCCACCGAGGCCGGTACGAAGCCGGTGCCGCTCACGACGGTGCGCCCGAGCCAACGGGGCGAGCAGATCCGGGACCGCCTGGAGATCGCCATCGATCGTGCGCTCCGTCAGGAAGCCCGGATCAAAGCATGGATCGAAGCGAACCAGCGGCGCGACGACTTCAACCCGGCTTGGCCGAGCCATCGTCGGCTCGTGCGGGCCTACGACAAGGCGGGCGATGTCACCGACCGGGCCATCGAGGCGCTCGAGAAGTTCGATAACGCCAGCGATGAGGAGCGGGCGTCGGCCATCGTGATCTACGGCACGAAGGCCCGGCGGAAGACAAAGAGCCCCGTGGCGCTCACCACGCGCAACCTGGACCGGGCGATCCTCCAGCGGTTCGGCGGGCGCGGGGCGGTGGTCGGTGAGGGCGGGACCGCTCTGGCCACGGTGGCCAGCTACGAACCCCATGCCCGGATCGTCGACCGCCGCTATCGCATCGGCGTCCGGTCGACGGCGAATATCCGGCAGCTCGGCGTTCGGACCTTCAACAAGAACTATCTCGCCCGGCTCGGCAAGGAAGCGGGCGTGAACCCCGCGAAGCTGACCGGGATCGATCGGAGTGTGGCATGAGCGCGTTCGGCGGAACCCCGGATTATCTCTACTCCGTCGGCGCGGATACCCGCCAGCTCGAAAAGGCCATGGCCGACACGAGCAAGAAAACCGAGGGTGCGTTCGGCAAAGTCGGCAACGCCATCGAGAAGAAAACCGAGGGCTTGCGAAAGTTTCAGGGCGCGCTCGGGTCGACGGTGGGGATCGCGACGGGTCTGCTCGGCGTGTTCGGTGCCGTGAGCGGTGCGGCGGTCGGGTTGTACGCGGCATACGAGCGGGTGGCCGGTGCCGCCGAGCGGGTCGCGGAGGCCAACCGACAGAGCAACATCGCCACCCAGAAGGCGATCGACCTGGCGTACAAGCGGATCTCCGCCGAGGAGGACTTTCTCACGCTCCGCAAGCGGGAGAATGTCGCGGCCATTGATGCACAGATCGCCAGTCTCCGGGAGGAGCAGGCCAAGCTTGTCGAGAACTCACTCGGGCGGTCGGTTTCACTCGGCTTCACCCAGTTGTTCAAGGGCGGCGCCGAGGCCGCAAACAGGTACATCCAGCGACAGACCTTTGGAATGGTGGATGGCCCGTTCCAGAACATCGACTCCATACCAGACGATCCGAGCATGCTCCGGTTCGATGCCATCGAGGGCGAGGTCGCGCGGCTCGAGGAGGCCCGCGGGAAGATAACCCGAGGCACGGAAACGCTTGTGGCCGAGGAGGTCACCGCCGAGCTTGCGAAGCAGGCGCGGGAGTTCCAGCGGCAACTGGACCTTCAGGCCATGCGGGCGAGCGGTGACGACGCCGCGGCCGACAGAGCGGAGCGGTTCACCCAACACCAGGCCAAGATCGTCGCGCTCGAGGAGCGATACCTCGAACTGATCGAGGCCGGTCTGACCGAGGAGGCCGCGCTAGTCGAGAACCTGATCCGGCTGAAGAACAAGCAGTACACCGAGGGTGAGCGGCTGATCAAGCAGACTCAGGATCAGGCCGCCGAGGAGAAGCGGCTGAAGGACCAGGCGACAGCCGACTCGCTCGACCGGATGCTCCAGGAGCAGATCTATCGCAAGCAGGGCCGGGACGATCTCGCCGATGAGGTGAAGCTCATGGGCGAGAAGGCCGGATGGATCGAGAAGATCGGCGCTCTGGAGGGCGTGAGCGCAGACCGCAGGCAGGAGCTGCTCGATCAGGTGGATCGGCTGTTCGCCATCCGGGGCGGTGAGGGCGAGGAGGGATCGCTCGACGGCTCACGAGGCCCGCGGTTCGGTGCCAGCGTGTCGGGCAATGTCGGCTCGCTTGTCGGTGGCCAGATTCTCGGCGGCGGGGTGGATGCTGGGCGGATGCTCGACCAGAAGCGGAACACCACGCTCACGAGCATGGATCAGTCACTGAAGGAACTCGTGCGGAACTCCAACGCGCAGGGCGGGCGCGGAGCCGTGTTTGTGTGAGGGGCCGGACTTGCACGCTCAGACCGCCGCCATCGTCCACCTGCTCACCAGGGCCAGCGTCGACAGCATCGACGCCGAGTCGATGCGCGGTGCGATCGAGCAGGCGGAGGATCGCAGCAAGCGTCGGCAGGTCGACCCGGCCGCAGCGCGTGAGGCGTAGTGGAGGGCCACACAGACCGCCCGAGACAGCTTCAGGCGGATGATGCTGGCCGAGGCCCACCCGGAAGCGCGCAACGATTTCAGGCGTGTTGTGAGCCGTTCGCGCGGGCGGTGAGCGCGCGTCTTGTGCATCCTGCAACAGCGTGTCGGTCACACCCGAACGCACTGGTTTTGGCGCGGTATACCGTGGGAGTACCCGAACAGACGGAACATTTGCAACAGCGTTTGAAGCGTGCTATCGTGATTCCGACCAATCAGACGCGCTTATCTGTTGGGGCCGAAGACCATGGCATGCAAGAGGTCGTCGGTTCGATCCCGATCGGCTCCACTTTGAAGACCCCGGACGCGAGTTCGGGGTTTTTTTGTGGCAACATGTTGAGATTCTGCTTTCAAATCGACATGTTGAGAGCATGTATCGATCGGATCGACGGGACAGACCAGAGCGTGGATTCGGGTGGGAGAGTTTGCTTCGGATCAGTTCGGCCGGTTGCGCTTGATCGATCGGATGGCGCTGAGGGTTTCGGCGGGATCGTCGGTGGGCTTCGGCTTCGATTCCGTTTTGGGCGCATCGGGCTTTTCGGCCGCCCGATGCGGTGCTTCTCTGGTGGTCACCGGCTGGGTTGATTTCCGGCCTTTGGCGCTCACGGGCTTGACACCTGCTGGTTTGCGTGTGTGTTCCACGGGCACATTCAGTGCGGGGCGGCTGGAGATCGCTTGTGAAATCAGGAGGGTCCGGCGTTCGATGACTTCGATAAGAAGCAGAGCCGCGGCCAGAGCGAAGAGCAACGGTGCGAACGAACTTGTTCTCATGACGAGCGGGAGTTCTTCCCAGATCGAGGCGAGCTCGGTTCGGGCCTCACCCCCGGAGGCGGCGGAGATGTCGCGCAGCAGCCGCGCTCCCTGTGCGGGGGAGACGGGGCGGTGTTCGGCTTCGTATGGCAGGACCATCGGCGCCAGGGCGATGGTTTCGCCGTTGCCGAGGTCCACGGCCGGGGCGATGACCTGCGAGGCGTTCAGCGGGATTTCCGCGACGAGCCGATCGGGTCCGCTCGCGCGGAAGGCGTAGGCCTCGGATCGGATCGTGCTGTTCCGCGATGCCTCACGGACCACGCGGACGCTCGGGTTCGTGTTGAGCGGGCGGTCGGGATCGGTGAACAGCTCGATGCGGGCGACGGACCCCTCGATGCGCTGGATGGCGACGGCGGATCGGCTCTCGCTCTCGCGCCTGAGGACCGATCGCGCGAGCCCCGTGAGCAGTTCAGGGTACTGGTTCCACTGGGCGATGGATCCGGTGTACTGACCGTCGACTTCACCGGCGTAGATCGCGCTGCGCCCGAGTCCGGCCTGCCAGTGGGCGATGAAGGGGGCGGCGAATTCATCCGTTGTCACCGCGCCGAGCGTGGCCCCCTGACGGAGGTACGAGGGGTTGTACCCCCCCGCCGATGAGGGGTTCGCAAAGGAAACGCCCAGCAGCGCGTCCAGTGCGCCGGTGAGTGAGGGGGCGACCGGCTCCTTCAGGAACGCACCGCGTGCGACGGAGTAGGTGTCCTGCGTGAAGATCTGCGGGAGCAGACGGGCGTCGGTGGTGAAGTAGGACCGCCCGCCGCCGATGGCGGCGACCTCTTCGAGGAAGCCGGCGTCGGCGTCGCGATCGGTGCCGAGCCCGACCACGCTGACCGTGATCCCGGCGGCCCGGGCGGCGGTGAGCAGGTTCCGGAATTCACCGGGCTCTTCGGCATCGGCGGCGTCGGCGAAGAGGATGATGTGACGCGTGCCGGCGGAGGCGGCGTCGAGCATGCTCACCGAGGCGCGCAGGGCGGTGAAGACATAGATCCCGCCGCCCATGGATTGGACTCGGCGCACCGTGCTGGAGAGCGCATCGGGATCCTCGACCTTCGAGAGGGGAACGATGGTGTGGGGCGCGGTGTCGATGGCGATCGCGCCGAACTCGTCGAAGGGGGTGAGCATCTCGGCGACGGAAGCCGCGGCGACTCCGGCGAGATCCATCTTCGTCTGACCTCCGGCGACCGGCATCGACATCGAGCCGGAGCGGTCCATCGCGACGACGATGGCCAGCGCGAGCTTGCGGCGTTCGCTGCGCAGTTCGAGCGAAACCGGCAGGACGGGCTCGATGGGCGATTCGTAGTACCCACCCGCGCCGAAGGACCGCTCGCCGCCGGTCATGACGAGGCCCAGCCCGGACTCTTCTACCAGCCGGGCGATGGTCGAGGCGGCATCGAGCCCGATGTCCTGGATCGCGATGTTCTCGAGGATGACGGCGTCGTACGACGCCAGCGCGGCCAGCGAAAGATCGACCGATCCAGGTTGACTCGCCTCGACCGGCAGGCCGGAACTCGAGAGAAGCCGGGATAGACCCGAGCCGGGTGTCTCGGTCACGACGAGGATCGGCCGGACATCGCGGACACCGACGAGGATGCGGGCGCGGTTGTTCTCCGGTCGGGGATCGTCGGCTGTGGCGCGGAGCACCAGTTCGTAATCCGCCGTGGACGCGGAACGGGCGGCCTGGCGGAACACGAGGCGCGTCGGCGTGGGGCCGACCTCGACGCTGCCGCTGGCGATGGTAGTGCCAGCGCGACGCAGTTCGTACTGCGCGGTCTGCTCGACGGGGGCACTCGCCCACGCGCTGATGAGGAACGACTCGTTGAGCGCGACGCTGACCGGTGCTTCGATGCGCTCAATGGCCAGGTCGTTCTGAGCCGAGCGGGTGAGCGGGCGGTGATCGATCGGGATCGAGCGGCCTCCGGCGATCGAGGCGATCTCCCGAGCGGTGGTGTCCGATGCCGCGCCGTCGGAGAGAAGAAAGATCCGGGACGGCTGATCGGCGGGGATGACGGCGAGCGCCCGCTGGAGGGCGGCACCGATGCTCGAACCGCTCGGGTCCGGTGTGGTGAGGAATTCGGTGAACGGGGTGCGCCCGGGTGGCGCGTCGATGGCCGGGCTCGCGCCGAAGCTGACGACGGCGAGGCGGTCGTGCGAGCCCATATTGGCGCGCAGGGTGGAGATCGCGTCGAGCTGATCGCGCTCGGCGGACTCGGGCATCGATGCGCTGCGATCGGCCACGACGACGATCAGGCCGCCCTGCTTCTCGGACGAGAGCTGCGGCTCGGCCATCGCGAGCACGAGCGCGATCAGGAGCAGAGCGCGGAGGATCTGCCACGGGCGTGTCGGGCCCCGGTAGAACCACCAGACAAGCCCGAGCGGGAGCAGCAGAAGGAGCCATTCGGGATGAGCGAGACTCATACCGAGCCCCCCCGCTGGTAGGTACGCCAGACGATCAGTCCGTGGGCGGCGATGAGCAGCAGCGCGAGCGTCGATGCGATCCAGCTCAGCTCACGCGTGATGAATGATTCTGCGTTCTGCCCCGTGTCCTCCGGTTCGAGGGTTGCCGTGGAGGCACGACGCAGATCGCTCTCGGAAGGTGCCAGAAGGTTGGCAGCGAACGCGAAGGATTGCTGGGCAACCCGGATGGTGTAGAGGCCCGGCTGCGGAGGTGTGTAGGCCGCGCCGGTGGAACGGACCTGCCGTTCCTCGCCGCCCGGTTCGAGCACAAGGATGGGTTCGGTGCTTCCCGGCAGAGCGCTGATTCGGATGGGCCGGCCGACCGGCGCGTTGCGGACGGTCGGACCGGGGCGCGCTTCGGTGCGCAGGCGTGCGGCGTTGGAAAGAAGGATCGGCCACGCGAGCTGGGAGGTGAGGTTGGAGCGTTCCGGGTCCAGATGCAGGACCAGTTCGTGCCGACCGTCGGAGAATCGCTGCTCTTCGATCACGGTGCGGGTGGAGAGGATCAGCACGGGATCGGATCGGATCAATCCCGGCGGATCGGCCTCGCGGGTTTCGGACTCGAGATCCGTCGCCCAGATGACTCCGGACAGGTCCAGGCCTTCGGCGATCTCGTGTTCGCGGTTGCTGATGTACGGCCCGGAGAACGCGCGGGTGCGATCCTCGGCGGGTCGTTGGATACGCACCGTCCATGCGCCGGGCGGCGATGGTGCGGCGTCGTCGGTGATGAGCAGTTCCGGCTGGGCGGGACCACTCATCTGTGCTGTGGGTTCGGCGCGGACCCACCGTTCGGCGGCCTGTCGGAGCGAGTCGCTGTCCGTGCGTATGCCCACGCGCAGAGGCCGGAAATCTTCTGGAACCAGGCGGATCGAGTCGTCGGCGGGCAGGGCATCGGGCGGCGTGATGCGGATCACCACCTCGGCATCGGGCGCTGCGGGAACGCGCAGGCGGCTGGTGGAACCCGGACCGATCGTGATCGCGCGAGCGTTCGTGGTGCCTGGGGACTCGATGGTCAGCGTACGATTGGCGGACCGGTCCGACGCGTTGGTCACTTCCAGCGTCACCGCGCCGCTCGAGGAGCGGGACGCGGCGGTGATCGCGATATTGGCGAGCGGCTGCCCAAAGGCGAGCCAGCGGACGCGCGGGCCGTAGTCGATCGCGACATCGGGTTCGTGGTCGGTCAGGACGAGGATGTCCGATGTCCCGCTGTCGATTTCGAGCGCGAGGCGGATCGCGCTGAGCAGGTCGGCGGTGGGTGCGCTGCAGGTCCACGCGGTGGGGATGGCCGAACGACCGGACTGATCACGGCTCTGAATCGAGATCAGTGCCGGCGCATCCGATGCCAATACGAACGCGGTGCGCTGGCGGTTGTACTGCGGCAGGATCTGCAACAGTTGTGCTTCGGCTCGGTCACGCGACGATACGCCGTTGTCCTCAGCGGTCATCGAGAACGAGTTGTCGAGAACGACGATCAGCGAACGACCGGATGCCGATGCGGTCAGGAGCGGGCTCGCGGCGGCGAGGGCCAGCAGGAGAATGACCAGCAGTTCGATCGCCAGCAGCCACGGCGCGCGGAACTGCTCGCGCTGGCGTCCCGCGCCGCCCGGCCGGATGATTCCTTGCCACAACAGAAGTGAGCTGACCTCCTGCTCACGCGGACGGCGATGGAAGATGTAGACGGCGATCACGGCGGCGCCGAGTGCCGCGGTGGCGAGCATCAGAGGTGATCCGAAGGCGAAGTTCATCGCAGCGTCCTGAGCACGCCGGCTGAGCTGAGATGACGGACCGAACCCTGCGGATCCGAGACTGATGCGGGGCAGACGATCTGCAGAAAGCGGGCACGCGCGGATGCAGCGGCTTGCCGGAGCATCGCGGCGTGCGCATTGAAGCGCTGGCGATACTCGCGCACGATCGAGGGGGTGAGGTCGGCCTGGATGGTCGCCCCGGTCTCTCGATCGCGCAGGAGCAACGACCCGGTCGCGGACGGATCGGCGTCGGTCTGCGCGAGGACCTGAACGAGCACGAGCGCGTTCGTGCCTCGCGCAAGATCGCGGTACAGCCGCGTGAAATCGCAGGGGAAAAGCATGTCTGAAACCACGATGCGCATGCCTCGCGCAGCGCCGGTGGATCGCAGGGCGGCTGCGGCATCGGCGAGGGTGGCGGTGCCACCAAAGCCGGACCAGTCGATGGCCCGAGGATCGCGGAGCGCTCGCCAGGTTGGCGTCGCGGTCGTCACGGCTCCGAACCGAGTGGCGAGCCCGGTGCGGATGGACGCCGCAACGAGCGATGCGCTGATGGCGAGCGCGGTGTCGGCCTTGGGCGTACCTGGCAAATCCATCGAGCGGGAGCCGTCGAGGATGATCTCGATGACGGGGCTGATCTCTTCCCGGTGCCTGCGGATCATGACGCGGTCGGTTCGCGCGAACACCTGCCAGTCGATCCGTCGGATGTCGTCACCGGGTTCGTACTCGCGGAAATCCATGAACTCGACGGACTGGCCGACGCCGCTGCCGAGCAGATCGCCGCTGCGTCCGGCGCTGAGCTGCGCGAGGTTCAGCGACCAGCCGTCGGCAGCGCGAACGCCGGCTTCCACGGCGGCGCTCCAGCGCGCCTGCTCCGTCGTGCTCTGGTTCACCGGTTCAGGCATCGGCCTCGGCTTCCCCTTCGAGGATGGCCGGTGGCGGTGTCGCAGGAATGACCCGCCGATAGTGTGCCGCCGCACGCCGGATACCCTTCCAGTTCAGCAGGACCGCCGCGAACAGCAGCACCGTCGCGATGATCGCGCGGACGCCGTGCATGTCGCTCTCGGACCAGATCATGCCCGAGACCGGGTTGAGCAGAGAGATCGCCTCGTTGTCGAGATGGCGCGTGCTCCCGAACAGGGCGATCGCGATCGGGGGCGTGACCGAGACCGCTGCGATGAGGAGCATCGTGATCGCCGGGGTCATTACCGTGCCCTTGGAGAACCGCTTGAGGGGCCCGTCGCGCAGCGCGATCGCGAAGAGGTTGTACGCGATCGCCATGGCCATGGCCACGAGCACCATCGCCGATGCTTCCCGAACATCGCTCTCCCAACTTCTGTAGGTTCCGATGCCGTACGGCAGGATCAGATTCGCGATGGTTTCGGCGAGCATGATGCCCGCCACCAGCACACCGGTCATGACCGCGCACCACAGCAGCCCGGCGTGCGAGCCGGAGGAGAACAGGATGCCCAGAGGGCGGGTCAGCGGACGGCGCATGAGCCGGCCACCGAGCACTCTGGCCCCGGGGTCGCGTCGCTCGCCGCTGGAGATGAGCGTGGCGATGAGCAGGAACATGAACCAGATAGAGAACCATGCGAACATGAATTCCAGATCGCCCATCTGATCGGCAACGACGATGGTCACAAAGTACGACACCACGATCGCGCAGGTGATGTAGAGCCGTGGCAGGAACGCGCGGTTGCTCGCGGATGGAGAAACGCAGGCCACGCTCAGAACGAACAGCATCCCCGCGATGATCAGCATCGTCGCCGCGAACGACCCGATCCGGATCCAGTCGCTGGTGTCGTAGACGCTGACGGAGGTGTCGCCCCAGTACTGCGTGTAGCTGATCTCCGCGATGACCGCGCTGAAGCCGAGGAACATCGCCGCGAGTCCGATGATGATGCGGATGACGATGCTGGTGGGCAGGACCGCGAGAAAGACCGCGACCTGAATGGCGAGGAAGATGACCAGCGTATCGAAGGCCAGCCAGTACGCGATGGTGGGCAGGTCGATGCCGCGAAGCAGGTAACTCACCGTGACGAAGGGTGCGGCGGTCGCGAACAGCAGCATCGTGACGAGCATCCCCGAGACGAGCTTGCCCCAGATCACCGAGAACGGGCGGATCGTGGTCGTGAACAGCAGATCGGCGGTGACGCCGCTACGATCGCCCGCCGCGCGGATGGCGACATAGATCGGCACGAACACGCCGCAGACCACGAGCAGGATGCTGTTGAAGAGCAGGAAGGTTTCCCAGCCGCTGCCGCCGTCCGAGGGTCTGCGTCGCGGATCGGAGAACAGCAGCAGGCCCATCGCCGCGATCAGCAGCACGATGACGAACAGCGAGAGGATCGAGACGACGGCACGAGACCGGACCGCCTGCCGCGTTTCCTTGATGACGATCGGGTTGACGCGATCGCCGATGGCATCCAGGCGGGCGCTGATTGTGGAGAGCACGCTCATTGGACTTCTCCCCGCGTGACATTCATGAAGAGCTTCTCGAGACCGGCCCGTGCCTTGCGGAACTCGACGATGCGATGACCACGCTGAATGAGGTGAGCGAGCAGCTCGGACGCCGCGGCGTCATCGCCGATCAGCCCCGCCTCGTACACGCGCCCGGCCCTGGCTGCACGGACGACGATCGGGTGCTCCAGCAGATCCTCGAGCAGCCGGTCGGTCGCGTCGATCGCGCTGATCGTCCAGAGGATGGCTTCGCCGGCGGGATCGTCGCCGAGGCCGGAGCGGTGGATCTCGTCCATCGTGCCGGCACGGAGCAGGCGTCCCCGTTCGATGATGACGGCACCGTCGGAAACCTCCTCGAGTTCGTTGAGGATGTGCGAACTGATGAGCACGGCCTTGCCTCGCTCGGCGAGCGCGAGCATCAGTTCGCGCAGCTCGACGCGGGCCCGCGGATCGAGGCCAGCCGCCGGCTCGTCGAGGATCAGCAGCTGCGGATCACGGACGAGGGCCCGGGCGAGACTGACCCGCTGCTTCATGCCTTTGGAGAGCGAACGCAGCGTTTTCCAGCGGAGCGGGCCCAGCCCGGTGAACTCGATGATTTCTTCGAGGATGACCGTGCGCTGCCGGCCGCGCAGCCCGAAGGCCCGGGCAAAGAAATCGAGGTACTCGTGCACGACGACATCGAACGGCGCGGGCAGGTTGTCGGGCATGAACCCCAGAAGGCGCCTTGCCTGCTCGGGGTAACGGATGATCGAGACATCGTCGAAGAAGACATCGCCGGCGTCCGGCTCGTCGAGGGTCGCCATGATCCGCATGGTCGTGGTCTTGCCGGCCCCGTTCGGGCCGACGAAAGCGAAGATCTGCCCCGACGAGAAGCTGAACGACAGGTTGTCGACGGCCTTCGTGGTGCCGAATTCGCGCGTGAGCTGTTCGACTCGGACTTTCACGGCGCGACCTCCCCGCCATCGACCAACCCGATCACCACTTCCCGCACCGTGCGATCGTTGACATTTTCGATGCCCAGCGGAGCGAACAGGTTGCCCTCCACCACCGCCGTGTACGACCACGGACGGGTAAACTGGCCCGGCGTCCCGGCCAAACGCGTGGTCACCTGAGAGGGCAGCCCGTTCATCAGTCTTTCGAAATCGTTCGCGGCGTATCCCGGCGTACGGGGTTGTTCGACCAGCGTCGCACGCGCCCCCGGCTCGATCCGCTCGGCGCTGTGAAGGTTCCCCTGAGCGTCGTAGAACGAGAACGCGGTGATGGGCACGCCGAGCCCGTTGGTCGCGCTCCATCGACCCGATTCGTCGGTTTCGAGCAGAACGCGCTCGCGACGCTGGGTGTGGGTGCGCGTCCAGAAGTGCGCGGGTTCTCGGGGCGAAACCCACCCGCTGCGGAACCGCTGCTGATCACCGTGCTCCAGGCCGACCCGCTGGCCAGCCGACAGGCGCTGGCCGCGGCTGCCGAGCATCGGCGTGACCTCGGTGTGGTTGGCGAACACCAGGCCGCCCTTAGGAGTCAGTGGCGCGTAGAGCCCGAGCTGAGATGTGGTCGAGCAGAGCCGGGAGCGCTGATCGAGCACGCTGACCGCCTCGATGCGCGAGGTCGTGCTGATCCCGTCGTGCAGCAGCCCGTACACGAAGACCGTCGCTGAAAACAACAGACCCAGCACCGGCGCGGTCACGAACAACAGGGTGCGCCGATTGGCCCGCTTGAGCAGGATCAGATTCACCGGGCACACGAGCAGCACGAAGATCACCAGAAACAGGAAGGTCATCCGGCGGGGCACCGTCAGTTCACCGACCACCGTCATCGCCCCCTCCGCCGCGGCGAGAGTGGGCAACTGCAACCGTGCCTCGATCGTTCGGCGGCAGCGCTCGAACATCGTGTTGCCGATCAGAACCGGAGTATTCATCAGCTGGTCCCGATCCGTCCAGAGGATCGCACCAAATCCGAACTCGGTCTCGGCGCTCCACGCCTGAGGTCGTTCGCCGGGTGCTGGTGAGATGCCGCTGCGCAACGCCGGAGGAACGCCCCAGTCCAAAGCGTGCCTCTCGGTCAACTGGCCCAGCCCACCCGCGAGCGGGGACTGACCACCGACCAGCACCAGATTGCCGCCGACATGCACCGAGCCGAGCAGCGATTCACGAACCGGAGCGGGGAGCGCCTCGAATTCGTCGGTGGTCAGGACCACGGCGAGGTATCGCGAGTAACTCAGCCAATCGGTCGGCCAGTTGCGCGAGGGTTCCTGAGAGACCAGCGTCTGGCGCGAGACCGGGCTGCCCGAGTATCCCGACCGCGAGGCGTTGGGATCGGTGATCTGTGCTTCGATCTGATTCACGATATCGCCGGGAACGGCATTACTCACGAGCACCACATGCGTCGCGCGATGACTCGATGAGCCGTACCGGCTGTAGTACCCGTCGTACTGCTCGACACCGTGACTCGGCATCGTGATCCGGATCCGCTCGTTCACGGGTGAGCCGTCGACCGTCACCCTCGCGCTGGCTGAGCGGATCTTGATCGGCGGCTGATAGATGACCAGCTCGACCGCGCTCGACGCAGGGACCGTGGCTGAACCGCTCAAAACTCGGAACGCCTCATCGTCGTAGGTGTCGAAGTCGATCCGCACGCTCCGCTCGTTCTCGCCAGGGTTGTTGATCAGGAACCGGTGTGCGGCGTAGCCGTACGAGCTCTCGCCGGCGGCGATGCGCGGCGTGATCGACAGCCCGCGAAAATTCTGGGCTTGCCCGAATGCCGTCGAGCCCCACGCCGCGATGATGGCGAAAACCAGCGTGGTCCATCGCATCAGGCCACCCCTCCCGGCTCCTCGATACGCACACCCGATGGAAGATCCAGACGCACCGGATCAACCGCTCGGATGAGTTCGGCGACCACGCCGAAGCCGTCCATCCTCTCGAAACCGGCCTCGTGGTTGAGGATCAGGCGGTGGTTGAGCACATGCGGAGCCACGGCCCGCACATCCTCGAACCCGACCGTGGGGCGACCGGCGAGCAGGGCGTGCGCCCGAGCGCTCTCGGCCATGCCGATCGCCGCACGCGGCGAGGCGCCGTGCTTGACGAAGCGAGCAACGGCCTCCGGCGCGTGCGGCTCCGACGGGTGTGTCGCGCTGACCAAGCGAGCGATGTACCGCGCAACCGCTGCCGGAAGCACGATCCGGTCCACGCACGAGAGCATCGCCTGAATGGTTTCAGGGTCCGCCACGGGCTCGAGCGCGGGCGCTTCGCCCCGGTGGCGCGTGGAGATGATCCGCTCCAGAACATCCTCTTTGGGCAAGCCGACCTGCAGCTTCAGAAGGAACCGGTCGAGCTGCGCTTCGGGCAGCGGGTATGTGCCCTCGAGATCAACGGGGTTCTGCGAAGCGAGCACGAAGAAGGGGCTGGGCAGCGCGCGCGTCTCGCCGAGGGTGGTCACGCGCCGCTCCTGCATCGCTTCGAGCAGTGCCGACTGCGTCTTGGGCGAAGCCCGGTTGATCTCGTCCGCGAGCAGGATGTTCGTGAACACCGGCCCTCTATGGAACTCCATCCGCCGCTCGCCCGCGCCGCCCTGCTGGAGGATCGTGCTGCCGACGATGTCGCTGGGCATGAGGTCGGGCGTGAACTGCACGCGCCGGAAGTCGAGACGCAGCAGTTCGCCGAGCGCCTGGATGAGCGTGGTTTTGCCGAGGCCGGGCATGCCCTCCAGCAGCAGGTGCCCGCGGCTGAGGATGCCCACGAGCACCATCTCGTGCAGCTCGTGCTGACCCAGCAGGACCGCGTCCATCGCGTCGAGCACGCGTCGAGCCGCTGCGGTCATCGGGGAGAGTTCGTCTGGGGACATGACCCGTTGGCTGGAGGCTTCGCTTGGCTTTGAATTCACTCGCCGGGCTCCTCATTGCTGTCGGCTCGTTCGAAATAACGACGCACCGCCTCACGGTGACGGGGCAGGACCAGCGGGGTCGAAGATCGACTCTCCGCGCTGCGGGCCGTACCGATGGCACCGCCCGATGAACCGGCTCCCGGCTGCTCCCCGTCCGGGAGCGCGGCTCCGTCGGACAGAAACACGGACTGCTCCTGATCGATGGCTTCCGAATCAACCAGCACCGGATCGAACTCGGCGTCCAGCACCGAGGGCTGGTCGCGCCAGGTCAACGCCGCGGCACCCGGCCCGCGGTTGATGCCGCCGCTGCCGGAGCACATGCCCGACAGCAAGGCGAGCATGTCGCCGGAACTGCATTCGCCTTGGGCGTATTCCTCCATGAGCTGACGAAGCGCCAGGCGCGCCGCCTCACGGTCGGCACCGGCCTGCCCGAGACGCGACGGATCGATCATCCCGCCGCTCGCGAGCTGCCCAAGCCCGGCCATCGCCCCCCCGCTGCACTGCCCGGCCGACTCGCGCAGTTCCTGCGAGGCCTGGCTCTGCTGACCCTGCGATTCGGAGAGCGACTGGGAGAGCCGAGCCATGGCTTCGCGCACGGACTCCGGCAGCGACTCGTGATCCAGTTCCTCAAGCGCTCGGCGGATGGCTTCGGCCTGCTCGGCGGTCAGACCGTCGGGCGACTGCTCCAGCATGTCCGAAAGCTGCGAGGCCATTTCCTCGATCGCCGCGGAACGGGATGCCTGATCCGCGAGTTTTTCGCCGGCCTCCTCGGCGAGCCGATCGAGTTCCTGGCGGGCGTGATCCAGGGCTTCCCAGGTTTGAGCGGGGTCATCGCCTTTGGCGAGCCGCATGAGTTGTTCCAGTTCCTCGGCGAACTGCTCGGCTTGATCGGGCTCGATCGCCTCGACTTCCTCCAGGAGCTCGATGTCCTCAGAAAGAGCGTTCACTACTGGTTCGAGATTGAAGCCGGGTCGCGAAGCCGGGTCGCTGCTCACCGGGACGAACAGGGCCCCGATCAGGAAGCATCCGAGCACGCCGAGCATCACCCCGAGCCGACGATCGAACCATCGCACCCGCGGGGCCCTGATCTGAGAGCACCGCTCGTTCCACGCATCGCTATCGAGCAGGAGCAGGCCGCCGCAATTCCAGCGGTCGTCCAGCCACGCTCTGGCCTCATCGGCAGACAATCGTGTCAGCGAACCCAGAGACCCGATCACCATCGCGATCGGGAGTATCAGAAGGCCCCACAGTGACTCGATCGCCGTCAGCCCGGCCCCGAATCGGAGCACCAGCACGCAGACCCCCGCGAGCGCGAGCCCGACCGCCGCTCCGAAACAGGCCCCCCTCAACAGGGAAGCCCGAAAGACCGTTGTCACGGTCGCCCTGATCACCCGGTCGGCTTCCCGCTGCGCTGTCATCCGTCACACTCGCTTCCTAGCATTGCCCGCATCATGGCGTGTTCTGATGGCCAACGCAATGGTTTTGCCTCAACTGAAAATTTGCGGCGATCCAAGCCCCCCCGAAAAGATGCCTCCGGAAGGCACCCATGCGTCTGTTCACGCCATCCTCTATACGAGAATTCAGTGACCGGGTTTCTCAGGAGCATGGGCTTGCATCTTTATGCATGATTATGTATATTCATGCACATGCCGAAGTCTGATCGTCAGAAGATCATCCAGCGACTGCTCAGCGAGCACCCCATCGACAGCCAGCACGAGCTGCGCGATCGGCTTGCGCAGCTGGGCATTGAGGTCACCCAGGCCACCCTTTCCAGGGATCTGCGAGGCATGGGGATCGTCAAAGCCCCCGGAGGCTGGGTGCTTCCTGAGGGCGTGACCGGCGGTTCCGGTCCGGAGACCTTCGATGCCGCGGTCCGGGCCCATCTGCTGTGGGCGAAGACCGCCGCCAGTCTGGTGGTGGTGCGCACCCAGCCCGGCCACGCCGATGCGCTGGCGATCGAGTTCGATCGCTGGCCTCAGGACGAGATGGTCGGGACGATCGCCGGCGACGACACGATTTTCATCGCCACTCCCTCCGAGCAGGCCGCCCAGGCCCTCGCGGATCGTCTGGAGCAGATCGCATTTTCGGAGACTACCGACCCAAGAACACCCTCCCGGAACTGGGGGTCTTCGTGAGCAGTCCCAAACGGATCGTCGTCGTTGGTGCCGGCGGCTATACCGGACTTGAGGCCATCGAACTCCTCAGCAGCCACCCCAGCGCGCAGGTCGTGGGGCTCTTCGGCTCCGCCGGAGGGTCCAGCGCGGGCTCGCGCTTTGCGGATCTGGCTCCGCGGATGAGAGGCACGCGGATCGGGGAGATGATCGTCGCCGGTGCTTCGGCACAGGCCATCGCCGACCTCGACCCCGATGCCGTCATCCTCGCCACGCCCCACGAGGCCAGTCTCGAATTGGCGCCCGCGCTCCTCGAAGCGACGCGCGCGGTGGTCGTGGACATCTCCGGGGCGTTCCGGCTTCGCAAGCCCGAGGCGTATCCCCTCCACTACGGGTTCGAGCACACGCACCCCGAACTGCTGCAGCGAGCGGCCTTCGGCGTTCCGGAATTGACCGATCGGATCCACGGCTCTCGCCTGATCGCCGTCGCCGGGTGCTACGCGACCGCGAGCATGCTGGCGATCGCCCCGCTGGTCGACAGCGGCCTGCTGCACCCCACTCGACCGGTCATCGTGGACGCCGTCAGCGGCGTGAGCGGCGCCGGTCGCAAAGCGGTTCTGGAGCACACCCTCTGCGAATTGTCGCTCAAGCCCTACAAGGTGCTCTCGCACCGCCACGCGCCCGAGATCGCGCAGGGCTCGGGGCTTGGTCCGAACCAGAAGCTCCTGTTCACGCCGAGTGTCGCCCCGTTCGACCGGGGCATCGTGGCGACGGTGCACGCGGACCTGGTGATCGATGCAACGCCCTCGGACCTGCGCGAAGCGTTCGATCGCGCCTATGAGGGACAGCCCTTCGTCCGCCTTCTCGGCGAGGACCGCTGGCCGAGCGTGGGCGGCGTGGTCCGCACGAACTTCTGCGATATCGGCTGGACCATGGACGAGGAAGCCGGCGAATCGCCGCACGCCGTGGTGATCGCCGCCCTCGACAACCTGACCAAAGGCGCTGCCGGACAGGCGGTGCAGTGCATGAACATCGCCCTCGGCCTGAGCGAAACGATGGGCATGCTGCCGGGCAGCACGAGCCGCGAAGTGATCGGGAGCGCACGATGAATCACAGCATAACCCCATCCGCAAAGCCGATCGTCGTCAAGATCGGCGGCGCGATCATCGATCAGACCGCCGCGCTTTCCAAACTCTGCGCGGTGCTCGCGGAACTGCACACCGCACTCACGACTGGCAAGACCGGGGCCGGCGTGGTGATCGTTCACGGCGGCGGGCTCGCGATCGATGCGCACCTGCGCACGCTCGGCTACGAACCGCACCGCGTGGACGGCATCCGCGTGACGCCGCCGGACCAGATCGACGCGGTCGTGGAGATCCTCGCCGGCCGGATGAACCGCTCGCTGGTGGGCAAGGTCAACGCCGCGCTTGAGACCGTCGCGGGAACCAGCCGCGCGGTCGGGCTGTGCATCGGCGACGGCGGACTGACCACCGCGCGCCCCGTGGCCTGCGGCGACATCAACTACGGCTGCGTCGGTGAGATCACCGGTGGCGACCCCACACTCGTGCGGACGCTGGTCGGCGCCGGCTACCTGCCGGTGATCAGCCCGATCGCCTGCAACGACGCGGGCGGCGTCTGCGGTGCGCTCAATGTGAACGCCGACGACGCCGCGGCGGCGGTCGCGGGCATCATCGAGGCCGAATCGCTCGTGCTGCTCAGCGATGTGCCGGGCGTTCTGGATGCGCAGGGCCAGCTCATCGAGACGCTGGACAGCGAGCGCATCGCCGAACTGATCGCGGGCGGTGTCATCACCGGCGGCATGATCCCCAAGGTTCGCGCAGCGCTCGATACCGCCACGCGGACCGGCGTCGCCACGCGCATCGCCTCGAGGAAGAATCCGGCGTCGCTGCTCGGGCTCGTCACGGGCGAGGGCTGCGGCACGCTGGTCCTTCCCTCCGAGATCGCCAGCGCTTCATCCTCTACCTCTCCTGCTTCCGGAATCCGCTCATGACTTCCCTTTCCACTTCCCCCGCTGCCAGTGCCATGACGACCCAATCCCGCGGCGGACTCGTAAGCGCGGGCGATGATTTTTTGACGATCGCTTCGCTTTCCCAAGCCGGTCTGCGTGAGCTGATTGATCTCAGTGTGCTGGTCAAGAACGAGCCGAGCCGGTTCTCCGGTGCGCTCACGGGAACAAGCGTCGCGCTGCTGTTCGAGAAGGCCTCGCTGCGCACCCGCGCGGCGTTCGAGGTCGGCATCAACAAGCTCGGCGGACACTGCGTGTACTTCGACCACAACGCCGGTCGCCTCGGCGAGCGGGAATCGATTTCTGACTACGCGAAGAACCTCGAACGCTGGTTCGGGCTCATCGTCGCGCGGACCTACCTGCACTCGACGATCGAGGAACTCGCCATTGCGTCCCAGGTTCCGGTCATCAATGCGCTCAGCGAGTTGAGCCACCCCTGCCAGGCGCTGGCCGATGTGCTCACACTCTGCGAACACCTGGGCGGTTTCGACGCGCTCGTCGGCGAGAAGATCGTCTTTGTCGGCGAGGGCAACAATGTCTGTTGCTCGCTGGTCCGGGCGCTCGCGCTGTGCGGCTGCGAAACCGTGGTGATCTCCCCGGATGGCTACGGTCCCCGTCAGCAGGTGATCGACGAAGTGACTGCCTCTGCAGAGCAGCACGGCGGCAGTTTCATCGCAACTGCCGATCTTTCGCTCGCCAGCGGCGCGCGAGCCGTCTATACCGATGTATGGGCTTCCATGGGCAGCGAGGACAGCATCGCGACGCGGATCGCCGCGTTCTCGCCGTATCAGGTCAACGCCGACCTGATGGCGAATACCGATCCGAACGCGCTGTTCCTGCACTGCCTGCCCGCCAAACGGGGTCAGGAGGTGACCGACGAGGTCATCGACGGCCCCGGCTCGGTGGTCTTCGATCAGGCCGAGAACCGCATGCACACGCAGAACGCGGTGCTTCTCCGGCTGCTCGGCAAGGCCTGACGCGGCGTCACGCTTCCCTTCCCTCAACCAATGACATCAGTTCGCCCGACGACCGGGCACGGAGATAGAGACATGGCAAAGAAAGTTGTACTGGCGTACTCGGGCGGGCTGGACACCTCGGCGATCGTGCCGTGGCTGATCGAAAACTACGGCTGCGAGGTCGTCGCGTTCGTCGCCGATGTCGGCCAGGGCGCGGACGAGCTCAAGGGCGTCGAGCAGAAGGCCATCGCCAGCGGCGCGAGCGAGTGCCATGTCGTGGACCTGCGCGAGGAGTTTCTGAAGAACTATGTCTTCCCGACGCTCGTCGCCGGCATCACCTACGAGAAGAAGTACCTGCTCGGCACCTCGATGGCCCGCCCGGTCATCGCCAAGGCGCAGGTCGAGGTCGCGCGCAAGGTCGGGGCCGATGCGCTGTGCCACGGCTGCACCGGCAAGGGCAACGACCAGGTCCGCTTCGAGCACGCGTTCGCCGCGCTCGCTCCTGACCTGAAGGTCATCGCGCCGTGGCGCGAATGGAACATGAAGAGCCGCGACGACCTGATGGACTACATCGAGTCCAAGGGCGTCCCCTGCTCGGTGAGTCGCCAGAAGCCCTGGAGCCGCGACTCGAACCTGTGGCATGTCTCCCACGAGGGCGGCGTGCTGGAGAACCCGTGGACGCCGGCGCCTGAGGAAGTCTGGATGCGCACCGCCAACCCCGTTGACACGCCCGACGAGCCCGAGGATGTGCAGATCAAGTTCGTGAACGGCCGTCCGGTCGCGCTTAACGGCAAGGACCTCGCTCCGGTTGCGCTCGTCGAGCAACTGAACGACATCGCCGCCCGGCACTGCGTGGGGCGCGTGGACATGATCGAGAGCCGCGTGGTCGGCATGAAGAGCCGCGGCTGCTACGAAACCCCCGCGGGCACCGTGCTCGTCGAGGCCCTGCAGGCGCTCGAGCAGCTCACGCTCGACCGGGAGACCCGGCGCTTCAAAGAGGAGCTCGGCCTGAAGTCGGCGCATCTTGTGTACGAGGGCCGCTGGTTCACCCCGATGCGCGAGATCCTGCACGCCGCCACCGAGAAGATCGCCGAGAAGCTCAACGGCGAGGTGGTGGTGCGTCTGCACAAGTGCTCGGCGATCACGATCCAGCGTCGGGCCGAGAAGACGCTGTACAGCGAGGAGTTCGCCACCTTCGGCGCCGACACGGTCTACAACCAGAAGCACGCCGAGGGCTTCATCCAGATCTTCAGTCTGCCCGAACGCATCGTCGCGCTGCGCGACGGCGTCGGCGGCCCCCACTCCAAGGGCAAGCCGCTCGCGCCCAACGAGGTCGTCGAAGAGCCCCTCGCGGCGGGGACGGCGTGAGCATGTGGGGAGGCATGTTCGAGACCGGTCCGGACGAGCTGTTCAAGCGGTTCAACGACTCGCTGCGCTTCGATCACGCGCTGCTTCCGTTCGATGTGCAGGGCTCGCTGGCGTGGGCCAGGGCCCTGCACGAGGCGGGCGTGCTCTCGCAGCAGGAATTGAGCGCGCTGTCCGATGCGCTGCGCGAAGTCGCCACCGAGTACGAGGCGGACCCCGACAGCGCTCGGCTCGCCGCCGATGAGGATGTGCACTCGTATGTCGAGCGCCAGCTGATCGACCGGGTCGGCAACCTCGGCAAGAAGCTGCACACCGGGCGCAGCCGCAACGACCAGGTCGCCACCGACCTGAAGCTGTACACGCGCAGCATGATCGACGGGCTGCTGACGGATCTCCTCGATCTGCGAGAATCGCTCGTCGAGCTCGCGGGCCGCCACCGGGACCTGATCATCCCCGGCTTCACGCACCTGCAGCTCGCCCAGCCCGTGCTGTTCGCGCACTGGTGCCTCGCGTACTGCGAGATGCTCGAACGCGATTCCGACCGCCTGCGCGACGCCCGCGCCCGGCTCAACCGCTGCCCGCTCGGCTGCGGTGCGCTCGCCGGAACGGCGTACCCGATCGATCGCCAGCGGCTCGCCGAGTGTCTCGGCTTCGACGGGCCGACGCGCAACAGTCTCGACACGGTCAGCGACCGCGACCATGTGATCGAAGTCCTTGCCGGCGCGGCGATCTGCTCAACGCACCTCTCTCGCATCAGCGAGGACCTGATCATCTACGCGAGCACGCCCTACGCGTTGGTCACCATGTCCGACGCCGTCGCGACCGGCAGTTCGCTCATGCCCCAGAAGAAGAACCCCGATGCGCTCGAACTGCTCCGGGGCAAGTCGGGCCGAATCGTCGGCTCGCTTGTTTCGCTGCTGATGACCGTCAAGGGCCTGCCGATGGCCTACAACAAGGACATGCAGGAGGACAAGGAGCCGCTGTTCGACGCCGCGGCGAATCTGTCGCTGTCGCTGAAGGTCATGAAGATCGTGCTCGACACACTCATCGTGAACGAGGACCGCTGCGAGGAACTGGCGGCTCAGGGCTACACCAACGCGACCGATCTCGCCGATTATCTCGTCAGCAAGGGCATCGCGTTCCGCGATTCGCACGACATCGTCGGCCGGGTGGTCCGGGACGCAATGCAGCAGCGCCTGCCACTGCAGGGACTCGATCTCCACACGATGCGCAGCCATAGCGAAGCGATCGAAAGCGATGTCTACGACTGGCTGACGCTGGAAGCGGTGGTCTCCAAACGCGATGTCATCGGCGGCACGGCCCCAACGCGTGTGCACTCGGCCCTCGATGAGGCCAGAGCACGGATCGACCGCGAACGCACCGAACTCTCCCATTCCCTCGGAGCGAGCGCGTGAGCGTCAGCGGGACTGGTTCCCCCGAGGTGGCCTGTGCCAGGACAACCGTCGCCGAGCCGGTTGTGGTTTCGGCTGCGCCCAGGGAGAACGAGCCGCAACAGGAACTCATCGTGCGATCCGCGGGCCCTCACGACGCTCCGGGTGTGTGCGAGCTGGTCAAGCGGTGGTCCGATTCCGGACGGCTGCTCCCACGGACTCTGCGCGAGGTCGAGAGTCTGATCGAGTGCTTCGTCGTCGCACGGCTCGGTGACGATGTCGTGGGGTGCGCAGCGCTGAATGTCTGCGGCGAAGCCATGGCCGAGATCCGGTCGGTCGCCGTGGACCCCACACGCACAGGACACGGCATCGGCCGACGGATGGTCGAGTTCCTCCTCGACGAATCGGCACGCTTGGACCTCGACCGCGTGTTCCTGCTGACGCGTGCGCCCGCCTTCTTCGAGCGCTGCGGCTTCCGGATCATCGATCCCGACGACCTGCCCGACAGCTTCGTTCACGACTTTCTGAACATCCAGCAGCGCACCTTCACCGATCGCTATGTCATGACACGCGAGATCGGTGAAGTGCTGCACGCGGGCTGAGCCGCCGAACGATCAGCGCGATTCCGAGCGGAGCACTTCGATCACCGTCGGTTGGATGATGCGAACACCGCTGTTGCCCTGGCGACGCGTTTCGCCGGTCACGCCGACGATCGCGTTGAGCATGCTGTCGATGGCGATGTCCTCGTTGGGCGTGATGTACGCGAGGGTCCGCCCGGAACCGCCATCGACGGTCTGCAGGCGGTACATCAGCGGCAGGCGCTTGCCGTTGTAGATCGCCGAGGGAACCAGCCGCCCAACGACGAGGTAGTCGCGACGACCGGCGAGGGCCTCATCGAGTTCGCGGAAGTTCTCGGCGGCCTCGCCGGTGGCGTTGCGGATCGCTTCGAGCTCGGCCTGGGCTTTCTGGATCTCAAGACGGATGTTGAGCAGGTCGATCCGCGCCTGCGCGAAGCGCCGGACATCGGCGGCGAGTTCGGTCGGTGCCGCGAGCTCGATCAGACCGCGGTACTCGTCGATCAGGGGAAGGATCTCGGCATCCCCGGTCTGCTGGGATGCGACGGCGGCGTACGCCTCGTCGAGCTGGCGGCTGCGCTGAATCACGACCTCGAGTTCGGAAAGGGCTTCCACCTCAGCCGCGGCTTCGCGGGCCGATTCGTCGTCGCCCATCTCGATCTCGCCCGGCTCGGTCTGCTCTTCACTGGATTCTTCACCGGAGTTGTCGGGGTTGGAGGCGGGCTGCTGAGGCGCTTGCTCCTGATCCTGCGCAGGCGGATCGACGCGTGCCGGCTCCTGCTGAGGGGTCGCGGGTTGGGACCCGTCACCGGTGTTGGCCGGTTGCTGGGGCTGCTCGGGCTCCTGGGGCTGCGGCTCGCCATCGCGCTGACGCAGGAACTCCTGGACCTCCTGCTCGGTGGCGCGACGGGTCGCGGATGAGAGGACAAAGCCCTGCGAACCTTCCGGCGCGGGCACGATGTAACCATCGGTCTGGCCCTGGTTGTTCTGGATCGGACCGATGTAGCGGAACTTGGTGCCGGGCGGGATCACCGAGCGGATGGTGACGCGCCGGTAGGAACTGTCGGTCGTCGGGACCGCCGCGTTCAGCGCTCGGGGCGAGGCGTTCCGCGTGGTTTCGATGCGAGCGCCGTTCTCGATGATGCGGGCATCGCGCGTATCGATCCAGACCCGTGTGCCCCTGGGGTACTCCACCCGGTACCAGTCGAAGGACTCGGCGTTGACCCGCAGGAGTTGGCCGGGCTTGAGGTTCGAGATCGCGTACCAACTGGGGGAATCGCCGCAGCGCATCTCGGTCTCACGCTCCACCACGACCCAGAAGGGTTCGAGCTCGGTGACCTGGGCATCCGCCCGCTGGGCCAGAGGGCCGCAGATGGCAAGGAGGGTGAAGATCAGGCCGAAAGTGTTTCGGATGAGAATGCTGTGCATGACTCGGATCCTTGTCGTCGTCTCGTGAAGAAGGCGGCGGGGTTCAAGTCCCCGATGAACTGGCGGAAAAGTAGCAATTCAACGAGTTGAACCACTTTGACCGCTGGCCCCGCGCGGGCTACGCTCCCAGTCCTATGCCAGACCGTTCCATATCGTACCGGACCGTATGCCTCGCGGCAGCAATCTTCAGTCTCAGTGTCGGTTGCGCGACTCCGTTCGAATCCGAAACCGGCGATACCCTGCGTCGCTCGGTTCTGGATTCCATTCGAGCCGAGATGGCCGATACCGCGCCCAAACCCCTTCGGGCCGAAGTGGAACCGATCGACCTCTCCCAGGAGCGGCTCGACGAACTCAACACCATGGCGGGGCCAAAGTCCTATCCCATGCAGGAAACGCCCTCGATGGGTCCTGACCTGACGGGGAACAGCTCAAACACAACCGATATCACCCTCGAACAGGCCATCGACGCCGCGATTCGGCATAATCTGCGCCTTCGGGACGCTTCGTACAGCCCTGCGATCGCTTCGGAACAGCTTCTGCAGGCAGAGTCTGTTTTCGACTGGGTATTCTTCGCTGACACCCGCTGGAATTCTCTGGACGAGCCGCAGCTCGGGCCGAGCTTCGGTGGAGCGCGAGCCAATGTGCGCGATGACTTTGCGATCAGCGCCGGTTTTCGCAAACGGTTGACAACCGGTGGAGAACTCACCTTCTCCCAAAGCGAAACCTATAGCGACATCAATTCCCCCGGCGTGTCGTTCGATCCCAACCCCTCCAACGCCACCGGGTTCGTGGCGCGGCTTGATCAGCCGCTGCTGCGCGGGTTCGGTCGCGAGGTCTCGATGTCCGAGATCCGCCTCGCCGAGAGCGCCGAGCGTTCCTCTGTGCAGTCGCTGCGGAGCCAGCTCATCGCGACCGTCACGCAGACCGAGCGGGCCTACTGGAACCTGGTCGCGGCGTACCGCACGCTGCAGGTCCAGCAGCGGCTGCTCGAACGGGGCGAGGATGTCCGCCGACGCGTCGAAGCGCGCATCGAGCTCGATGTCACCCCCGCGGCGGTGTTCGATGCCCGCTCGCAGGTCGAGTTTCGGCGCGCGAATGTGATCCGGGCGACCAACGCGCTGAGGCAGGCCTCGGACACACTCAAGATCCAGATGAACCATCCGGCGTACCCCATCGAGAGCGAGGTGCTGCTCCGTCCAGTGGACGAACCAACGCTGACCCCGCTCGAACTGAGTTTCTTCGACGCGGTCACCACGGCCCTCGAACGCCGCCCCGAGATCGAGCAGTCCATCCTCACGATCAATGACGCTTCGATCCGCGTCGCCGTCGCCGACAACGGCCGTCTGCCGGCGCTGAACCTCGCCGCGCAGGCGAACTTTGACGGCCTGGATCGCGACTTCGGGGACGCGATCACAGAACAGCTCAATCGCGATTTCGTGAGCTACATCGTCGGGCTCTCCTTCGAACGCCCGATCGGCAATCGCGGGGCCGAGGCCTTCTTCCGCCAGCGCCAGATCGAACGGCTCCGTGCGATGAACGCGTACCGGCAGGCAGTGCAGACCGTGCTGCTGGAAGTCAAAACCGCGCTGCGCAACATCGAGACGAACTATCGCCTCATCGAGCAGACACGCATCGGCCGGCTCGCGGCCACCGAGAACCTGCGCACGCTTGAGGTTCAGGGCGAGACCATCCGCGGCTTCACACCCGAGTTCCTCGACCTGCAGTTCACGCGGCAACGCTCCCTCGCGGATGCCGAGCTTCAGGAGATCCAGGCCCTGACGGATTACAACATCGGCCTGGCCGAGTACTACGCCGCGACAGGAGCCGCCCTGGCTCGTCGCGGCCTGAAGGTCGTGCCGCCGACGACCGATGAACTCCTCGGGCAAGCCGGTCCGATGGACCGCTGAGCGTCCCGGAGGCAGTCGTCGTGGCCACAGACCGCAGCCAGATCGCAGAAGCCGCCCGTCGAATCCGAGGGGGTGGGGTCGTCGCCTTCCCGACGGAGACGGTGTACGGGCTTGCCGCCGATGCGCTGAACCCCGAAGCGGTCCGCAAGGTCTACGACCTCAAGGGACGCCCTTCAGACAAGCCGATGAGCGTGATCGTTTCCGGCACGCGGATGGCCCAGCGGGTCGTCCGTTCGTGGCCGGATCGCGCCAAAGTGCTCGCCAACCGCTTCTGGCCTGGCCCGCTGACGATCGTGGTCGAGCGTGCCCCGGATCTGCCGCACCAGATCACGGCGGGGCACGACGGGGTCGGCCTGCGCTGCCCGGATCACCCCATCGCGCTTGCTCTGCTCGAAACCTGCGGCTTTCCGCTGCTCGGGCCGAGCGCGAATCGGAGCGGCCAGCCATCCCCCACGACCGCGGAGCATGTGCGCCGGGCGTTCCCCGATGCGGATCTGCTGGTGCTCGAGGGCGGCCCCTGCCGCACCGGCATCGAATCGACCATCATCGAGGTCCGTCCCGAGGGCGATCGGATCCTGCGCGTCGGCGCGATCACGCCGGAGGAACTCGGTCTGGACGACGAGGCGATCGCCGAAGGCGTCGGGGCGCCCATGCGCCTGCCGGTCGACGAAGAGCGCCGCCCCATCGAGCTGTTCGACGGCCCGGCATGGCACCAGGCGGTGCTCGGACGCGAAGGGAAGATCGTGATTCTGGCCAGTTCCGACGGGGTTCGTCTCGACCCGCCCCACGAGGTGGTCCGCATGCCGAGCGATCCCGGGCAATACGCCAGCGATCTGTACGCCGCGATCCTCGCCGCCGCGGCATCGGGGGCCGATCACACCCTCGTGGAGCGCCCGCTGCATCGTAAGGGGCTGTGGACCACGATCCACACGCGCCTGAACCGGCTGGCCAACAGCGAATAGCCGCGAACAGTCAGCCGTTCCGCAACATCCGCGTCAGATTGTCGGACTCGTTCTCGACGATGATCTCGTCGGCTTCTTCGAGAAACAGTCCGTGCTCGACGATGCCGGGCATGCTGTTGAGCGCCGCGCGGAACATCTCCGGGTTCATCGCGTTGCGGTTGTCGGTCTCCTGCTCCGGATCCGGCGGCATGCGCAGATCGACGATCAGATTGCCGCTGTCGGTGCGAACGGGCGAGCCCTGTTCGTCGAGGCGCAGCATCGGGTCCAGACCCAGCCATTCGAAGCGGGCCGTCAGCACGCCGAGCGCGAACTCCAGCACTTCGACCGGTACACGGAACGAATCCCCCAATCGCTCCGCACGCTTGGCGCTCTGCACGAGATAGATCCTGCGCCGGGCCGCGTACGCCACGATCTTCTCGCGCGTCATCGCTCCCCCACCGCCCTTGATCATGCGCATCTGATCGTCGAACTCGTCCGCGCCGTCGAAGAGCAGGTCCACGCTTATCGTGTCGCGCATCTCCAGCACCTCGATGCCCAGCTCCTTCGCGAGCCGGGCCGAGCTGTTGGAGGTCGCGACGGCGCGGATATGCGAGAGGCCGCCCCGCTCGATGCGATCGGCCAGCGCACGGATCGCCCGCGTCGCCGCCCGTCCTGTTCCCAGGCCAACGACCATCCGGTGGGTGATGGCCTCGACGGCGGCCTGAGCGAGCTGGTCCCGAGCGATGTCCGGCGCGTTGGTCATGGGACAAGGGTACCGCGCTGCAGCCGTGCCTACAGCAGCTCCATCGCTTCGGCGATCCGCTGCATCGCGATCGCCCCCGCCACCGACGCGTTCAGAGAATCCACACTCGGATCGATGGGGATCCGCACGCGCAGGTCGGCTCCTTCGATCATGGGCGACGAGAGCCCCGGCCCCTCGCTGCCCAGAAGCAGGCACACGCGAGCGGGCTGCTCGACACGGATCCTCTCTGCGCAATCACTCAGCGAGACAGCACCCTTACCGGGGGTGAGGGCAATCGTGAATAGCCCGAGTTCCTTCAACAGGGCGGCTCCCTGTGCCGCGGCGGGCATCGTGCCGTAGGGCACCCGCAACGCGTGCCCCATCGAGACACGGATGGCTTTGCGGTACAGCGGATCGCAGCACTTGGGTGTGAGCAGGACCGCCCCTGCCCCGAACGCCGCGGCACTCCGGAACACGCCCCCCATATTGTCGTGGTTGTAGATGTCCTCGGCTCCGACGATCAGGCGTGCGTGGGGCTCGCTCCGCAGCAGATCCGACGCATCGGGAACCGCGGTGCGCTCGCCGGCCGCCAGGCACCCGCGATGGATGTCGAAGCCTACGATCGCATTCATGAGTTCCGGGCCGGCGACCATCACGGGAGGAGGCGACTGCGCGGCTTCAAGATCCGCTCGAATCGATTCCAGCGCCGCCTCGGTCACCAGTACGGATCGGACCGGGTACCGGCAGCCGCGAAGGAGCAGGCCGACGACCAGCCGACCCTCGGCGATGAACAGCCCGTCCCGGCCCTTCAGGTCTGCCTCCCGCACATTGCGGTACGCTTGCACGCTGGGATCTTCGATGTCGGTGATCTGCACGAGTTCCACGCTGGTCCCGTCGGTCGATTGGAATCGTTCGAAGAAAGGAAAGTCCAGATGAGCACCTTACCTCGCAAATCGATCGCAACCTGTGCCGCCGCCCTGATGGCCATGGGCATGGCGGGCTGCGACTCTCCAGAAACGGTCGTGGTGAACGACCCGCAAGCCGAACAGTCCGATGAGCGGCAGCAGCCCGAAGAGGGGCAGCAGCAGATCGAGTCCCCGCAGGATGCTCCCACAACGGACGGCATCGCACTGGACGCGACGGTCACGATCGAGGGGGTGACCCTGGGCATACCCGATCGATGGATGCCCGCGGCGGGCGGCTCGCAGTTCACCGCCGTGCAGTACACCATCCCCGGCAGCGACCGCTCGCTCAACGCCACGCTGACGATCTCCAACCCCATCGGCGGCGGGCTCATGTACAACACGCTGCGATGGGACCGCCAGTTCCGAGGCGATGAGGCGAGCACGCAGACCTGGATCACCGTGAGCAACGGCACGCCCATCATGCAGTTCGAAGGGCGCGGGCCGTTCGATACCGGCCTCCCCGGCTCGACCGGTGTTCAGGACAATATGGCCGTGCTCGGTGCCGTGCCGATCGTGAACGGCCCCGAGCGCCCGGAGCTCGGCGAACCCGACGAAGACGGTCGTTACACCTTCGAGATCGATCAGGATGCCGATCCCCTCCGACTCTCGAACATCTTCATCAAGCTCACCGGTCCCGCCGAAACCGTCGAGGCGGCGCGTGCCGAGTGGGACGCGATGCTCGCGAGCATCCGCATCGGCGATGTCAGTTTCTGGGCGACCCCGTGAGCAACGAACCCGAATACGCCTTCGGCGATTCCCGCGTCAACCGGTACGACCTGTACGAGATCGCCGTGCAGTGCCCGCCGATCGAAGCGGCGTTCCTCGACGCGGTGCACGGCCAGAACCCCGTCGTGCTCGGCGAGGACTTCGCCGGCCCCGCGGCGGTCTCCCGTGCGTGGCTGGACCTCGACGAAGATCGCCGCGCCGTCGCCACCGATCTCGACGAGCAGCCCCTCAGCCACGGCGTCCGTCGGCTCGTCGAGGCCAGGGGAAAAGCCGCGGCCGAGCGGCTCACACTGCGCGTGCGCGATGCGCTCGAAGTGGGCGACCGGGTCGATGTGATCGCCTCGCTCAATTTCGCCGTCTGCGAGCTTCACGAGCGCGACCGGCTCGTGACCTACCTTCGCAACGCCCTGTTCCGTCTCGAGGCCGGGGGCGTTCTCGTGTGCGACCTTTACGGCGGCGTCGACGCGATGCTGCCCGGCGCAAGCGAGCAGGTCATCGAAACCGAACAGGGCGAACTGGTTTACACCTGGCAGCAGGTCGAAGCCGATCCGACCACCGCCCGCGTGCACAACGCGATCCACTTCGAACTGCCCGACGGGGCCTCGATTGACAGCTCTTTCGAATACGACTGGCGACTGTGGTCGCCCGCCGAACTCCGCGACGCGATGCGCGAAGCGGGCTTTCGCAGCACGGAGGTCTACGCACACTACGGCGACGCGATGGACGAGGACGGTCGGCTCATCGTCGAGCCGATCAGTTCGGACACGGAGCCGGACCTCCCCGCGCCAGAACTCGACGATCAATGGGTGCTGTACATCGTGGGGCGGGTCTGAACCGGATCAGAACTCATAGACCAGTTCAGCGAAGTAATCGATGTTGTTCTTGTCCATGGTGGCGCGGCTGTTGTACCGGTCTTCGAGACTCAGGCGGAGCTTCAGGTTGTTCTCGTCGTTGAGACCGATCTCCCATCCGGCGCGGAAATCCGCTCGATAGTTCTCCGTGTCCCTCAGATCGGGGAAGTATTCGGCGGACAGCTCGATCCGTTGTCGCTCATTGAAGCGATGGCTGAACGCCAACGCGAGGATCGCTTCGGGGTCGATCTCTTCGTTCGAACTGTTGAACTCGCGGGCCGCACCGAGGCCGAGCCGGGTGGAGAAGAGCGTTTTGTCATTGTCAAGAAAGCGGTAGACCGCGCCAGCACCGCCGCGCAGTCTGGCGTCATAATCAAGAAACTCCGCGGTCTCGATCTCCGATTCCATGAACCCCGACCACATCGATTCGCCGCGCAGCCATTCATTGCGAGCACGAGCGGTAAAGCGGTTCTCGGTGCGTTCGCCGTCGCGACGGGTCTGCTGGTAGGTGCTCCGCAGGGAGAGAATCGTGTTCTCCCCGTCGCGCTTCGCGCTCGCGACCACGCGCAGCGCATCGCTGTCGGTCGAGCCGCGGGAACCGCTCAGCCCGAGCTGCAAGCGCCCGGACCACTTCGGCTTCGGGGGCTCAGGGAGCCGGTCCGGCTGGGCGCTCGTTGGCTCCTCCGGTGGTGTCACACCGCTCTCGATCTCGGCCTCCGCACCCGGATCCCTCGACGCCGCGGAGGGGGGCGTCACGCCGAGCGTACGCACGCGGCTCAGGGCCTGACGCTCGATCCGCATCTCCCCCAACGAGACATGCGCCAGGAGTACCGATCCCGGCTGAACCTCGATGAGTGTGCCTCGAAGCTCGTCCCCGTTGCTGAGGATCAGGCCGACCTCGGCGTTGATCAGCTCCGGCAGACGCACCAGCGGATCCCCCGCGGGCGCTCCGACCGGCTGCTCGATCATGTGCGTGACCTCGACAAACGCCGCGACGCCGTGCTCCGACTCTCTCGCCTCGAGAAGCGAGCACAGCACGGGGATCACGAGCGCGGCGGCAATGGCGGATCGGCGGATCGGCATCGGGAACGGGAACCTCTCTCGAATCGGATATGGTCGACAAAGGTGTGTATCGGCGAAAGGCAGCCGAGCGCAAAAACGAACAGGCCCGCGTCGGTGAATAACCCGACACGGGCCAAAGTGTTATCGAGACCAGATGTTCAGAAGCTGTAGACCAGCAGCACGAAGTAGTCCGTGTCGCTCTCCGGATCGGCCTGGGTGTCCCTGCGATTCTCGACGCCAAGACGCAGCGACAGACTGCCCTCATCGTTGAGCGAGATCGAATACGCCGCGGTCGATACGAGTCTGTACTCGTCGGTCTCATCGAAGTTCGGGTAGTAGGTCACGCCGGTGACCAGTTCCTGGTTCTCAGCGATTTTGGTCGTGAAATCCAGGCCGAGCAGCCCGTTGGGGTACCCATCATCCACATCACCGAACGAATAGGTGTAACCGGCACCGGCACGGACACGAAGCGTCGCGTTCTCGTCCCCGATGATGCGATAGCCCAGACCCGCCGACCCACGCACGCGGCTCTCGAAGTTCTGGAACTCGTTGTACTCGTACTCGCCCTCGGCGAAGATCGACCAGGGAGAGTCGTCACCGAGCTTCCAATCGTTTCGGGCCAGACCCACGAAGCGGTTCTCGGTTTTTTCCGAATCCTCGCTCGCGTACTTGTACGAGAGATCGACCTTGAAGATGTTCCGGTTGGTCTCCTGCGCCCCGATGAATCCGGCTCGCAGACTGTCGGAATCCGTTGAGCCGCGTGAGCCGTTCAGTCCGAGCGAGAGCTCGAGTTCCCAAGGATAAGTCTGGGGTCCGTCCGTCTCGACCTCTTGCAGATTCGTGTCCTGAGCGTTCGCTCCCAAGGCGAGACTCGCCAATGCTGCCGCTGCGATGATCCGTTGCATGGTGTGCTCCTCCGAGCGTGGTGAATGCGGTCCCTGTGCGGTGATGCTGCCCGGCGTTCCACGCCGCGCTCCGCAGGTGCATTGCGAACCTTAATGCACACTTCTCCGCAGCGAAACCGGGAAACCCAGCAGCACGCGCTCCAGGCACAGCGACCGGACCGGAACCCGATCTACCCCTGACTGGTGGGGATATCGGGGAGCACCGATGCGCCGTCCGGCGTGGTCACGCTCGGGTCGGTACGCGGATCGATCGGGGCCCACTGCACCTTCGAAGCTCCGAGCAGTGTCCCGGTTGCGAAGGCCAGGTCCGTCTGCGCGATCTGGTAATCGGCGAGCGCTCGAACCTCGGCGGACTGGGCGTTGGCGAGGTTGGTCGCCGCGTCGAGCACATCCGTTGAGGTGCGCAGACCGACATTGAACTGGTTCCGCTCGGCCTCGAGCGTCCGCGTAGCGAGCACCACACGCTGGCGGGCCGCGAGGATCCGCTGCCACGACGCTTCGAGCTGATCGAGAGCGCTGTAGACCTCTTGACGGATGGAGAGCTCTCGCGCCGCTCGCGTGCTCAGCCGCTGAAGCCGGGCCACGACCGCCTGCTGCGTTCGGGACTTCGCCGCCTCGTTGCCGATCGGGGTCTGAAAATTGAAGCCCACGGTCCAGTCGGAAAAGTCGCGGTCGCCGAGTTGCTCGAACGACTGGTTGAACGAACGCCCCAGACCGTTGTACCGATAGGTGTAGTCGAACGCGAACAGCGGCAACTGCTGGTTCCTGCGGAACTCGATCGTCGATTCGTCCTGTGCGAGTCGCAGTTCGAGTTCGAGCAGTTCCATCCGCTTGTCCATCGCGGCGTTCACGAGCCGATCGACATCCAGCTCGTACGGAACCGGGTCCGGATCGGTCGCGATCTCGAGGTACGGATCCCCCTCGATGTCGATGCCCGGAGCGTTGATGATCACTTTCAGATTTCGCAGGAACCGGCGCACATCCGTTTCCGCGAGGATGATCGCCTCAAGCTGATCGGCAACACCGGACTGGGCGCGGGTGATTTCGATTTCCGGCACATCGCCGGCCCGCACCCGGCGCTCAGCGCGTTCGAGCTGCTCGATGGCGAGGTCGTACTGGCTGCGCCGGACTTCCAACAGTTTCTGAGCCGCGTAGAGATCCCAGTAGGCCCGATCGACCGCCGCGAGCGTCCGGATGACCTCCAGCTTCGCCTGGGCCTGGGAAATCTGGGACTCCAGCGCGGCGATCCGGATCCCGAATGTGCTGGCCCGACGCCCGAAGTTGCGGAGCAGCGGCTGCGAATAGGAAAACTCCAGATCGCTGTTGTACGACGGATTGAGCGTCGAAAACTGGTTGTCGGTCTCGAAGCGGTTGAACGGCAGGTTGAACCCGATCGTGCCGCCAGAACGCAGCGGAACGCTCACCCCGAAGTTGTACGAATCACGGCGCGTCTGCGAGCCATCGAGGTTCGAACTCGTCGGCTGGTCGGTCTCGGAACGCGCGTAACTCGCGGTAAACAGCGCTTCGAACGCGGCCTCCTCCTCGGTCAGTCTCAGTTCGCTCGTGGTCGGGTTGATCAACACCACCCGCAGATCCAGATTGTTCGTAAGCGCGAAACCGCGGCACTCCTCGAGAGATAGCGTGCGACGAGGCATACCCGCGAAACTGTCCCGCGTCTCGAAGGAATCCTGAGACTGCGTCTGGGTCTGGACGGCTTCGCGGAGTTCCAGCGGTTCGATGGTGCGCAACCGGTCCAGCCCGACCCGGACCCCGTAATCCGCGTCGACGGTGTGGAAAGGGCTCGAACAGGCACCAACAAAGGCGGTCAGAACAGCGCACGCCGAGGTCAGCAGGATCTTCGTGGTCATGGTTCTCGCTTGGTTTCTGAAATCGAGGAGCACGGTGGTTGAGTGCGGAGAGGGTACGCGAAGCGATCAGTCGTGACGAAGCGCCTCGATCGGGTCCAGTCTCGCCGCCTTCAGAGCCGGACCGAGTCCGAAAACAATTCCAACGAACGCGGAAAAACCAACCGCAAGGAGCATCGTCCACATCGGGATCTCGGCCCTGGCGAGCGAGAACCTTCCGTCGGTCAGCGCTTCCCAATCCGTGGTCTGCATCGCGACCGTGGTGGCCTGAGCGAGAACCAGGCCCAGAGCACCGCCGCCGATGCACAGGATCACCGCCTCGATCAGGAACTGAAGAAGGATTACCAGCGGGTTCGCGCCCACCGCCTTTCGAAGACCGATCTCACGGGTGCGCTCCGAGACCGAAACAAGCATGATGTTCATGATGCCGATGCCACCGACCAGCAGCGAGATGCCCACGAGCACACCCGCGATAATCGTCATGCTCCGAGAGGTGTCGTTGATCACATCGAGCTGCTGCTGGATGGCCTGAACGCGCCATGTGTTGGGCCAGTTGGGGTCGAGGTTCCGCGAACGCCGAAGGATGAAATCCACCTCCGCGGTGGCCTCATCCAGCACATTGGAGTCCACCATCTCGGCGGCGACCCGCGGCCAGAACCAGTCCTCGAGCTTCTCGAAGGTGTCGTAGGGAATGAACACCTCCGACTCGATCTCCTCTTCACCAAAGCTCATCGGCGCTTCGCGCGTCTCCACCACGCCGACGATCTGGAATCGACGACCCTTGATCTGGATGTACTCACCCACACCGTTGTTGAGAAGCTCCAGCTCGTCGATGGCCAGATCGTTGATCAGGCACACATCCCGCTGCTCCTGCATGTCAGTCCAGTTCAGCGGCCGACCGTAGATCGGTTGACGGCGTTCCACCTCGTGCCACGGCGGCTCGATGCCGATCACCTCAACACCCGGCTTCACCACCGTGTTGCTACGGACCTCCATGCCACGACCGGCGAACAGCGTGACATTCTTGATCAGCGTCGCGTGGTCGCGCAGCTGAGCAACATCGCGCTGATTCATTTTGATGTCCGACCAACGCACCTTCCCGTCGAGCGCGTCGGGACGCTGCCCGCGAATCGTGATCTTGTTCGTGCCGAGATCCTCGAGGCCCGACATGACATGGGCCTTCATGCCCGTCATCGCAGAGAACACCGTCGTGATCGCCCACACACCGATGATGATGCCCAGACAGGTCAGCATCGCACGGATCTTGTTGGCCCAGATCTGCGTGAACGCGAAGGCGACGGTCTGTGTCAGCAGGCGGATGACGATCATGAAACCGCCCCCTCGAGTTCGATGTTTGCTTTCGTCGTGGCCCGCGCCGAGGCGGTGTCCGCAGCGTTCTTGATGAACGCGATGTGGATCGGGTCCTCGTCGGTCGGGTGGTCGCTCATGATCTGCCCGTCGCGCAAACGAACGATGCGGTGCGCGTGGCCCGCGATGTCTTCCTCGTGTGTCACCATAACGATCGTCTGCCCCTCGGCGTGCAGTTCCTCAAACAGCTTGATGATCTCTTCGGAGGTCTGCGAATCGAGATTCCCCGTCGGCTCGTCGGCCAGAAGCATCGCCGGGCGGTTCACGATCGCTCTGGCGATCGCCACACGCTGACGCTGACCGCCCGACATCTCGTTGGGCCGATGCCCCATCCGGTTGCCCAGCCCGACACGCTCCAGCGCCGCTTTCGCCGAGCGCTTCGAACCCATGAACCGTTTCCGCGAGTACAGCAGATTCAACTGCACATTCTTGAGCGCGCTCGCTCTGGGCAACAACTCGAAGGTCTGGAACACAAAGCCGATTTCCTCGTTCCGAACCCGGGCCAACTCGAAACCGCTCATGCGGTGCGTCGGCTTCCCGTTCAGGATGTACTCGCCGCTCGTCGGCTTGTCGAGGCACCCGAGGATGTTCATCAGCGTCGACTTGCCAGATCCCGACGACCCCATGATCGCCACGAACTCACCCTTTTCGACGCTGAAATCGACGCCCCGAAGCGCGTGCACGCGCTCCGAGCCCATCTTGTAGACCTTCGTGATGCCGCTCACCTCAATCGTCACGACCCAGGCCCCCGTCCCGACGCCACACGCTGAGGACGCTCCCCGCCCCGCTCTCCCGCCTGCCGGGGCTGCACCGCCTGCTCATGCTTCATCGTACGCAGTGATGCGAACGGACCGCTGATGACCTGCTCGCCGACTTCAAGACCCGCCTCGATCGCCGTGCGGGTGATGCTCGACGCCGTCGTCGTCACCGGACGCATTTTCGCCACACCGTCCTCGTACACGAACACCACCTGCACCCGAGGCCTCGACGAATCGATCAGCGGCGATGAGCGCAACTCCGCGGGCAGCTCATCCATTCGCTTGTCCAGCACCGCCTGACTCGGCACGACGATGACATTCTCAAACCGCTCGACCTCGATATCCACATTCGCCGTCAGACCCGAGAACAGCCGATCCTCCGTCGGGTCCAGCACCACCTCGGCATCGAAAATGTTCGCCCCGTCGTTGCTCGCCCTCGACTGAAGACCGATCCGGCGCAGCCGGCCCGTGAACACCCGGCCCGGGTACGGGTTCAGATACACCGACACCCGCTGCCCCTCCCTTACCTTCGGGGCATCGACCTCAGTCATCTGCGCTTCGACGAGCATCTCCGAAAGGTCCGCGATCGTCATGATCACCGTACCGGCGTTCTGGATCGTGCCCAGCGCGACCTCGCCCTCTCGCGAGTTCACCTGCGTGATCACCCCGTCGATCGGTGCCCGGATCGTCGTGTACTCCAGATTCTCGCGCGCCTGCTCCACATCCGCGCGCCCGACCTGCACATTCGCACGCGCCGACTCCACATTCGCCACCGAACCCTCAAGGTTCGCCTGCGCCGATTCGTACGCCGCACGCCGGCTGTCCAGCTCGTTCTGGCTGGCGTCCAAGGTCGCCTTGGCGATGTCGCCGCTCGCGAACAGCTCCTGATTCCGCTCGTGGTCCGCGACCGCACGATCCAGATTGCTCTTGATGCCGATCAGATTCGCCCGGTCCGCCGCCAGCCGCGCCTCAGCGGCCTTCTGCGCCGCCTCGTCCGACAGCAATCGCGCTTCCGCCGCCGCCAGCCGCGCTTCGACTTCCTTGCGGTCCAGCTCGACCAGCACATCGCCCTGCCTGACCTCGTCCCCCTCCAGCAGCGGGATCCGGTTGATCGTCGCCGAGACCCGGGCCGCGATCTGCACCTCGGTCCGGGGCACCACCGTGCCGGGTGCCGCGATGGTCCGCACCAGTTCCCCACGCGCGACCGTTTCCAGATCCACCGCCGCCGGCTGGTTCGCCAGCGCCTGCGCCTCCCAATACGCATTCACACGCGGCCACAGAAACACCGCCGCCGCCCCGCCAAGCAACGCCACGACGAGCACAATCCCGACGGTCCACTTCAGAAACCCGATCACGCCTTCCACGAACAACCCTCCAGATGGGCAGACACGCACGCCCCGCCCAAACCTATCTATAGGCCCGTGGGAAGTTGCATGTGCAAACAGATTTCCGAGCCGCTCCTCAGGATTCGACACTCGACCCCTCGGGGATTCACCAGTGTAGGACATCCACTTCTACCATCGACCACCCAACCCGCCGCGGCTTGACCACCTTTGGGACGCCATTCTCCCGCCGTCAACCCCCGATCGGGTACCCTTGAACCATGGGCAAACGCGTCCTCCACGACAAATGGTTCAAACTCGCCAAGGAAGAGGGCTACCTCTCCCGAGCCGCCTACAAACTCAAGCAGATCGAGCGCAATAAACGCCTGTTCCGGGGCGGCATGCAGGTCCTCGACCTCGGCTGCGCCCCCGGCGCCTGGCTCCAAGTCGCCCGCGAGTTCGTCGGCCCCAGGGGCGTCGTCGTCGGCCTCGACCTCCAGCCGGTGAACCACGCCTTCGACGAGAATGTCCACCACTTTGTGGGCGACGCCTTCTCGTTCCCCACCGACACCCTCAAGGAGGCCGCCGGCGGCCGCTTCGACATCGTCCTCTCCGACATGGCCCCCAACACCATCGGGCACGGCGACGCCGAGCGATCCGTCACCATGGGCCACCAGATCCTCGAGATCACCCCCGAACTGCTCAAGGCCGACGGCCACCTCGTCTTCAAGGTCCTCGAAGGCAGCGGCTTCCCCGAACTGCTCGCCGCCAGCAAAAAACTCTTCCAAGACTGCCGCCCCTACAAGCCCCCGGCCAGCCGCGATGTCTCCCGCGAGATCTACATCGTCGGCACGGGCTTCAAACGCAGCGCGGCCCCCGAGAAGCGCCCGGAGAAAAAGCGGATCCCGCCGCACCTGCGGTTTACGGAGGAGGAGTTGAGGGGGGACTAACTGCCAGGGTGGCGTGGTCTGAAGGATCGGGTGGCGTGGTCTTCGCGCAGCGAAGCCCACGAGGAGCGCAGAGCAACCGATGAACTCATCATCACGCCGACACCGCACCCGCTACGAACTCCCCGGCCACGCCCGCTTCCTCACTTTTTCCTGCTACAAAAACCTCGATCTCCTGCGAACCGCAGCCACACGAGACATCCTCGAAGCCGCCGTGTTCCATGCACGGGAGTCACTCCGCTTCAAGCTCTACGCATGGGTCATCATGCCCAACCATGTTCACATGCTCCTGCGTCCGCACCTGCCAGACCATCCCGTCGCGAACATCCTCAAGCGGATCAAGCAGACCACCGCGCGCCAGATCCTCACCGAATGGAGAAAACGCGATGCCCCGGTCATCCCGAAGATCACCGACTCACGCGGCGACACGCACTTCTGGCAACGGGGCGGCGGCTACGACCGCAACATCACCTCGAAAGAAGAATTCTTCGAGAAACTGAACTACATCCACCTCAACCCGGTCAGGGCCGAACTCGTCAAACGACCGGAAGATTGGAAGTGGTCCTCAGCCCCGGCGTACAGCGGCAAAACCCGCCCCGGCTTCGAGCCAGACCCACTCCCACGAATGTAGAAGTCTCCCCTCCGGGTGGCGTGGTCTTCAAGATCGGGTGGCGTGGTCTTCGCGCAGCGAAGCCCACGGGACAACGGAAGGGCCTTTGAAGCACGCGGCTCATGGTGTATGTTTGGCTGCAGCAGTGGCTCATCGTGGGCTACGCTCCGCGTAGACCACGCCACCCAGGCAGAAATCCTGAATTGACGCGTTCCGATAGTAGCGCAGGGAACTTCACATGCCGAAATTCGACCTGCTCTACATGATTCCAGTTTCTCTTGGGATTTCCGCACTCTTGCTCGTTTGGATCAGTGCAAATCAGGCAGCCGAGCGACTTCGGCGGAGCCAAATGGCTCGCGGCTTAGTCGAGACAGATCACATTCCACAGCCTGCACCAATCCAACGAGTGATTCGCACGCAAGCGCTGGCGTGGCTGGTCGCTCTGACAGCGACCTGCTCCGTTGTCTATATGTCACGAGACATCGAAGCCCCGATCTACCCCGCGTTCCTCGCGATGAATCTCACCATCTCAGTCGGCGCGTTGATGTTCGCAGTCCATCTCGCCATCTGGCGACAAGCGCGTCGGCTCTTCACCTTAACGACAATCTTCATAGATGTCTGCATCACTTTGGCATTCGTTGTTTCGTGCTTTCTGTTTCTCGAGTTGACAGGTTCCAGATGAATCACACCGGAGCAGGTGACGAGGTCTCGCACAGCCGTCGTTCACAACAGAATGTGACGGATGACGTGCTCTAAGCCCGACAAAGTCGGGCGCAGCCCACGCGGACGACAGATGGGCCGTGGAATCGCTCAACCCTTGGCGTGCTTTCGACTGCAATGACAACTCCTCGTGGGCTTCGCTGCGCGAAGATTGGGATGAAGACCTGTTGCTCCGCGCGTGGTA
>CBFGVX010000020.1:0-42212 GCA_965652425.1 uncultured bacterium | reverse complement strand
ATCTTGACAACGCGATCGATCCGACGGAACTGCTGGTGCTCACGCACAGCCGGTCCCTCGGGCAGGTCAGCGCGAGCGTTTTGCAATGGCAGCCCTCGGTCGGTGATCGGGATTACGATCGCCTCAACGCACCGATCCCGATCGAGACCGCACAGAGGGAAGGGTTTCTGGCGATGTGGCGATCCCGAGAGGGCGTTGCGACAACTCCCATCGCCGTCGGGGTGGAGCGGTTCCGTCTGGAGCGTTTGGGAGGGCGGTTCGATGAAAAGGTATGGCGCGTCGAACTGCTATGGAGCTCGGATGTTTCCGATGCTTATGGAGACCGGCAGTCCACCTTCGTGGTCGCGCCCGAGGATTATCGCTGATCGCCCGCGAGAGCGCGGCCATGCAGGAGCACACCGATGAGCAGCTACGAGCCACAGCCCACAGCAACGCGGCAGAGCTACCAGAACCGAATTTTGACGATCATCGCGGTGCTTCTCGCGCTCGTGGTGGTTCAGAGAAGCGACCTGCTGCCGGCCTCCGGCGAAGCCCACGCCAGCGCCCTGGCGGCCAGCAGCCAGGTTCCGTCCCCGCCGAACGCCGGTGCTCAGCGTCTGAAGATGATCCAGGAACTCGAGAAGATCGAGCGCCGCATGGACAGCATCGAGAAGAAACTCGGATCGCCGTTCGAGGTCAAAGTGATCTCGATGCCCGAGGTGAAGATCGCTGAATGATCGAAGCGGTCGCGGTGTGTTGTGTTGGACGCAAGGAGTTGTGTATGCGTCGTTCTTCTTCTGGGGTCACTGGCTCTCCCCGAGCCCGCGGCTTCACGCTGGTCGAGGTCCTGGTCACGGTGGCGGTGCTGAGCATCGCGACCGTGATCGTCATTCCGTCGATGAATTCCACAGGGGTCCTGCGTGTGCAGTCCGCCGTTCGGCAAACGGTCGCGGATATCACCTTTGCCCAGTCCGACGCGATGGCGTACCAAGCGAGAAGGGCGATCTGGTTCGAGCGCGTCCCGACGAACCCGTACGCCACGCCGTGGGAATTCACGGTTGGCAACGGCTACACGCTTGCCGAGGTGAATGGCCCGACCCTGGACCTGAATTCGCACGCGATGTTCCATCCGGACAATCCGGCCGGGCCGTATGCCAGGAACTTCGATGACGATCGGTATGGCGGGGCGAGGATCACGGGAGCTGCCTTCGATGGCGATGGTGTGCTGATCTTCGACGAACTCGGCGGGCCGGTGATGGGCCTGACGGGTGAGACCGCCAGCGAGGGCGGATTCATCGAGATCAAAGGCGGGGCGAACGACGAGTGGGCCTTCCGCATCACGGTTGCACCGATGACCGGACGGATCGTGGTCGATCGCATCGAGTCGGAAGACTGAGCCGAAGAACGGTTCGAGAGCGACGAGTCGACGAAACGCCCCGGAATCCGGGGTTTTTTCATGTCCCGGTGCCGAACCATTGGGCTATCGGATCTTGCGGGATGGTTTCGCGCACTCGATTCGGTTCGGTCTGCGACGGCTGCGCGGATCGGGGTGTCCTGAGGGCGGTTGAGATCGCCGAGCCGTCACGCTCGGTAAAGCTTCCGCCGAATTCCCGACCGGACTTGGCCGACGGAAGGAATGGAACAGAGTCTCTTCTTCTGCAAGCGCTTGCGCGAGCAGAAACCCGCACAGGTCTGCGGGTCCGGCGCGTGACCGGCGGCAGACCTTCCCAAGGGTGCTTTCAAGCGCCGGGACGGACTCGGGGGCGAGCGTGGAGCTTGCTCGGGTGCGGGTGATCGTCAGGGTGCTCGACGCACGCCGGATCGATGGATTCCTGAACAGCTCTGGAGCACTGCGATGAGCCGACTCAACTCTCTCTCGAATTCGTGGATCACCCGCCGGACCCTTACGGCCCTGCCCGCGGCAGCGGCACTCGTGCTGTGCGCCGGTCAGACCTTCGCCCAGAGCGGAGCCCCGACCCCCGGCGGGAACAATGGCTCAGGCCAGGGCGTGGAAGTCAGCGAGTACATGACCGTGGACATCTTCGTGCAGGACGAGAGTCTCGCCAATGTGCTCCAGGCCCTGTCTGTCGAAACCCAGAAGAACATCGTGGCCAGCCCCGATGTGCGTGCGACCGTGACGGCCAACCTGTACGGCGTCACCTTCTACGAGGCGCTGGACGCGATCCTGCGTGTCAACGGATTCGCGTGGGTTGAGAAGGGCAACTTCATCTATGTGTACACGAGGGCGGAGTACGAGGCGATCATAGCCGCCGAACGCAAGTCGACCTTCAAGATTATCCGTCTCAACTACCTGAACGCCGAGGACGCTGCACAGTTTGTCCAGCCCCTGCTCTCCGAGATCGGTGAGCTCAAGGCCAACGCCGCGGCCGAGGCGTTTGCGCTCGATTCGGAAAACCCCAGCGGCGGTGAAGATTTCGCGCTCAGCGCGACCCTCGTCGTCTACGACTACGAAGAGAACATCGAGAAGATCGAGGAAGTGGTCAAGTCACTCGACACCAGGCCCGCGCAGGTCCTCGTCGAGGCCACCATCCTTCAGACGACCCTCAACGAAGCGAACGCCTTCGGCGTCGATTTCTCGATGGTCGGCAACATCGACTTTTCTGACTTCTTCGGTGTCGGAGGTCCTCTGAGCATCGCCAACGCGATCGCGGGCGACGAGGCCGATGTCAACAACAGTCTTCAGACGGTGCAGTCCACCGCGGGTAACTTCCGCGGCGGGTCGGCGAACTTCCGCGCAGCACTCTTCTCCGATGATGTGGGCGTGTTCATCCGGGCTCTCGACTCGGTGACGGATACGACCATTCTCTCGAACCCGAAGATCCTCGCGCTCAACCGGATGCCCGCCAAGGTGCTCGTCGGTCGCAAACTCGGCTACCTGAGCACGACCTCGACCGAAACATCGACGACCCAGACCGTCGAGTTCCTCGACACCGGTACGCAGCTCGCCTTCCGCCCGTTCATCTCAAACGAGGGCATCATCCGCATGGAGATCGCCCCGCGTGTGTCCGAGGGCATCGTGAACACGCGGACCGATGTCGAGGGTGTGGCGATCACGGTTCCTGATGAGATCACCCAGGAATTGAACACGAACATCGCGGTTCCCGACGGCTCGACGGTTGTGCTCGGTGGCCTGTTCAAGGAAACGACCTCGGCCGGCCGCTCCCAGGTGCCGATCCTCGGGGACATCCCGCTGATCGGTGCCGCGTTCCGCGGCCATGATGACTCGATCGATCGTCAGGAAGTGATCTTCATGCTCACCCCGACGATCATGAACGACAATGTGCTGCTCGCTCAGGGTGAGCGCGGCGTCGAGTGGACCGAGCGGGTCCGCGTCGGATCACGCAACGGAACGCTTCCCTTCTCCCGAGAGCGTCAGACCGCTCAGCTCAATGTTCAGGCCGAACGCCTCGCCCGCGAGGGAGAGTACGATCGGGCGATGCATGTGCTCCGTCGCTCGCTCGAGCTGAACCCTCACCAGCCGGACGCTCTCAAACTCCGTGAACAACTCATGAACGAGAGCCAGTTCTGGCCCAAGCGCAGCCTGCTCGATGCCATGATCCACGATGAAGTCGGTACCCGGTTCCAGGCACCGCCCAGCACCGAGCCCGTCGGGATGGGCGAGCCCGAGGACGCATCGTCTGAGAACGCTGAAGCCGTTGCAGATGCCGAGACCTCCGGCGAGAACGCACCCAGCGAATCCGATTCCACGCTGGCCTCGGGCGACCGTGTGCCAACCGAGACAGTCGAATCGATGGGCTTCGGTGAGGATGTGACTCTGGTCGAGCGTACCTTCTCAGGACCGGGTGAGCTGGCCCCGCTGGACAACTCGCAGCGCTACTCGGATCCTGTGACCGCAGAACTCGAAGCGTACCTCGCCGATCTTCGCAATCAGACCTCTCCGTTTGCGGAAGTCGAGGGCTTCTCCGATCGGGGTTCGTTCAGCGGCGAAGGCGAAAGCGTGGCTGAGAGCGGTTCCGATCTTCAGGGAGAGCCGGGCTCAATGTCCGAGGTTGCCGAAGCCACGGATGGTTCGATGCCTGAGAACGGCATGTCCCCGTTTCGCACCGGGCAAGGTCCGCTTGCGTTCTTCCCCGCGATCTGGAACCTGCCGATGAGCTTCTTCACTCCCGAGTTCTGGTCTCAGCAGGTCGCCGATCAGGAATCGGAAGAGTCCGATACGCAGATCACCGAGATTGAGATCGAACTCGACAACTGATCGAACCGATGACATCGATATCTCTCCCCGCGGCGTGGAAACGGGCCGCGGGGTCTTGCTCAAGAAGATTCGTCGTTCTCACCACCGGAGTTCGCCATGACCAAGACCACTCGCCACCTGCACATCGATCGCCGATCATGCATTCTTCCTCTCTTCGCCGCGGTTTCCGGATGTGCGGCGATTCTGGGAGGTTGTGGCGGGCACGGTGCGTACACCGAAGAATTCCGGCAGAACGCCAACGACCAGATGAACATGGTCCGTGCCGGTACCGAGTGGGAAATGGCCCATATGCAGTTCCTCGCCGGCGAGCTCACGAAAGCCAGCCGGAGTATTGACAAAGCCCTGGCGATGGCCGAGGAAGTGCCGCGCTCTCATACACTCAAGGGTCGCATTCTCTTTGAGATGGGTGAACTCGATCGCGCGCTCGGATCGTTCGCTCGTGCGGTGGAAATCGATCCGAGTTACGCCGAGGCGCATTACTTCTCAGGAATTGTCTACGAACGATTGATGCTGCCCGAGCGTGCTCTCGAGTCGTACTCAACCGCATCGAAGCACGACAAGAACAACGCCCAGTATGTGATCGCCTCAGCGGAGATGCTCATCCAGATGCAGAAGCTCGACGAGGCGAGCCAATTGCTGAGCGCCAACGATCGAACCTACCAGCACAACGCGGGGGTACGCCAGCTCCAAGGCCACATCGCGCTCATGAAGGGCGACACCGCCGAGGCGATCAAGGCCTTCGAGGAGGCGTGCCTGCTCTCGCCCGATGAGCCATCCCTGGTCGAAGATCTCGCGCGGGCTCAGATCGCGATGGAGAATTACGCCGAGGCCGAGTACAGCATCTCGCGGCTGCTCCGAATGGATCAGTCGAAGAACCGGCGAGACCTTCTGCACCTGCAGGCCCGCTGCCTGCTCGAAATGGATCGCCCGGTTGAGGCACGAGAGATCTACAAGCAGCTCACCAGCGACGACCGTTCTTCAACGGACTACGCCGCATGGATGGGCGTTGCAAAGACGGCGATCGTGCTCCGCGAAGACATGCGACTTCGAGAGGCCGCCAACCGCATGATCCGCATGGCCCCGCAGCGCTACGAGGGATACCTCATGCTCGCCATGTTCCAGAGAGGACGCGGCGAACTCGCCTCGGCAGCGGACCTGCTGGACAAAGCGATTGAGCGTACAAAGGACGATCCCCAGCCGGCCATCCTTCAGGCCATGATCTACCACGATCTCGGCCGTTTCGCAGATGCTCAGCGCAGCGCGAATCTGGCGATGGAACTGGATCCGACCAGCGTGCACGCACGGACCATCGCTTCGGTCATGAGCGATCTTGCCAGCAACCGCTCCATCGCCGATGTTCCCGTGAACCTCGATTGATCGCACGCTCGGGCACGCCTGTTGAGTAGGACCTCCATGCTCGATACACCTTGCGATGGCTGCGTTCTGATCGTCGATGATGAACCCGTGATACGGGAATTCCTCGCGATGAAGTTCGCCCAGGCGGGATACCGCGTCATCGCAGCAGGGAATGGTGCCGAAGCAATCGACCTGCTCCGGACGGAGACTCCGGACCTTGTAATCAGCGATTTGAACATGCCCTTCGTCGATGGCCTTGAACTGTGCCGCCATCTCGCCGATCAGCAGAACACTTCAGGCGTTCCGGTGATTCTGCTGACCTCGCAGACGCTCGAGCGACTGCGTGACGAGCACCCGAACATCGCGAGCACCATCGCCAAGCCGTTCAGTGCCACTCAGGTCGTCACACGATCAGTCGAGGTGATCGAAAACCGAAGGGCCCTGAGGGCATTCGAGCAGGATCAACTGCGGGTAATCTGAGAGCCGTTGATCTTCGCGACAACGCTTGGCTCTTCCGAATTGATCTGATCGGCGACCTCGCGTCGATGCACCTGCACCTCGCGCGGGAAGTCGAACGCGATCCGGACGCGATCGCCTTTGATGTTCGCGATGCGAACGATTCCGATTGGGTTGCGAGGGTCGCCAATGACAACCTCCTCGCCTTCACGACGCGTGATCACAAGCATGATCGAGGACCTCCTGTCCGGTCACCGCCCAGAAGGCCGTGCCCACCAGAGGTGAGTGTACCCAACAGAAACGCGATTGCATCAGACAAACTTGTGACTCGCCGCAGGTTCACCGGATTTCCACGGTCCGTCCCGACCGGAAGCCCGATAACTCATTCGCCGTGAAAACCGCGTTTGCGATGTGAAAATCAGCTTTCCAGGGCTTCCACACCGGTGACCTCGGGAACATGGTCGCGGATGTTTCGCTCGATGCCCTCGCGAAGGGTCATCGAAGACGAGGGGCACCCCACGCACGCCCCGTGCAGACGCACGCGAACCAGTCCATCGGCGGAAACATCAACCAGCTCGACATCGCCGCCGTCGGCCTGAATCGAAGGTCGGACCGCGTTGAGAACACGAGCGACCCGGCGGAAAACATCCGCGAGTGCGTCCCTGTCGATAGAGCGGGGTGGGGTGTTCGGTGTCATACCAGCCATTGTAGCCCTCCAAGCCATGGGGCGTGATCGGACCGACACCCTGCGGGTCCAGATACACTATCGCCATGACGATACCGAAACCGACTTACCGAACTCTTCTGACTGCTTTGCTCACCCCCTTCCTGATGCTGGGAATGGGATGTGCTGGCGGTGGAGAGCAGGGGCCGGTGCCGCTCTCACGCATGCACGATGCCGAGGCCATGTCGAAGACCCGGGTCCAGGCCATTCGCCGGACCTGGGACGCCGTCGAGGCCGGCGAAGTCGAGCACCAGCAGGCCCGCGAAATGCTCAAACGCGTGATCTGGTCCCGCTCGACCTACTGGGCCACCCGCACCGAGGCGATCGATGTGCTGATGCGGGATCGGGACAATCTGGACGACACCCAGGCCATGTTCGCCCTGCTCGTGCCGACCGAGCGGGTCATCGAAGTGCTCGACCGGATCGGCCAGATCAGCGTGGAGCGTGGCTGGACGAATGTGGCCCCGAGCTTCGTCCGGGCGTGGGACCGCAACACGCAGGAGGTCCGGATCGATGACGATCGCCCCGAGCCAAGGGTCCTTCGAGAGCTGTTCCCCGATCAGTCGCTCACCACGACCCTGTACGAAGTGTTCGAAGGGAAGTACCAGGACGGGCCGGGTGTCCGTTTCGGCGAGAAGGATCGGCGTGCGGCGTGGGGGCTGCTGGTCCGAACCGCATCGTCGGACGACGAGATCACCGCGCTTGTGAACCGGGCCGATACAGCAAACCGGAATGACGATCCTCTGCTGTGGGCGGTTGCGCGGTCCGCGGAACGCTTCCGCGCTGTTCCCAAGACCGCTGAGCAGGTGGAGTGGGTCGAGCGGTTGCTGACCGATCCGAACAACAGCGCGTTCGTTTCCGATGCCGAGCGAACGATCGCTCAACTCAGCGGAGAGCAGCGTTCGGGCTGGCAACTGAGGCACATCTCCGGCGTGTTCTGGGCGTCGCGCTTCGCTCCGGATTTACTGCAGTCCAACCGAAGCGAACTTCTCAGCCGTTTGGCACAAGCCCTCGATGGTCGGGAAAAGTTCTTCCGCGAACGCATCGACACCGCATGGCAGGGTGGGGAGTCGCTCGACGAATGGAAAGACGGCATGGTTTGGGGCGATGCCCTGCTCGCTCTGATCGCCGCGGGAGCCGTGGAGCACGCCGTATTCGACCTTCGTGCTGCCCATGAGGATCTGTTTGCCCAGGCCGATGAGGACCACGCCGATACTTCGACCGAGTACGGCGGGATCGTCGAGTGGGCCGATGGGGGGTCTTTGCGTTTCCTGCTGTTCCAGCCCCGCGCGAACTCCCGCTTCGGCGATGAGCGGTTCGTGGCCTCGACCGAGTTGATCGAGTCTTCGGATACATCGCTCTTTCATTACCATTTTCATGTAAGGCGAACCCGGAACATGGACTACGCCGGGCCGAGTTTCGACGACTTCGAATACGCCCGCACCTACGGTCGGTCCTGCCTCCTGTTCACTTTCGTTTCCCCCGATCGGTTGAATGTCGATTATTTCCAACCCGGCGGTCTGCGTCTCGATCTCGGCACCGTCCACCGTCCCTGACCCGCAGCGGGCGACCGCCCGAACCGAGCGAGCGTGTTCGATCCGATCATCATCCTCTTTGTCCTGACCATCGCGCTGCTCGAAAGCGTCAGCGCGCTCCCGGCCGGACCCGAAGTCCCCGCGCTGTGGCTCTGCGTGTTCGTGCCCGGCACGCTGATCGGGATCCTCGGGCTGTGCTTCGCGTACAACGCGCTGCTGCTTCGACGGTACGACAGAACCGGGTCGAGCCGAGTCATCCTCGGAGCGTTCCGTCTCGAATCGCTTGCCAAGGTCCTGATCGCCGGTCACTGGGTCACGAGCACGCTTTGGCTCGACTGGATCGGCACGGTGCGGCATGCTCTGGGCGGCGACCTGATCCTCATCGACGAAGCGGTCGCGACGCTGCCCTTTCTCGCAGCCCTGTTCCTCGCGTATGGGATCCCCTACGCGATGCAGGAAAGGGCCAGAGAAGCCGCGATGGTTCGCGCGATCGAGCAGGGGCTCACCGTCCGCCCCGGTGTCGGCTTCTGGGCGTTCATACTCGAAGCGGTCCGTCACCGTGCCGCGATCCTGATCGTTCCTGTTGTGCTGCTCTCGCTGGTGTCCGAGTCGATCGACCGCGCAGCCAACTGGTTCCAAAGCAGCCACCCGCTCAAGGCAACGGCATGGTGGGGCGAATGGCTACCCACGGTTGTTCAATCGGCAGCGGCAATCGGCGTCCTTTGCCTGCTTCCGCTGTTGCTCAGGGTCGTCTGGAACACTTCCCGCCTGCCCGAGTGTGCCTCCCGAGACCGGCTGCTTTCGATGTGCGAGCAGCAGGGGGTCTCGATCCGCGACATCCTCGTATGGCACACCCACCGCGGCATGCTCAACGGTGCGTTGATCGGAGTCCTCCCGAGGTTCAGGTACATCCTCCTGACCGATGCGCTGATCGAGCGCCTGCCGCCGTCCCAGCTCGAAGCGGTCATGGCCCACGAGATCGCGCACGCCCGCAGGCACCACTTGCCCTGGCTTCTCGGCGCGATGATCGCGATTGTCACCATCGTCTCGGTCGGGATCTGGCTCGTCGGGCGACCGTTCCTGCTCGCTGTGGACGATATCGAACAGCGTATGTTCTGGGGTGATGTGCTCTCCGGTGGATCGCTGGGCGCTGCGCTGCTCATCGCCTTCATGTGTTTCGGAGCAATCAGCCGCCGATTCGAGCGCCAGGCCGACGCCTTCGCCACGCAGCATCTGTCCGGTCTTCGGTTCAAACGCGGCGTGGATGCCCCGAAGGATCGCTGCCCCGTCATCGCCGGTCACGCCGTGCTCGCCATGCAGCGTGCGCTGGGCACGGTCGGAGCCGCCGGCGCGATGCCGATCGATCGGTTCACCTTCCGGCACGGTTCCATCCTCGGCCGGCAACGCGCCCTGCATCGACTCATCTGCAAGCCGGCCTACCCGCTCCCGATCGACCGCAGCGTAAGAAAACTCAAGCTGCTCACCGCGTTCTCCCTCCTGATCGCGGTCGGGCTGTCGATCCAGCAGGTCCGCATCGAAGAGCAGGACGCGCAGAACGCGAGAAGAGAGCTGATCCGAGAATGGCAGGAACAGTCGTCGCCACTCCGTTGGCTGCAGCTTCGGGAACCGCAATCGCCATGACCACCCTCCCGTTCATCAAGGTCCACGGCTGCTCGAACGATTTCATGCTCGTCTGCAGAGATGAACTCACTCCTGTGCAGCGGAAGCGCTTCGATGCTCTCATCACCGACCCGAATTGGGTGCGGGGAGTCTGCGACCGCCGCGCTGGGGTCGGAGCCGACGGCGCACTCGTGATCGAACGCCTCGATGGGCAGTGGTCCTCCACGATCATCAACGCCGACGGCAGCCCCGGCGGCATGTGCGGCAACGGGTTGCGCTGCATTGCTCTGTATCTGATGCGAACGGATCAGGCCAAGACAGGCCAAGCGATCCCGATCCGGATGGGCGGGCGCACCGTCGAGGTCCACATCGAGCGCGATGACCCGTTCCAGGCCGCCCTCGACCTCGGCCGCGTGCAACTCGATCGCATCAGCGACGACAGAGCTCTGCCCACGCACTCGCTTGAAGAACTGGCTCATGCATTTCCCGGGTCCACCGTGAGCGTCGCGTGGGCAGGGAACCCCCACGCCATCGTGATAGCGCAGGACACTTCACTCCCCGAGCTCAGCTCCGCTTCTCGCTCGGTCCGCTCGAGCGGGCTGTTCCGTGAGGGCGTGAATATCACCGTTGCTGCTCCCATCGATCGCAGCCGTCTCCTCGCGCAGACCGATGAGCGAGGCGTCGGACCCACGCAGGCCTGCGCCTCCGGAGCGGCTGCGCTGGCGGCAGCGGCATACCGGGCGGGCCTTGTCGATGCCACTTGCTCGGTCCAGATGCCCGGCGGGTCACTCCGCGTCGAGCTGTCGCAGGATTCTCCGCAGAACCACAATGATTTCCTCGTCAGAATCGCCGGCGGGGCGGAAATCGTGTACCGCGCTGAACTGCCGATCTCTGTCCCGCCTTCAGGGGCGTGATACGATCCCCATCCGTATCGCGTTCAGATCCGAAGGAGTTCCGTGAGCCGGTCCATCCGAGACAAAGTGTGCAACGCCATCGCCGGACGCGATGCCCTCATGCGCGAGCAACTCCGCGCCCATGTCGCGATCCCGACCGGCTACAACCACACGCCCGGTCTGGATGAATACCGCGGCATCCTCACCGACCGTCTCACCGCCCTCGGCGCAACAGCCGAACTGATCCCCGGCACACCCCGCGAGCCATGGCTCAAACCCAAGGGCACGGTCACCGACGACATCCCCCCGATGGCCGTGCTCCGGCGCACCTCCGGGAGCGGCGATCGCCCCAAGGTCATGATCGCCGGCCACCTCGACACAGTCTTCAACCCCGCCGGCACCTTCCGCGAAATGGCGATTTCGTCAGACGGAACCATCGCCAACGGCCCCGGCGTGGTCGACATGAAAGGCGGCATCCTCATCGCCGTCACCGCCCTCGAAGCCCTCGCCGAATGCGGCATTGACATCCCGTGGACCTTCACGCTCAACAGCGATGAGGAAACCGGCAGTTATTTCTCCCACGCCGCACTCGACGAGATCTCAAAGCAGCACGAGATCGGCCTCGCCCTCGAACCCGCCTTGCCGGGTGGGGAATTGGCCGTCGAAAGGCGCGGCTCCGGCCAGTTCATGATCGAAACCCACGGGCGATCCTCGCATGCCGGCCGAGCGTTCTTCGAGGGCGTTTCGGCCGTTTATCAGTTGGCCCGCACGCTCACCAACATCGAGCGGCTCTCGGATGAACAGGCCCAGGTCACCGTGAATGTCGGCCCTCTCGAAGGCGGCATCGCAACCAATGTTGTGCCTGACTTCGCCGCGGCGTGGGGCAATGTCCGATATCCATCGCACGAGGCCGCTGAGGCCCTCGGGGCGAAGATGGACGCCCTGCAGACCGATGAACATGCCATGCCCCGCGTGGTCGTTCGACGCTCATTCAACCGCCCCGCGAAGCCGCTCATCCCCGAAACAGAGGCCCTCGCCCTGACGGCCCGCCGCGTCGCCGAAACGCTCGGCCAGAAGCTCCCCTTCGCGTCCACCGGCGGGGTCTGCGACGGCAACATCATGCAGGCGGCGGGACTGCCGACCATCGATACGCTGGGCGTTCGCGGCGGCGACCTTCACCGCACCACCGAATGGATCGAGCTCAGATCGCTCGTCGAACGCAGCCAGCTTATGGCCTGCCTCCTGCTCGAACTCCACGGAATCGACTGAACCCTCTCAATCAACCGTCAACGAACGACCAACCTCGAGACCAACCGAAATGAACGACAAGCCCGCAACCCAGACGCAAGCCCACAGCCACGGCCAGGCCTACCTCTCTTCCGAGAAGACCCGGTCCGGCATCGAACAGATCGTCTCCGAGATGCAATCGCACTCCGCGAAGATCACCGAGGTCCGCGGGCCGCGATCCGCCGAAGCCACCCAGAGTTTCGAGGAATTCATGGAGCTCGCCGCCGATGTCCGAGGTCGCCCGCTGCTGTACCCGCATGTCGGCTCCGGGCTCGGCAACGGCCCGCTCATCGAGCTGATGGACGGCTCGGTCAAGTACGACATGATCACCGGCATCGGTGTCCACTTCTTCGGTCATTCCGATCCCGGCATCGCCCGCGCAGCGATCGAGGGCGCCGCCAGCGACACCGTCATGCAGGGCCACCTCATGATGAACCGCGAGGCCTTCGACTTCGCGAAAATCCTCGTCGACGAGGCACAGAAGGGCGGCTCCAAACTCGCCCACGCGTTCCTCTGCGGCTCGGGCGCGATGGCCAACGAGAACGCACTGAAGGTCTGTTACCAGAAGCACGCGCCCGCCAGCCGCGTCATCGCTTTCGCCCACTGCTTCATGGGCCGCTCGGTCACGATGGCCCAGATCGGCGACTCCGCGGGCGGACGCCAGGGCATCCCCCTCAGCACGCTCGTCGACTACATGCCGTTCTATGACCATGTCGCCGCACGCCGCATGTCCGCCGGCGAGGTCAGCGGCCCGACCCGCTACATCGATATGTGCGTCTGGCACCTTGAGCAGTACATCGCGCGCTACCCCAAGCAGCACGCCTGCTTCATCTTCGAACTCGTGCAGGGTGAAGGCGGGTTCAACACAGCGCTGCCCGACTTCCACAAAGCCATGATGGAAGTCTGCCGCGCTCACAACATCGCCGTCTGGGCCGACGAGGTGCAGACCTTCGGGCGCACCGAGAAGATGTTCTGCTTCGATGCGCTCGGCCTGGGCGAGTATGTCGATGTCGCCTGCGTCGGCAAGATGAGCCAGGTCTGCGCTGCGATGTACACCGAGCAGTACAACCCCCAGCCCGGACTGCTGTCGGGAACCTTCCTCGGCTCATCAGCCGGACTCAAGGCGGGCATCGAGATCCTGAGCCGCCTGCGCGACGGCGATTTCTACAACACCCCCGACGGAACCGAGGGACGCATCGCTCGCCACCACAAACTGTTCCGCGACCATGTCGCGGCTCTTGCAAAGAAGCACCCCGAGTGGTTCCCCGACAACCACCGCGTGCACGACATCGCCGGCGGCTTCGGCGGCATGATGAAGCTCACGCCCTTCGGAGGCGAGAAGGACCCCATCATGAAGCTCTGCCGCGCCTGCTTCGACGAGGGGCTCATCCTCTTCTACTGCGGCCACGACCCCTACCATGTCCGCATGCTCCCGCCGCTCGGCGTGCTCACCGAAGAGGACTGGCCGAAGGTCTTTGAGGTCATGGAACGCGCCATGGCCAAGGTCGCTTCCGAAATCCGCATTCCCACCCCCACACAACCCCGCCCGATGCGCAAGCCCTACGCGAGCGCCTGAGCCGCGAGCATCCCAAAGCAAAGGACGCGAAACGATGTTCCTCATCCGCCGCACCAAACCCGAGGACCAGGAGGTCCTGTTCAAGTTCGCCAAGATGGTGCACTTCATCAATCTGCCCGCCGACAAGGACATCATCGCGGAGAAGATCCGACGGTCGCGCCTGAGTTTTCGTGCTGCCAAAGAGGGCGTGCCGCTCAAGACCGTCGCCGGCGACAAGTCGGCAGTCGGCGCGAGCCCGCTGTTCATGTTCTCCGTCGAGGACCTCTCGACCGGGAACTGCCTCGGCACCTCCATGTGCGTGTCGAAGATGGGCGGCCCCGGCCACCCCAACCTGTCGTTCATGCTCTCCAAAAAGCAGTTCTTCTCCGAGGACCTCCAGACCGGAACCACGCACACCGTCGCGAAGCTCTACCTCGATGAATCCGGACCAAGCGAGATCGGCGGCCTGATCCTCGGGCCGAGCTCCCGCCGCCACCCGATGAAGCTCGGCAAGCAGCTCAGTCTCATCCGCTTCCATTACATGGGCGTGCACCGCGAGCAGTTCCGCGACAAGGTCCTCGCCGAGATGATGGCCCCCATCACGCCCGACGGCCACAACACGCTCTGGGAATACCTCGGTCGCCGCTTCATCAACCTGCCGTACTCCGAGGCCGACAAGTTCTGCCAGTACTCGCGTGAGTTCATGGTCTCGTTGCTGCCGCGCGAGGAGATTTACCTCTCCCTGCTCCCGCCCGAGGCCCGCAAGCTCGTCGGACAGGTCGGTACGGACACGCTCCCAGCGCGCAAGATGCTCGAAGACATGGGCTTCAAGTACACCGGGCGGATCGACCCCTTCGACGGCGGCCCGCACCTCGAAGCCATGACCGACGACATCCCGATCATCCGGGATACGAAGACGCTCAAGATCGGCGGCTCCTGTGCCAAATCGCGATGCAATCAGGAGGGCTTCGTCAGCATCGACGGCGACGACGGAAACTGGCGCGCCCTGCACACGCCGTACCGCCTCGTCAGCAACGGAAAGGCCATCGAGTTGCCCAAAGAGGCGCTCGAAGTGCTCGCTCCCGAAAGCGACGATCAGGCGGGCGTCACGCCAATCAAACTGGACGGCAAGCGTTCCGAATCCGCTTCTTCGTCAGGCAAGTCCAAACAGCGCAGGAAAGCGGCGAGCACCGCAAAAAACACCGGGAAATCTGAGGGCACCAAGAAGAAGCCGAAGAAAACGGCCAAGGTCAAGCCCTAATCTTCAAACTGCCCCACGCATCCCGCTTCAACTCCAGAACGCCACGAGAGTCCGCATGAGCACCTCCACCCCGTCGTCCGAACTCCACGAGGCCACCCGCGCCTGCCTGAAGCGCCCCCTCGCCGACATCATCGCCGGCAAGTCCATCGCGCCGACACCCGCCACCGGAGAATCGACGATCGTCTCGACCAACCCCGCGCACCCGGATCAGATCGTCTGGTCCGGCGGCTCCGATGTGGCTCATGTCCAGAGCGCGATCGATGCGGCGCGCGCTGCGCTCCCCGAATGGTCGGCGACCACCATCGAGCAGCGGATGGAAGTCCTCCGCGCGTACCAGTCGCTCGCGACCGAGCGTGCTGAGGCCATCGGCGAGCTGATTTGCGCCGAGACCGGCAAGGCCATCTGGGACAGCATCGCCGAGGCCAAATTGCTCGCGGCGAAAGTAGATATCACGCTCGATGATTCCACCAACTCCGGACGGGCCCGCGTCACCGGATTCGATCTGGAACTCTCCAAGACTCGCAAGGGCATTTGCCGTTTCCGCCCGCACGGCGTGATGGCGGTGGTGGGGCCGTTCAATTTCCCGGCTCACCTGCCCAACGGCCACATCGTGCCGGCGCTGCTGACCGGCAACACGATCGTCTTCAAGCCCAGCGACAAGACACCAGCCGTGGGTCAGGCCATCGCCGAACTGTTCATCGAGGCCCTCGAGCTAGCCGGTGCTCCTGCTGGAGTCTTCAATCTCGTGCAGGGCCGCGCCGATGTCGCCTCCACCCTCGTCAGCCATCGCGGTGTGGACGGCGTGCTCTTCACCGGCTCGTGGCCGGTCGGCAGACGCATCCTCGAAGCCAACCTCGACCAGCCCGGCAAGATCATCGCGCTCGAGATGGGCGGCAACAACCCGGCCATCATCATGCCCGATGCCGATCTGAAGCAGGCGGCGATCGAGTGCGCCCGTGCCGCGTTCGTCACCACCGGCCAGCGCTGCACCTGCACGCGCCGGATCCTGGTGCACAAGGACATCGCCAAACCCTTCGCAACGCTGCTCGCCAAGATCGCCTCGAACCTCATCGTCGGCGACCCCAAAGGCATCGGCGGTGGATCGCGTAACCAGCCCGTCTTCATGGGTCCACTCATCTCCGCCGAATCTCGCGAGCAGGCCATGCGGTTCCAGTCCGATCTCGCCGGTGCCTCGACGGGCAACCCGAGGCCGATCCTGGAAATGAGCGCCATAGACCATCCCTCGGGCGGGCACTATGTCAGCCCCGGCATCTGGCAGGTCGATCGATTCTCGCTCAGTGATTCGGTTTCCGACGACGCGGGCGCCGATGTCGAACTGTTCGGCCCGATGGTCCGCATCGCCGAGTTCAGCTCCCTCGACGAGGCCATCGAGCAGGCCAACACGACCCGGTACGGTCTCGCCGCATCGATCTTCACGCAGGACGATGACGCCATCGACCGCTTCGTCGCCCAGGCCCGTGCTGGCTGCATCAATGTCAACACCGGCACCGCCGGCGCGAGCGGCAAACTGCCCTTCGGCGGCCTCGGCTGGTCCGGCAATCACCGTCCGGCGGGCGCGTTCAGCCCCGACTACTGCGCCTACCCGATCGCCAGCATGATCGAGCGGGAGCCAGAGATCTCGCTTCTGCCGGGCATGCACTTCGACGACGACTGGACCGCCAACGCCCGGTGAACCGTTCAGGACGCTTCGCGCAGGGCCAGGATCAGTTCGACTTTCCCCACCTGCTCATCGAGCTGGCGGGCGATCTCGATGCTCTTGAGCCCCATCTGAGACAACTCATGCACGCGTCGGCTGAGCTGGTCGCCGGGGTTGCTGTCTCTGGCGGCCTCAACCGTCGCGCTCGGTGACGACCAATCGCCGGTGCTGGCAGTGGTTCGAGTCGCCCTTACGACAGCGGAGTCTGTCTGGCCCGACGATCGAGAGTCAATCCGCCGCTCGGCATCCTCGCACACCCGCTGGAGTTCGTTGAGCCGCTGATCCGCCAGTTCGATGAGGTATTCCAGCTTGGTCGCCCGGTTTTCGATCTGCGCTGCGCAGACCCTGGTCAGCTCCTGAACTTCGACCATGAGCCGATCCAGCGAATCGCGTTCAGCGCGTCCCTGCAGCCGCTCACGCTGTTCACGGATCGGGGCTCCCGCCGCCTGCCGGACTTGCCGGGTTCGTTTCAGCCATCGGCGCAGCAGGACGGTCGTGATCATCGCGATGCCCAGAGCCGCGATCGCCCCAGGCAACCAGTGCTGCCGATCCGCCACCGCCTCGCTCCACCCGCCCGTTTGGGCCTGTGTAGCCAGGTGTCCGAGCATCTTGGGGGAAAGGGCAGTCAGCATCAGCGAATCCTCCGCGGGTGACGCCCGCATCCTGCGGGCCTTTCTACCGATCGGCATGATCGACGCTCGCAGAATACCCCGCGGGGCCTTCGAGTGCAGGGTCGGTTCGCCATCGCGGGGAACCTGGGCGATGATGCACCCGTGTCACGATCCCCGGACTCCACCGAACCGACGATCAGGCCCGACCGGCACCAGCCGACCGCCCGGCGGATAATCGCCCGCTGGCGACAACTGGTCGCGTCTCGGGGAGGGAGCAGTTCGGGTGAACCAACCCTGATCGCCTGCAGCGGCGGGGCCGATTCCACCGCGCTGACCATCGCGCTCGCCTCAACCGGGATCCCCCTGACCCTGTTCTTCGCCGAGCACCGAGCACGACCGAGGGATCTGGTGGAAAGCGACCGGGCCACAGTCCAGAAGCTCGCGGCGGCTCTGAGGGCGGGATTCGTTTCGGTCGCTTGCGACCCAAAAGTGGATGTCGCACCGAGCGAAGGGCAGATGCGTCGATCCCGCTACGCCGCCGCCGCCCGCGAAGCCAGAAGCCGTGGCTTGCGCTTCATCGCGACCGGCCACCACGCCGACGACCAGTTGGAGACCATGCTGATCGCCCTGATCAGGGGGGCAGGCCCTTCGGGTATGGCCGGCATGCGCGAGACGCGACCGATCGACGACCACAGCCCGCCGGTCCATCTGATCCGACCGATGCTCGCGATCAGCCGAGCCGAATCCGAGCAACTGTGTCTTGATGCCGGCCTCCATCGACCGGGCGCGGGCGATCCGGCGTGGGTCGAGGACCACACCAACAGCGATACGGCCTACCTGCGCAACCGTGTGCGCCACGAAGTCGTGCCGGTGCTCGAGGCGATCCGTCCGGGCCTCGCTTCCCGAGCAGCGCTCAATGCAGAGTGGTTCCGCCAATTGGCAGCCCTGCTCGACCTGCAGGCCGAATCGCTCGATCGAACGGCGCTGGTGAATCAGGCCGAGGCAGCGCGGGTCTGGAAACGGGCCGCTCTTCGAGACGAACAGTGCGTGGTTCTGGGTCAACTGCTCCGGAATGCGGCCTGGGCCCTCACGGCTGGTGAAGGTCTGGACCGGTTCGGTGCTGACAAACTGACCCGAATCGCCGAAGCCATTCAGGACGGATTCACCGAGCCGCGGCTGTTCGAGATCGGCGATGGCTTCGAAGTCCGCGTGGATGCGCACGAAGTCGAACTTCGCGCAACAAAAAACCCCGCGTGAGCGGGGCTGAGGAGGAGGCGGGTTGGGGGTCAGTTCAGAGCCGCTTCGATACGCGAACTGCGGGGCTTACCTTCGATGAAGGATTCCTCGAGTTCGATGCGGATCTTTTCGAGGGCCTTGTTCTGGATCTGGCGGACTCGCTCCTTGGTCACGCCGATGATCTGGCCGACCTGCTCGAGCGTCATGGGCTTGCTGTGAGAAGCGAACTCGTCCTCGAGACGGAAGCGGTGCTCGATGACGGTCTTCTCAATGTCCGAGAGGTCCGCCCGATTCTCGACGACGATCCGCTTGACCTCCGAGGCCGAATCCGCGAGGAATTCCTCACGCTTTGACTCGACGAAGTTTGACCGCTCGAGCTTCGGATCGAAATCGGTGGGGAAGCGCTGGCGGTACTTGCTGAGCTTCATGCCTTGGCGGCTGAACGCCTTGATGATGGCGCGGCAGGCGTAGGTCGAGAACTTGAAGCCGCGACCGGCATCGAACTTATCCACGGCACGCAGCAGGGCCATATTGCCCTCGCTGACGAGGTCCGCAAAATCGACCTCGCTCATGCGGGTCCGCTTGGCCATGGCCAGCACCAGCGCGAGGTTGGTTTCGGCGATCTGTTCCCGCAGGACGCGGGACTTGCGGTACCAGCGGAGCATCTCGTGGGCCTGCTCATCGGTGGGCGTGCGATCCGGTGAGGCGAGGATCTCTTCGCGGATCTCGGCGACGCGGAAGCGGGCGTAGTTGTACTGCAGGAAGATCACACGCTCTTCGGCACCGGTCAGGATGACCTGATCCGAGGTCCGGGGCAGGCGTGTCTTCGAGATACCCAGATCGTTCATGACCGGGCTGTACCACGACGCGTCCGGCTTGCGGATGTCGGGGGCTTCGTCGTAGATCCGCTCCTCGGCACCTTCCTTGCGGAATTCCTCGGAATCGATGTAATCCTGCTCGTTTGCCAGGATTTCCGACAAGACGCGGCGATCGTTCTCGTTCAGAGAGCGAACGCTCTTGCGGGATGCGGAAGTGAGGGCCGTGGAGCCAACGCTCACGCCGGTCCGGCGCTGAATATTCGAGAGAGGGGTTCTCGAGATGGCATGTGTCATGGGTTGATCCGTCCTGGTTCAAGAAACTTGTCTGGGCATGCTCCGATGCCTGGGTGAGTTCGCCGCCAATCCGGGATTGGTTTCAGCACAGATTGAAAGATCGTCTGTGCGGATCAGTTCACCGTGAACGCTCAGTGAAAGTGGTCTCATTCCGAGAATCTGAAAGTTGGTTCCATTTGAGGGTGGATTCGGGCGGGTACGAGCGGTTCCGGAATCCTTCCGTCACCGATTGGTGATATGGGCTTCGGCTGCTTGGGGTTCACCTGAAAATTGGAATCATTCTAAAAAAGATCTGATCCGAACACAACCCGGATATTTCCGCTGGGCGCGGATTCATCCTGATGCCCGCGTTCTGGACCGGTTTGCCCCGTCAGGTCCGAGAAATCCCCATTCATGAGCGACAGGATCGGGTCGACTCGCCTATGGTGACAGGCACCCGAGCGGGTGAAGAACGATTCCCCAAACCGCACAAAGGAATAGGCAATATGGCGTATCAACTCCCCGATCTTCCCTACGCACACGACGCCCTCGAACCGCACATCGATGCCAAGACCATGGAAATCCACCATGGCAAGCACCACAACGGCTATGTGACCAAGGTCAACGACGCCCTCAAGGGCACCGAATGGGCGGACAAGCCCATCGAGGAAGTCGTCCGAAATCTCGACAAACTCCCATCCGACAAGCAGACCGCCGTGCGGAACAACGGCGGCGGGCACCTCAACCACAGCATGTTCTGGCCCAGCATGAGCCCGAAGGGTGGGGGCAAACCCTCGGGTGACCTCGCCAAAGCCATCGACAGCGCCTTCGGCAGCTTCGATGCCATGAAGAAGCAGTTCGCCGATTCGGCCGCGGGTCGCTTCGGCTCCGGCTGGGCGTGGCTGTGTGTCCAGCCCGGCGGCAAGTTGCACATCGTCTCGACCGCGAATCAGGACAATCCCATGATGCCCACCTCGATGGGCGGCCAGGGCTCGGACCACCAGCCGATCCTCGGGCTCGATGTCTGGGAGCACGCGTACTACCTGAACTACCAGAACCGTCGCCCGGATTACATCGACGCGTTCTGGAATGTGGTCGATTGGGACACCGTGTCCGATCGCTACGCCAAGGCCAAGGGCTGAACGCGTTCCGGGTGAACCCGAAAATACACGAAGCCCTCGGCGTAAGCCGGGGGTTTTTTTATGGCTCTGCGTTCCCATACGATGCGCAGATGCACATACACCACCTCGCGTTCGCGATCAGCGTTCTGTTCTTCTGCGTTGCTTTGGCCCACAGCGATCAGGATGCACGCGAAGCACGCGTGCGCATCGTGGTTCAGGTGCCGACCAAGCATGAGGGCGGCGATCTGTTCCTGGCCAGCAACGCGAACAATTGGAATCCGTCGGACGCGCGATGGAAACTCCGTCCCGTATCAGCAGATCAGCCGGGGCGGTACTCGCTCGATATCCCCATCGCGATCATTCCCCAGGGCGTGCTCGAGTACAAGCTGACCAAGGGTTCCTGGGCAACCGTCGAAGTCGATGCGGATCGGCGCGACATTCCGAATCGGGTCTTCCAAGCGGCGGACATCAAACCCGGCCAGTCGCTGCACGAAGTGAACATCAGCGTCCCCGCCTTCGCGGATGAGCGCTCGGACGAGTCGGATTCCTCTTCCGTGGTCGGCACGCTCGAGATCTTCGATTTCACGAGCGAGGTGCTCGGCAACACCAGGAAAGTGCGTGTCTGGCTGCCCGAGCAGTACGCAGCCGAGACCGAACGGCGTTTCGGCGTGCTGTACATGCACGACGGCCAGAACTGCTTCGATGTCGCGACCACCGCCTTCGGCATGGAATGGCGGATCGACGAGACCATGACCGGGCTGATCGCCTCGGGTGAGGTGCCGCCCCTGATCGTCGTCGGCATCGACAACGCCGGTGCGGATCGATCCTGGGAGTACAACGCCTCGTACACCACCTTCGGCGATCGCAAGCCCTACGGCGAGAAGTATGTGGCCATGCTGGTGGACGAGCTGATACCGGAGATCGAGCGCCGATACCGCGTCAGGACCGGACCCGAGCACACGGCGCTCGGGGGATCGAGTTTCGGCGGCAACATCACCATGCTCGCCGCGATGGAGCGACCCGGCGTGTTCGGGCGGCTGCTGATCGAATCTCCGGCGGTACCCGTCGTGGGCCCGAGGTATCTCGAATCGATTCAGAAGTTCGGCGAAACACACCGTTGGACACCCGACACGGAGGCCTTCAGCGGACGGGTGTTTCTCGCGATGGGAACCCGGGAAACGGGCAACGAGGCGTACAACCAGAGATTGGTGACGCTCATGGGTGAACTCGGCAAAGCGTTCGAGCGGACCACCCACCGGATCGTGGTGGAAGAGGGCGCGGTGCACAACGAAACGGCGTGGGCGAGGCGTTTTCCCGATGCGATGCGGTTTCTCTTTCAGGAGCCGTAAGCACGAAGTCGGCACTTTTGTCTTGGTTCAGGGATTACCCGGTGGTACGCTCGGGTGCATGTGCACCGCGCTCTGCCGAGCGCCAACCGAGAGAGGATGAATCATGAACTTCACGGCATGCAGCACCATCGGACTGATCGCGTTCACGGCGTCCATCGCGGGAGCGGGCGAACCGTTGCCCCGCGTGGCCATCGTCGCGGCGTCGTCGAACACCGCCAACGCCCAGAACGAGCCGCGATTCACCGACCCGCGTGACAAAATCCTCGCGACCGGCCTGTTCAGCGAGGTCGCGATCATCAACGCGACCGGCATCGGCGATGGCGTCGGCACGCCGCCGCTCGAAACGCTGCTCGAGTACGACGCCGTGATCACCTGGTCCAACGCGTCGTATGACGACGCGGTCAGCATGGGCGATGTGCTGGCCGACTATGTGGACGCCGGCGGCGGGGTGGTGGTCGCCGTGTTCGCCAACACCTCCGCGAATTCGGCCCGCTTCCTGCAGGGACGCTGGCTCAGCGAGCCCGGCTACATCGCGATCCCGCAGAACGGCGGCTTCGTGGACGGCACGGCCGCCGGGCTGGGGGAGGTGCTGGTCGAGGACCATCCGATCCTCAACGGAATCGATTCGTTCTTCAACAACGCGCCGATGGGAACCCTTGGACCGTTCGGTGCTTGGCGACCGGCCGAGCTCGGTCTGACGGACGGATCGACTCTGGTCGCAAAGTGGTCAACCGGCGAAACCCTGATCGCGATCGCCCCGAACCCCGCCGTTGTCGAACTGGGCTTCCACCCGGTCTCGAGCGCCGTCAACGCCGGGTACTGGGATGAGACCACAGACGGCGGCCTCATCATGGCCAACGCGCTGCTCTTTGCGGCGGGTGAGGCCCAAGAGGAATGCCCAGCCGACCTCGACGGCAACAACAGCATCGATCTCGACGACCTGAATCTCGTGCTCACCAACTTCGGAACCGGCAACCCGGCGGGCGATACCGATGGAAACGGCATCGTCGATCTGGACGATCTCAATACGGTGCTGACCCAGTTCGGAGAGGTCTGTCCCTAAACGGGTTCGGTTCGCGAGAGTTTGGCGATCCATCCGCCGCCCAATACCAGATCGGGTTCGTCCGCGCTGTAGAGCGCGGCGGCCTGACCGGGTGTCACGGCCCGTTGCGGTTCATCGAAGATGATCTCAAACGCGCCGGTGCGCCCGGAGGGCGACGGGGCGAAGGCCGGTAGTCCGAGCGGATCGATGACGCGCACCCGTGCCGGGACCGGCTCGGAGTTGTAGCGGATCTGCGCGAGGCAACGGACCCATTCCCCCTGCGCGGGTTCATCGACCAGCCAGTTTGCCTCGGCCACCGTGCAGCCCGACGACAGCAAGCGTTCCGGATCGCCGACGGTGATGGTGTTCGCCTCGGGGTCCTTGTCGACGACATAGATGGGGTAGCCGAGGGCAACGCCCACGCCGCGCCGCTGGCCGATGGTGAAGCGGTGCTGACCGTCGTGCCGACCGACGACAGTGCCTTGGGTGTCGAGGATGTCGCCCGTTCGACCGGCGAGGTCCTCACGCCGGCGCTCGACCAGCCCCGCGTAGTCGTTGTCGGGAACGAAGCAGATCTCCTGCGAGTCGGGCTTGTCGAAGACGGGCAGGCCGAGCTCCTCGGCCATGGCGCGGACCTCGGTTTTCTCATAGCCGCCGATGGGGAGCAGCATCTCGTTCAGCCGGGCGCGGGGAGCGCCGAAGAGCACATACGACTGGTCCTTGGAATGATCCACGCCGCGTAGCAGTCGGGTGCTGCCGGTCGAGCGGTCGACCCGGGCGTAATGACCGCTGGCGACGAACTGGGCGTCGATCTGCTTGGCGTAGGCGTGGAGCTTGCCGAACTTCAGCCAGTCGTTGCAGCGGACGCACGGGTTCGGAGTTCGCCCGCTGGCGTATTCCTCGACGAAATAGTCGATGATCCGGTTGAAATCCTTCTTGAAGTTGCAGACATAGAACGGCACGCCGAGTTCGGCCGCGACCGACCGGGCGTCCGCGGCGTCGTTGATCGAGCAGCAGCCCTGATGCCCGATTTTGATACGCGCCGGGTCGCACGACACGCCCGCAGAGTCGAACGGCTCAAGCTGGTCAAGCGTTTCACCCGGCGATCCGAGGCGCATGAAGCAGCCCACGACCTCGTAGCCCTCGCGCAGCAGAAGCGCGGCGGCGACGGAAGAGTCCACGCCGCCGGACATCGCGACCAGCACCTTGCCTTTGGAAGAGGCCATAGCCCTCAGTCTAGCCGCCGAAGCGGGCTTGATCCGGGGTGGCCGGGCTTCTCACCCTACAATGTGTGACCCCGGGTCCGCCGTCTGCGTGTGCAGCGGGTCCCTGTGGAGTCCCGCCAGCAGAAGCGAGCATCCATGGCTATTTTTTCGCGCCGTTCGACCAAGACCAAGCCGCTCAATGTGCAGCCCAGCGTGACCGTTGTCGCCGAAGGCAAGCATGTGCGGCCTCCGGTCGAGACGAGTGCGCAGGCCGAGGTCTGGCGGGACGAGCGCGTCATGGAGTTCGGCTCCGAACTGCTCAAGCTCGCCGAGAAACACCGTTCGGGGATGCTCTCCAAGCAGTTCTGGTCCGACAAGATCATGGACTGGTCCATGAAGGATCAGGACTTCAAGGTGCAGATGTTCCGCTTCGTGGACTGCTTCCCGATGCTGCGCACCTCCGATGCGATCTACGAGCACCTGACCGACTACATGAACCAGCCGGGCGTGACCCCGCCGCCGGTCATCTCGACGGCCATCAAGGCCGGTTCGATGGCCAAGGGCATGGCCGCCAAGACGATCTCGGGTCAGATCCAGTCGATGGCCAAGACCTTCATCGCCGGCACCGACGCCGAGAGCGCGCTGCCCAACCTCGAGAAGCTCTGGAAGAGCGGCATCGCCTTCAGCGTTGACCTGCTCGGCGAGGCCTGCGTCTCCGACGCCGAAGCGGATATGTACCAGGCCAAGTACCTCGACCTCGTCGGCAACCTGCCCGACACCGTCGCGGGCTGGAAGGCCAACGAGCGACTGGAGACCGATCACCTCGGCGTCGTGCCGCGAACGAATGTGTCGATCAAGATCAGTTCGCTCAGCGCGAAGTCCGACCCGATCGACACCGAGGGCGCGATCCGGGACCTCATGTCGCGCATCGTGCCGATCCTCGAACTCGCCCGCGACAAGGGCGTGCTCATCAATTTCGACATGGAGCAGTTCGAGCTGAAGGACCTCACGCTCGAACTGTTCATGCGCTGCTGCGAGAAGGTCGACTTCCACGCGGGCATCGCCATGCAGGCGTACCTCAAGTCCGGCGACGACGACGCCCGACGCATCGCCGAGTGGTCCAAGCGCACCGGGCGGCAGGTCACGGTCCGTCTGGTCAAGGGTGCCTACTGGGACTTCGAGACCATCCATGCCGAGGAGCAGGGGTGGCCCTGCCCGGTGTGGAACACCAAGCCCGAGACCGATGCCTGTTTCGAGCGCATGACCGAGATCTTCCTCGATTCCACGCCACGCTCCGAGGGCGAAGGCGGCGTGAAGCTCGCCCTCGGCTCGCACAACGCCCGCTCCATCGCCGCGGCTCTCGACGGGTTGGACCGCCGTGGCCTGCCACGCAACGCCATCGAACTCCAGATGCTCCACGGCATGGCCGACGACCTGAAAGGCGCGGCGTCGGAGTGGGGCCTGCGCGTGCGCGAGTATGTGCCGGTCGGCGAGATGATCCCCGGCATGGCCTACCTCGTGCGCCGTCTGCTGGAGAACACCTCCAACGAGTCGTGGCTCATGGCCTCGTCCACCGGCAAGCTCGATGTGAAGGCGCTGCTGAAGTCGCCCCACGCCATCGTGCGCGAGAAGGGCAGCAAGGCCGACCTCTACCACTCCGGCCCGGAGCGCCACCAACTCTCGCCCGCCGTCGAGGGAGTCGGCGACGGCAAGCCCTTCCACACCGAGCCGCTGCGCAACTTCGCATTCAAGTCGGTGCGCGAGACCTACGCCCGAGCGGTCGAGGCGGCCAAGGTCCCGAGCATCCCGATCAACGCGACCGTGCAGGACGCCGAGAAGGCGATCTCCACCGCCGAGGACTACTTCCCGACCTGGCGCGACGCCGATCCGCGAACGCGAGCAAAGGTCCTTACCGAAGCCGCCCGCATCATGCGTTCCCGTCGCGATGAACTCGCCGGGGTCATGATCAAGGAGGCCGGCAAGACCTGGATCGAAGCCGACGCCGATGTGTGCGAGGCCATCGACTTCTGCGAGTACTACGCCCGCTGCGCTGTTCCCATGTTCGAGCGCAAGCGTCTCGGCAGGTTCATCGGCGAGCTCGACCAGACCTGGTACCAGCCCCGTGGCGTTGCCGCCGTGATCAGCCCGTGGAACTTCCCGCTGGCGATCTGCTGCGGCATGACCACCGCCGCGCTCGTCACCGGCAACACCGTCATCGTCAAACCCGCAGAACAGACCCCCGGCATCGCGTCGCTGCTCGCGGAGATCCTCTACGAAGCGGGATGCCCGAAGCAGGCCCTGCACTTCGTGTATGGCGACGGCGAGTCCGTCGGCGCTTCGATCGTGCGCGATCCGCGCGTCGCCATCCTTGCCTTCACCGGCTCCAAGGCCGTCGGCCTCGACATCATCCAGGCCGCGGGCGTCACGCCGGAGAACCAGGCCCATGTCAAGAAGGTCGTCTGTGAGATGGGCGGCAAGAACGCCATCATCATCGACACCTCCGCCGACCTCGACGAGGCCATCCTCGGGGTGCGACATTCCGCCTTCGGCTTCCAGGGCCAGAAGTGCTCGGCGTGCTCGCGCTGCATCGTGGTCGACCCCGAAGGCCCCGACGGCCCGGCCATGCGCACCTTCATCGAGCGCTTCGTCGAGTCCTCCCGCTCGCTGGTCATGGGCGAGCCGACCCGCTCGGGCACCGATGTCGCGCATGTCATCGACACCGAGGCCGCGACGAAGATCCGCTCCATCATCCAGTCCGCCAAGGACGAGGGCTGCGACTGCCTGCTCGAACTCGAAGTGCCCGAGCGTCTCCGCTCCGACGAGCGCTACATCGGCCCGACGATCTTCGGCGGCGTGAAGCCCGAGCATCGCATCGCCAAAGAGGAAATCTTCGGCCCCGTCGTCGCGATCATGCACGCCTCCTCCTTCGACGAGGCCCTCAAGATCGCCAACAACCATGTCTACAAACTGACCGGCGGCGTCTTCACCCGCAAGCCCGCCCACATCGACAAGGCCAAGCGCGACTTCCGCGTCGGCAACCTCTACATCAACCGCGGCTGCACCGGTGCACTCGTCGCCCGCCAACCCTTCGGCGGCTTCGGCATGTCCGGCGTCGGTTCCAAAGCCGGCGGCGAGGACTACCTGCTGCAGTTCGTCGAACCACGGGCCTGCTGCGAGAACACTATGCGACGGGGCTTCGCTCCGGAGCTTTGATCCAATGCGAAGCATCTGGACGGTGGGGCAGGCATCTTGCCTGCCCTGTTTCATTCCGGGCTAACCAACTCCCGCCGAAAAAACCCCCGGATCGCCTCCACCGCATCCGGACTTGTCATCCAGTCCACATGGTCGTACCCCGGAAGCATAACCAGCTCCACCGACACGCCCGCCCCAGCCGCGGCGTCCTTCAACCGGTCCGAGTGGTACGAGCGCACGATCCCGTCCGCCGTGCCGTGTACCAGCAGCAGGGGGCGATCACCGAGCATCAGCACCGAATCCTCCGCGTTGAACCCGCCGGGGATCAGAAGCTGTCCGAGCACCGGCACGAAGTCCCCAGCGACCCGCTTCCAGGATGAGAAGCTCGCCGCGGCGAGCACCGCATCGATCTCCTCCCGCTCCGCCGCCACCGCCAGCCCGATCACGCCCCCGAGACTCCAGCCGAACAGCCCGACCCGCTCGGGGTCCACATCCTCGCGCGTGAGCAGGTAGTCCAGCGCCGCGTGCGTGTCATCGATCAGATTCGCCCGCAGCAGCCGGCCGTCGTCGCTCTTGCCGTACCCCCGGTAGTCGAACATCAGCACATGCACGCCGATCCGAGGCAGCCATTCACAGGTCGCCAGGTGGTCCCCCATGTTCCCCGCGTTGCCGTGCGCATGCAGCACCGCCGGCGCTCGCTCACCGGGCGGGACGCCCCCGGCGGGCAAAAACCAGGCGTGCAGGCGCGATCCGTTCGGTCCCTCGATCCAGACCTCCTCGACCCCATGGGGGGCATCGATCGTGGTCGGGTGGGGGTAGTAGAACAACGCGGATTCGAGGCATCCCGTGAGACTGAGGGTCGTCAGGACGACCGCTGGCACCACGATGTACCCGACCAGCCGCTTCAGAATGGCCCGCCGCGTGGCAGCCCGCATCAGTCAAAATCTCCTGTCCAGATGGTTATTCGGACTGTTCGTGACGGGAAATCCCCTGACCATGAACTCATTTTCAGCCACATCACGGGTGCGGCTTGGATTGCCTTGTTTTGAGGATACAATTCAGCCATGCGGCCACCATACCGCAGCACACGGAAAGAGAAGAGAGAACCCATCCTATGAAACTCCCGACCATGCTTATGGCCGCGGGTCTTGCGACCACCGTTCTGGCGCAATCCGCCGCCGCTTCGACCGTTCTATTCGCAGATGCCAATGGCCTGAGCGCGACCGCGACCTTCGCGCTGCTCAACGGCGGCAGCACGCTCCAGATCGCCCTCAAGAACACATCCACCGCCGTGCCCGCTGGATTCGATTCGTCCGATCACCTGCTCACAAGCATCGGCTTCAATCTCGGCGGTGTCTCGATTCTCAAGTCCGGATCGGCCGTGCACATCGGTGCGTCGAGCCAGTCGCTCGGTTTTGATTCCGGTTCTCATGGACCGGGAGCAAATGTCAGCGGAGAATTCGGCTTTGGCAACGGTGGGACGACCGACTTCGGAAGTCTCGTGAATTTCGTATCCGCCATGCAAGCGGGAACCACGCGTTTCAACGGCCCGAATCTCGATGGCCCGAAAGTTCTCAACGGCCCGCAGGGTGGTCTGGTTTCCGCAGCGAATGCCGGCGAGATCGGCGGTCTCGGAGCCATTCAGGACGAAGTCATCTTCACGCTCAATCTCGACGGGATCCTTACCGACCTCTCGTTTCTTGCCAATGGCACGCGTATCGAGTTCGGCTCCGACCATTATTACCTCGACGGCACCATGACCAGCACGGTTGTTCTGATCCCACTCCCCGGTGCCGCGGGCATGGCTGGCTTCGGCATGCTCCTCATCGGATCGCGCCGCCGCCGCTGAACACAGGGCTTCCCCGGTCTTCCATCAACCGAGCTGCAAGAGCTCGGTTTTTTGTGCGCACGGCCAACTCCGGCGCTGGTACCCTGCAAACTCATGCCCTCCACCGACTTCGCCGGCAAACGCGTGACCGTCATGGGCCTCGGCCGCTTCGGGGGCGGTGTCGCCGTCACCCGATACCTCGCCTCCCTCGGCGCGGAGATCATGGTTACCGACCTGGCCGGCGCGGAATCCCTGACCGATGCCCTTGCGCAGCTCCAGCCCCTCATCGACTCCGGTCAGGTCACGCTCCGCCTCGGTGAGCACAATGTCAGCGACTTCACGACCTGCGATCTCGTCGTCGCCAACCCCGCCGTGCCAAAGCCGTGGGACAATCGTTTCCTCCGCGCCGCCGCGGCTGCCTCGATCCCCATCACCACTGAAATCCGCCTCTCCATCGGGCGCATTCCTGAGGGCGCGACCGTGGTCGGCGTCACCGGCTCAGCAGGCAAGAGCACCACCGCCGCCATGACCGCCCATGCCCTCCGCAAGTGCTTGCAGAAAGGGCGCGTCGTCTTCGCGGGCAACATCGGGCGCTCTCTGCTCGATGAAGAATTGACCTCCGCAGATTGCATCGTCCTCGAACTCTCGAGCGCCCAACTGCACTGGCTCGGTCCGGACTCGCTCTCCGGCCCCGCCGCGACACTGCGTCCCGATGTCGCCGCCTTCACCACGCTCTCGAAGAATCACATCGACTGGCACGGCTCCTTCGAGCACTACCGCGCATCGAAGATGGTTCTGGCGAACGCCGCAACGGCGCACTGCGGCACGGTGATCGCGTCCGAACAGGCCGCCCGTGCCTTCGGGTTCTCATCGCCGACCCCGCTCGACACTGCGCTCGAACTCGCGCTCCCCGGCGAGCACAACCGATCCAACGCCTCGCTCGCCTTCGCCGCGGCATCCACGGCTCTCCGCAAAGCCGGGCATCCCGCCCCGGCCCCCTCCGTGCTCGCCGATTTCCCCGGCCTGCCGCACCGTCTCCAACTCGTGGTCGATACCCAACTCGGCGGCGGGCGCTTCCGCGCGTTCAACGATTCCAAGTGCACCACACCCGAGGGTGTGCGCCTCGCCGTGGACGCTTTCGATCAGGCCGATGAGGTGGGGGCCTCGCGCGTCTGGCTCATCGCCGGCGGTTACGACAAGGGCACAGACCCGCAGTCCATCGCCCTCGCGGGCGCACGCTGCGCCCACACCCTCTGCATCGGAGACACCGGCGCAGCCCTCGCCGCCTCGATCATCGAGCAGGGCGGCCGGGCCACCTTCGTCCAGACCCTCGATCGAGCGGTTTCTCAGGCCTTGGTCGAGATCAGCCAAGCCCCCGGTCCCGCGGTCTTGCTGCTCTCCCCCGGCTTTGCGTCCTGGGACCAGTTCGCCAACTATGAAAAACGAGGCGAGGCCTTCTCACGGGCCGTCAACGCTGTTCTCAGTGACAACAGTATGTCACTGAACCGATCAAAAACCGTCCACGAAATCCAAAAATAGACCAAACAGGCCTTGCAATCGCCCATTCGCACGCTACCCTGATGACACCCAAACATTCTTGTGTCCGAAGGAGACTTGCGGTATGGTCAGCACAACGAACAACTCGACGCGCCTCAGTGCCCCCAATGGCCTGAACCGATTAGGAGAGACCAGCATGCTGGATGAGAAAGTCGCCAAAGAGCGGGCCGCAGCCCTCGAACGCACCAAATCCCAGATCGAGCGAACCTTCGGCAAGGGCTCGCTGATGACCATGGACGAGAACGCCCTCGCCGCCATCCCCGGCATCAGTACCGGCGCGGTCTCACTCGACCTCGCCCTCGGCGGCAAGGGGCTCCCCGTCGGACGCGTCATCGAGATCTACGGACCGGAATCCTCCGGCAAGACCACCCTCGCCCTCACCGCCCTCGGCAACGCTCAAAAGAAAGGCGGCGTCGCCGCCTTCATCGATGCCGAGCACGCCCTCGATCCCTCCTGGGCTCGTCGCCTCGGCGTCAACATCGATGACCTGCTCGTCAGCCAGCCGAGTTCCGGCGAAGAAGCCCTCGAAATCTGCGAACTGCTTGTCCGCTCCAACGCCGTCGACCTCGTCGTGGTCGACTCGGTCGCCGCCCTCGTCCCTCGCGCCGAACTCGAAGGCGAAATGGGCGACTCCCATGTCGGCCTGCAGGCCCGCCTCATGTCCCAGGCACTCCGCAAGCTGACGGGCGCGATCGCCAAGACCAGTTGCACCGTTATCTTCATCAACCAGATCCGTGAAAAGATCGGCGTGATGTTCGGCTCGCCCGAAACCACCACCGGCGGCCGCGCCCTGAAGTTCTACTCCTCGATCCGCATCGATGTCCGGCGCATCTCGTCCATCAAGGAAGGCGAGGAGAATGTCGGCAACCGCGTCCGCGCTCGAGTGGTGAAGAACAAGCTCGCCGCGCCCTTCAAGGCCGCCGAGTTCGACATCATGTTCAACGAGGGCATCTCCCTCACCGGCGACCTCGTCGATCTCGGCGTCGCGGAGGGCATCGTCGACAAGTCCGGCTCATGGTTCAGCTACGGCGAAACCCGCCTCGGCCAGGGACGCGAGAACGCCAAACGCTTCCTCGCCGACAACCCGGACCTGAAGCAGGAGATTCATCGCAAAATCCTCGAGGCCAAGGGTGTCCCCGGCTACGCGCCCAAGCCCGTCGCCGAGCAGGTGGAAGCCAAGCCCGAACCCGAGGCCCCCGACGACTCCGATTCGGGAAGCAAGTCCAAGTCGACCCGCAAAACCGCCAAGGCCGCCAGCAAGTAACGCGCATCCGCACCGATTCTCCGGGAGGGGAGAGAACAATCGCTCGGAAGATCGCGATCCGCGATCTCCGGGCGGTTGCTATGGCCGCGGAAATCGCTATCCTGTCGGGCCGCTCGCGGATGTGGCGGAATTGGCAGACGCGCTAGGTTCAGGTCCTAGTGGGAGTAAAATCCCGTGGAGGTTCGACTCCTCTCATCCGCACTTGGATTGGCTGCAGGCCGATCAACCGATCCCAGATCCGACCAAACGCCCACTCTTCAGTGGGCGTTTGGCGTTTCAGGGCATTCCAGAAATTGATACGGCCCCGGATTTATTTCCCCTAGATATCCGGGAGTTCAAGAAAAATCCGAGATTCTGGCGTGCACATGCATCCTGATCCGGTACACTTTCGGATAGGAATCCGCGATGCAGCCGGAGAAATCCTGCGCCATCGTTTCAATTCGGAGCGGCATCACTTTCATTTGCCAGTTCACGACTCCACAGGGGAGAAGTGCTCGGCGTGTGTTGATGACCGGGAAGCTTTATCGCCGCACCGAAGCGCAATTGCGCTGCTTCCCAGTGTGAAAGGAGGCCTTCAATGGCCAACCCCAGAAAGAGCGGATTTACGCTCATCGAATTGCTTGTGGTGATCTCGATCATCGCACTGCTGATTTCGATTTTGCTGCCCGCCGTCGGTCAAACCCGGCGCCAGGCCAGAATCGCAGCGTGCACCTCCAACATGGCGCAGCATGCCCAGGGCATGATGAACTACGCCTCGGCCAACGACCAGGCCCTGCCGAACGCCCCGGACTCGCCGGGCGGTGATCTCGCAGCGACCTACGGTCCCAGAGGCCAGCCGTCCTTCCGCTTTGCCACGGTAGACCGTCCCACCAACGGGTTCAGCTTCGGAACCCAGGGCATCCGCACCATGGGCAACCCCACCGGACCGCCCACCTACTTCCTCTACGCCGATCCGTGGATGAACAACCTCCAGTGCATCTCGCACATGTACTGGGTCGTCATGAGCGAGTTCATGGTCGACGGTACCGGTGCTCAGGCCATGCAGGATGTCTTCCTCTCGCCGTCCGACCTTCAGGGTCGTCGCGAGTGGGACATCTTCCTCGACTGGCTGCGTGTCGAGCGCGAAGGCGAGTTCCCCTCGCTGCCGCCCGTCGCCAACCGCAACGCCCCGATCACCGTGGACGGACTGAATACTCTGGCTCCCGACGGTATCTCCAACGGCTCGTACCTCTACCCCAGCAGCATGGTGGTGACTCCCGAGGTATGGCTGAGAAACCCCCGGACCGGTGCGCCCGTCAACTCCAGTCTCAACGCGACTTACGGCCAGTTCTCCAACGGCGGCAACGGTACCCAGCCGACCGTTCAGAATTACCTCACTCTCGTTCGCAAGAACCGCCTCTCGGATGTGCTGTACCCTTCCAACAAGGTGTGCTTCTTCACCGATGACGCCATCCACGATCCGGATATCCTCAGCTGGTTCGAACAGGGCGTGACCACGACCTACGCCACTGTCGACGGCAGCGCCGGATCCAACCGCCCCTACACCGATGCCCTGAGATCCAACCCCAGTGAAAACGCGGGTGGCACGCTCCGCCTCGGTTATGTGGACGAGGGTGCCGCGACCTTCTTCGATGTTCCCTACATCGTGACCCACGGCGGTATCCGCGGTCGTGACCTTCCCTGATCGATCGATGCTCATCTGATAACGCGGCCGGCATCATGTGCCGGCCGCGTTCTTTATGCCGATTTCGCCCCGATTCACGACGGTGATGGATTCCCGTCGGTGAAACCCGGATGCGATCGAGGCGCATCGGTATGATCATGTCTCATCGCGGCAACAGCTAGGATGCTGCGACAATTACCTTAGGAGACCTCTCGTGAACAAAGACGCAGTGAAAATCATCGTGGCCGTGGCGCTCCTGCTCATCGCCGGAGTCATCATCGTCATCCAGTTTGGTGGCGGCGGAAACTCCGGTCCCAGCGGTGGCGAGCGGGTTGACAACTTCGAGCTGCCCCCGGACTACGAGCCGGATCCGATGACTCCGCTTATTCCCGCGCCGAACAACTGATCGCTCTGCCGATCTCGGCAGCACAATCAATGATCGATCCGGAGCAGTCGTTCACGCGGCTGCTCCTTTTCGTTCCACAGCGCTTTACTCCGCCATCGTGCGCTGGTAATCCATACACCTGCGACGGCATTGAACGGACGAGGTAATCGGCGAGCATGATCTACGCGGGAATCGACGAGGCCGGGTACGGACCGATCCTCGGGCCGTTGAGCGTCGCGTGCAGCGTGTTCGAGATCCCCGATCAGCCGCACGCAGCCGGCATACCCGACCTGTGGGACCTGCTCGGAACCGTCGTCTGTCGCGCGAGAAGCCAAGCCACGACCTCGCGCATCGCCATCGCCGACTCCAAACAGCTCAAGCTCGCCAACTCGGTCAAGCGTCAGCACCCTCTGCACCACCTCGAACTCGGAGTCCTCGGGTTCCTGGGCGCAAGCTCGACCGATACGGAACAGCCGTGGAGCGTTGAGCGGCTCTGCAGGCGGCTCCACGCCGAACCGGGGACTCTGCCGTGGTACAACGGCGATGCCGATCCAGCCCTGCCGCTGGGCACCACGATGGACCACCTCCGTCTGCTCACCACCCGACTGCGCAGCGCGTGCGAATCGGCGGCAGTCCGCCCGGTCGAAATGCGCTGCCTGCTCAGTTGCGAAGAACGGTTCAACACCGACTTCAAGCGGCTGGGCTCCAAGGCGGCGCTCTCGTTCGAACGGGTGGGCGCGTTGATCGGCCGGGTGTGGCGGTCCGAAGCCGCACGCCACGATGATCCGGCGGGGTGCCCGCGGATCGTGGTCGATCGGCAGGGCGGGCGAACCCGCTACGCCGCCGCGCTGCAGCGCGTCCTGCCCGGGACCACGGTCGAGACGCTCGGGGAGTCCGAAGCGCGGAGCGTGTACGAGATTTCCGAGCGTGGGCGGCGGATTCGGGTCAGTTTCGAGGTCGAGGCCGAGTCCCGGCACCTGCCCGTCGCCCTCGCCTCCATGACGGCCAAGCTGATGCGTGAACTGATGATCGCCCGCCTGAACGCGTACTGGTTGGCCCGGCTCCCGGAGCTGAAGCCCACGGCCGGGTACGCCGCCGACGGAAGCCGGTATTTGAAAGACCTCGCCGCCGTCGCCTCACAGGACGAGCTTCGTCGGCTCCGGCGCCACGCCTGAACCGCGATCGGCATACCCTGCTCTCATGTCCATTGACCGTGCCATGCTCGATCTTGCCGCCAGAGCGGCCCTCAGGGGCTTCGGCGCGGTCGAGCCGAACCCGATGGTCGGCTGCGTGATCGGGCGCGAGCACGACGGGCGGGTGGAGATTCTCGGCATCGGTCATCATCGCCGACTGGGCGGACTCCACGCCGAAGCGGAGGCGCTCCTGGCGTGTCAGAAACGGGCCGAGGATCCACGCGGGGCAACGGCCTGGGTCACCCTCGAGCCCTGCAACCATCAGGGGCGACAGCCGGCGTGCACGGCGGCACTGATCCGGTCGGGCATTGCGAGGGTCGTGTACGCCGCACCTGATCCGAACCCGCCCGCCAGCGGCGGAGCGGCCGCACTCGAAGCCGAGGGTATCTCAACCCATCACTCGCGAGAAAGTCGTGCGGCGATCTCGGTTTCCGAACCGTTCCGCCACCGGATCCAGACCGGCCTTCCGTGGGTGATCGGCAAGTGGGCGCAGACCATCGACGGCAAGGTCGCCACCGGAAGCGGCGATTCGAAGTGGATCTCCAACGAATGGTCGCGCCGGAGCGTGCACCGCGTGCGCGCGAAGGTGGATGCCATCCTCACGGGCATCGGCACGGTGCTGGCCGACAACCCGCTGCTGACGGCTCGTGGTGTGCCGACGCGTCGGGTGGCACGCCGGGTCGTGGTCGATCCGGGGGGACGCATGCCGCTCGATTGCCATCTCGTGCGCAGCGTGCAGGGCGGTGCGCCGTTGACTGTTGCGGTCCGGGCCTCGGTGATCCAATCCAACGCGCGCTGGTATCGCACGATGACCGAGCGGGGCGTGGATGTGGTGGCGTTCGATGCGAGCGAAGACGGGGCGCTGTCCATGCGGGAGTTGCTGCGCTGGTTGTGCCGCGAGCGAGGATGTTCGACGGTCCTCACCGAGTGCGGCCCCCGGCTTCTGGGGGCGCTGCATCGCGAAGACCTGCTCGATCAACTGTGCGTCTATATCGCGCCGAGGATCCTTGGCGATCCCGAGGGGCGCTCAGCGTTCGAGGGAGGTCCGTGCGAGCGCATCACCGACAGCGCGCGGTATCGGCTTGAGCATTGCAAGCGATTCGGCGAGGACCTGCGGCTGCTGTATCGTCGGTGCGCTTGAGCGTTATTTGTTGTCCTGCGGGTCCGCGTCCCCGGGGTCGTTGCTCGGCTCGCGCGGCGCCTCCGGCTCCACCTGATCGGGCAGCGGCAGCATGAAGAGAGCGGGTACGCTCGCATCCGGGTACAGCCAGAGCACATTCGTTCGGCGCACCGCCAGCATGCCCTGCGCATAACCGACCTGGAGCGTGCCGAGATCGGAATCGTCGAGGGTGTACAACTCAACGCGGGTCAGCGGGCGGAAGTCTTCGACTTCGGCAGCGATCCGCGGCTGGCCCGGCGTGTCGCAGAGCAGGTTCAGCACGCCGGTCAGCGCATCGCGATCCGGCAATTCGGCGGTGCGCATCCCCCCGTCGGGGCGCATCTCGTTCCATCCCTCGATGTCACGCCGGAAGCCGCGATCACCGGTGGAATCTCCGAGCGGCCGGAACAGGATGATGCCGATATCCGCGCGACGCTCCGGCACCGCGATCTTGCTCAGGTACGCCTCGGGTCGGGCGAGGTTGGCGAACTGCTGGTCGGTCTGGATATCGCCTCGCTCAAGCACGAGGGGCGTGAGAGCCGGGAGATTCGAGCCGCGCAGCGTCGCCAGACGCGCCGTTCCTCCTGAAGCGGCAGGGCCGATGTCCAGCGTGCGGCTCGTCACGCGGCGGGCGCTGCCGTCGTTTCGGATCGTGTCATCGCGTTCGGCTTCGATCGTGACGACGGGTTCAGAGACGATGGCCTCCGCGCCCGCGAACTCGGCGATGCGCATCTTGAGGATCGCTTCGAGTACGGTCCTGATCACCGATTCATCGGCGCGAGCGGAGATCGGTGCTCGCATGATCCAGCGGTTCTCGACTTTGGCGAGCGCGACGCGTCGGTCTCCTGCGGTGATGGTGAGGCGCGATGCGTCTCCCGCGATCCCCGCCAGCGGGCCTTTCACCCGCCACTCGCTGGGCCCCTCATCGAAGATGGCCGAGACTGTTCCCGCCTGGATCAGCACGAGCCGATCTTCATCGATTTGAGCGAGCACATTGCCTCCGACCGATTGCTGCTCGACCTTGAGAGTTCGCATCGTGCCGTTTGCGAGACGCAACTCGATGGTCGGGGCGGTCTCATCGATCGTCGCCCCGGAAGCATCGCCCGCGGCGGGGATGGGCGTCAACGAACGCAAGGCGGACTGGATGCGAGGCGAATCGGCCGGCCAGCCGGAGTCGGGCGTCGCGCTCGCGGGCAGTTCGGCGTACACCCACGAGTTGTCTTCGGTCTTGAATACGGAACGGGTCGGTTCACCGGGTCGGCTGATGCTCAGGGCCTGCACCTGAGCCACATCGATTTCGAACGCCGGGCCGCTGGGGGTGTCCGAGGAGTTCTGGCCACCCGGTCCCTTGGGCTGCTGGTTGATGATCAGCAGCATCCCCCCGAGGCCGAGCGCGATGAGGACGAGCACGATGATGGCTGATTTGGACATGCCGCCCAGTGTAACCGCTCCAGCGAGGCGTTCTTATCGGCGATAGCCGATCGGGTGCTCGACGAGCGAGTAGATCTCCCGCAGGATGGTCATCCCGAGCAACCCGGCGATGCTGAGCAGTGCGAGGGCGATGCCCGGCCAGAGCAGACCGGTGCCGAAGGCCCACGCCGCGGCGTACATCGGCAGCCACAGCGCCCCATACCTCTGGACCTTATCGGCGGCCTTGCCGGGCGAGCGGGTGGTCCGCATTTTGGAGAACGCGAAAAGCAGGTAGAGAGCCGCGAGGCAGGCCGGTGCGATGGCAGCGCTGGCGGGCACGAAGTCCGGCCAGAACGAGCCGTTGCGCGACACCGAGAGCATCGCGAGCACCAGCGTCCAGAAGCCCCAGCCGAAGATCGCCAGCCCCATCGACCGACGGCTCAGCAGGGGCCGACGCCCGGCGAGGTGGTGGGTGAACGCGCCGACCGCGAGGGTGTGGGTCATGGCCAGCCAGACCGGCCACAGGAAGAGCAGCTCCGGATTGGCGATGAGCATGTGCGCAGCGTAGATCAGCCCGAGCAGCACCAGCCCGACCGAGGGCAGGAACTTGGCCGAGGCGTTGTAGAGCATGATCGCGACGGCGGTGATGATCGCCAGAAGGACCGGGCGGTTACCGAGCAGGGCGGCACCGCAGATCGCCAGCAGGAGCGTGGAGGCGGTCAGACCCCGCGCGGCGTCAAGGGACATTCTCCCTGCTGGCAATGGGCGATCCGGGTGCAGCGTGCGATCGCGCCGGTAGTCCATGAGGTCGTTGGCGACCATGGCGAAGGCGTAGAAGCCGAGGGCGATGAACAGCCCGCCCAGCAGGGCGAGCGCGAGCGGGGTGCGCGCGGTGGTGATGCCGGTGGTGGCGGCGAGGGCCTGGGTTTCCGCCTCGACAGACCGGGTCCAGAGGATGACGAACCAGATGTTGCCGGTGACGGCGAACGCCGCGGTGATCCGCGTGAGGTGCAGCAGCGGTGAGAGTCTGGCGATCAGGGAGGTCATCGGGAGGCCATCGTAGCCGCAATCCGGGTGCGGCTCGGCTCGCGCGGATACCATGCGGGCCATGGCCGAGCCGAAGCACCAGACCGTCGAACCCACCCCGATTCCCGACATCGCCCGCGCCTTCGGAGGTGTGTTCCGGGCGGCGATCGTGGTCAGCCAGTACAACGGCTGGATCACCGAGAAGCTGCGAGAGGGGGCGATCGAGGCCCTTGAGCGGGCGGCGGGCGGTGCGGGCGAGGCGACCGTCGTTGAGGTGTCGGGGTCTCTGGAACTGCCGACGATGGCGGCGGAGATGGCCGTGACCGGGCGGTACGGCGTGGTGGTCGTGCTGGGGTGCGTGATCCGGGGCGAGACCAGCCACGATGAGATCATCAACCACGCGATCTTCCAGCAGCTCACCAGGACCTCGGCGGAGACGGGCGTGCCGTTCGGGATCGGGGTGTTGACGGTGAACAGCCCGGAGCAGGCCGAAGCGCGGGCGGGCGGCAAACTCGGCAACAAGGGGGCGGAGGCGATGGAGGCGGCGCTGCGATCGGCGGGACTGATCGCCTCGCTCCGGACGCTGCCCGCGGCCGATGCAGACGCTCCTGAAGATGCCTGATCGCCTATCCTATGGGCTCCAGCCGATTCGTCCTTCGCGGGAGTTTCCCGCTTCCTCCTTGGCAATTCGCCTGCTGATGTTCTTCCATGGCTAAACCACGCGACATCCGGATGCTGGCCTTCCAGGCCCTGTTTCAACTCGATGCTCTGTCCGAGGGCGGTCTGACGCCGCAGGACCGCACGCATGTGCAGGAGAGCCTGGCGGAGGTGGAGTTCGACGACGGTGCGGCTCCCGAGCCGAAGGATATCGCCCGGGCGTTCGAGCGGGCGGAAGCGGCGTACGGGATGCGCCGGGAGTCGGACCGGCTGGTCGGGCAGTATGCCCCGACCTGGCCCGCGCACCGCCAGCCGGCGGTGGACCGGGCGATCCTTCGCCTGGCCTGCTGGGAGATGCAGCAGGAGGGTGCTTCGCCGAAGGCGGTGATCAACGAGTCGGTCGAATTGGCCAAGAAGTACAGCACCGAGCGCAGCCCCGGCTTCGTGAACGCGGTGCTCGACAAGATCTACAAGCACATGCAGGGCGAGAAGCCCGAGCCGGTGGAGGCGAACTGACATGGCGCTTCTGAAGTCGGTCTTCGGGAAGGTCAAGAAGGGGCTGGAGCGCACGCGCGAGACCTTCGCGAGCGGGCTGCGGTCCATGCTGCTCGGGCGGAAGCTCGATGATGAGCTGATCCGCGATCTCGAGAAGCGGCTGATCCAGGCGGACATCGGCGTGCAGACGGCGCTGCGTCTGATCGCGGGCATCAAGGCCGACTACAAGGCCGGGAAGATGACCAAAGGCGAGCAGGTGCTCGACTACCTCAAGCGCGAACTGAAGGCGCTGTGGCCCGAGGAGGACAGGCGGATCCATTTCGCCGACACCGCTTCGACCGGGCTGCCTACGGTGATCCTCGTCGCGGGGGTGAACGGCGCGGGCAAGACCACCAGCGTCGCGAAGATCGCCAAGAGTCTGGTGGACGACGGCAAGAGCGTGCTGCTCGCGGCGTGCGACACCTACCGGGCCGGCGCGGTGCGCCAGCTCGAGATCTGGTCGGAGCGGCTGGGCGTGCAGATCGTGAAGGGGCAGCAGGGGGGCGACCCCGCCGCGGCGGCGTTCGACGCGTGCGATGCGGCTCTGGCGCGGAAGGTGGATGTGCTGCTGATCGACACCGCCGGGCGGCTGCAGACGCAGGACCCGCTCATGAGGCAGCTCACGAAGATCCGCGATGTGGTGGCGCGCAAGATCGAGGGCGCCCCGCACGAGGTGCTGCTGGTGCTCGACGCGACGACCGGCCAGAACGCGGTGCAGCAGGCGAAGAAGTTCAGCGAGGCGATCGATGTGACCGGGCTGTTCCTCGCCAAGCTCGACGGCACGGCCAAGGGCGGCGTGGTCATCGCGGTGCACGAGGCGGTGGGTGTGCCGGTGAAGTTCATCGGCGTGGGCGAGCGGCCGGAGGATGTCGAGCCGTTCGACCCGGACCAGTTTGTTGAAGCGATGTTTGCGGAATGACGATGCTGGCGGAAAGCGAGATCAGGATTACGGAGGGTGCAGCATGCCGGTGTATGTCTACCAGGTGATCACGGCCGACGGCTCGGAGGGCGAGGTCTTCGAGGTGGTGCAGTCCATGAATGACAAGGCGCTGACGAAGCACCCCGAGACCGGCGAGCCGGTGCAGCGGATCATCCAGCCCCCGATGATCGGCGGCCAGCACTCGACCGCGCGCGACAAGCGCCTGACCAGCGACTCCAGCTTGGAGAAGATGGGCTTCACGAAGTATGTGAAGGGCGGCAGCGGCTACGAGAAGGTGGTGGGTTCGGGGCCGAGTTCGCTGCCGGGCCGGGATCAGTTGGGGGAGTGAGGGTGGCTGCAGCGTGATCGCTGAAGGTTCTGATTTGTCTTTCGTTTTCTCACCCCGCGAGGTACGGTGTGCTCGTCGGTCATGCCGACCGACGAGGAGAAATTGAATGAACCGTGTTGTTTTGCTTGGTGCTGTGGTTTGCGTGTCGCTGATGAGCGGATGTGCCAACTCGGACCATGCGCCCTCTGTAAGCGTCCGTGCTCACGAACTGACACCCTCTCGCATCGTGATCGAAAAAGAAGGCGGCGTGATCGAATCGATCGAGGCTCTTTATGTGCCAGCGAATGAAGAATGGGTCTACTCTGAGGCCGTTGAGTTTCGGACCTACGGCGCGATCATTGTGGATGGGGTCATCAGAGGGCTTCCACCAGATAGCAGCCGCACACCTGCACCGACAATGACCCTGTCTAGCGTTACGGGCGTGATAATTCGCGGCGAAGTCCACGGGTTCCCCGGAGCGGACGGAAGTTATGCGGGAGCAAACGGTGGAGACGCCGGTGCGCTGGTTGTGCGAACTCCCGTCCTTGTTCTGAATCGTCCACTTGTTGCACCGAAGGGCGGTGCGGGGTATCCGGATGATGGGCGAGGCACGAATCGGAAGTCCCCGAGTGATGAGGGCCGTGGTGGAACTGGAGGGCGCATTGAGGTCTATGCGCAGGTGATCGGTCCATACGCTGAAACCGAGGGCAGTGCTCGGGGCTTTGGGAATGTCATAGGGGGTAGCGGCGGTTACGGCGGAGGCAACGGCGGCGGAGCCATCGGTGGTCTCTTCAGAGAAGCACCTTGGATGGTTCAGTACCG